>NZ_JZRI01000078.1:0-111743 GCF_000952175.1 Pseudomonas sp. ES3-33 | reverse complement strand
CTCAGCAGTGAAACGATGCATCGCCGATGGTAGTGTGGGGTTTCCCCATGTGAGAGTAGGTCATCGTCAAGATTAAATTCCGAAACCCCTATCTGCGTATGCAGGTAGGGGTTTTGTTTTTGTCCGCGAGAAAATTCCCGCATCAACACCGGGCCGCTCCCGGCTGCCACAGTCTGCCGACAATGCTAAGGTTCGCCCTGGCGTTTGTATTTTTCCAAGGAAGCCTTTATGCCGGACGCGACGTCCCTCAGTGCTGGTTTTATGGTGGTTCACGGCAACCGCCTGGACGAGTTGCGCAGCCTGGTAGTGAGCTGGATGCGGCGGTACCCGCTGGCCCCCCTGGAAAACGAAATCGCCCTGGTCCAGAGCAACGGCATTGCCCAATGGCTCAAGCTGGCACTGGCAGAAGACCCTGAAGACGACGATACGGGCGGCTGCGGAATTGCCGCTGCCATAGACGTGCAGCTGCCCGGCAGTTTCATGTGGCAGCTGTATCGCATGGTCCTTGGTCGCGAGGAAATTCCGGTCAAATCCTTGCTCGATAAAGCGCCCTTGACCTGGCGCCTGATGCGCCTGCTGCCGCAGGTGATCGATCAGCCTCACTTCGAGCCCCTGCAACGCTTCCTCACCAACGACACCGACTTGCGCAAGCGTTATCAGCTGTCCGAACGCCTGGCCGACCTGTTTGACCAATACCAGGTCTACCGCGCCGACTGGCTTGAAGACTGGGCGGAAGGTCGACACCAGTTACGCAATGGACGCGGCGAAGCCACGCCGCTGACGCCGGCCAACGCCTGGCAAGCGGAGTTGTGGCGCGCACTGTTGCTGGATGTGGGTGAGCAGGGCATGGCGCAAAGCCGTGCGGGCGTGCACCAACGGTTTATCGAGCGCATCAATAGCCTGGACGAAGCGCCTGCGGGGCTGCCTTCGCGGGTGATCGTATTCGGGATTTCCTCGCTGCCTGCCCAGGCCCTGGAAGCGCTGGCCGGGTTGGCCCGTTTCAGCCAGGTCCTGCTGTGCGTGCACAACCCATGTCGTCACCATTGGGCAGACATCGTCGCCGATAAAGACCTGTTACGGCACCAATACAAGCGTCAGGCGCGCAAGAACGGAATGCCCGTTGTACTCGACCCGCAAACGCTCCATCAGCATGCGCATCCATTGCTGGCGGCATGGGGTAAGCAAGGTCGTGACTACATCAACCTGCTCGACAGCTACGACGATCCCAACAGCTATCGCTCGGCGTTTCGCGACGGTCGCATCGACCTGTTCAGCGACAGCACGCCGCTGAACATGCTCAATCAACTGCAGGACGACATCCTCGAACTGCGCCCCCTGGGTGAAACCCGCGAGCTCTGGCCGGCTGTTGATCTTGAGCATGATCAGTCGATCCGTTTTCACATCGCCCACAGCGCCCAGCGGGAAGTGGAAATTCTCCACGACCAGTTGCTCGCGCGCTTCAGTGCTAATCCTGATCTGAGACCCCGTGACGTCATCGTCATGGTGCCGGACATCGACAGCTATGCCCCGCATATTCGCGCAGTATTCGGCCAGCTGGAGCACAGGGACCAGCGCTTCATACCGTTCACACTCGCCGATCAGGGCCAACGCGGTCGCGATCCATTGCTGATCGCCGTCGAGCATTTGCTGAAACTGCCTGACAGTCGTTTCCCCGTCAGCGAGATCCTCGATCTGCTGGACGTTCCTGCATTGCGGTCGCGATTCGGAGTTGAGGAGCGGGACCTGCCGACCCTGCATCGCTGGATCGAAGGTGCGGGCATCCGCTGGGGCATGGATGCCGAGCAGCGCGCCAGTCTCGGCTTGCCCGCCGAGCTTGAGCAAAACAGCTGGCGTTTCGGCCTGCGCAGGATGTTGCTCGGTTACGCGGTAGGCAGCTCTGGTGCCTACGGCGGCATCGAGCCCTATGACGAGATCGGCGGCCTGGATGCCGCGCTGATCGGGCCGCTGGTAGCGCTGCTCGATGCGCTGGACATTGCTCACCATGAACTGGCCTCTCCTGCAGCTCCCGGGCAATGGGGCATGCGCCTGCAAGCGTTGATCCAGTTGTTTTTCCAGGCCAGCAACGAACACGACGACTACTTGCTCGCCCAGCTGGAAGAGTTGCGCGAAACCTGGCTGGAGACCTGTGAGTCGGTTGGGCTGCATGACCAGTTGCCCCTGACCGTGGTTCGCGAAGCCTGGCTCGCGGGCCTCGATCAGGGGCGTTTATCCCAGCGGTTCCTGGCCGGGGCAGTCAACTTCTGCACCTTGATGCCCATGCGGGCCATCCCGTTCAAACTGGTGTGCCTGCTGGGCATGAACGACGGCGACTACCCTCGCGCGCAACCGCCGCTGGACTTCGACCTGATGGGCAGCGACTACCGCCCCGGCGATCGATCCCGGCGCGAAGACGACCGTTATCTCCTGCTCGAAGCCCTGCTCTCTGCCCGTGATCAGCTTTATATCAGCTGGGTAGGCCGTAGCATTCGCGACAACAGCGAACGTCCGGCCTCGGTACTGATCGGCCAGCTTCGCGATCACCTGGCCAGCGGTTGGCACTCGGCCGATGAGTCCCAGGACCTGCTTGAAGCCATGACCCAGGAACACCCGCTACAGCCTTTCAGCGCCCGCTATTTCCATGAGGGCGATGGGCTGTTCAGCTATGCCAGCGAATGGCAGACCCTCCATCAAGCCAGTGCCGTGGATGCCGCGTTCGAGACCCTTGAACCCTACGTCCAGGAAGAGCCATTGAGCCTGGGGCAACTTCAGGATTTCCTGCGCAATCCGGTGCGCCACTTCTTCAGCCAACGCTTGAAGATATTCTTTGAAGCGGCCGAAGCCCCCCTGGCCAATGAAGAGCCTTTTGTCCTCGATGCCCTGCAACGCTACAGCCTCAGCGACAGTTTGCTGGAGGCGGCACTGGGGCAACCCGATTTCGTGGATCAGACACTGGCTGCACACGCCATCCGCCTGCAGAACAGTGGCCTGCTGCCCATGGCCGGCTTTGGCGAATACCTGCAACGGGAACTGATCGAACCGCTGCCGGACCTGCTGCAGCGTTATCAACAACTGCTGACGTTGTGGCCGACCCCGCTCGCCAGCGCGTTGCCGTTGAACCTGGAGTCCCAAGGCCTGCGCCTGGAGGGCTGGCTAAGCGGCCTGCATCAGCGTGCCGATGGCGGCTTGTTGTCGGTGACAACTATCCCCAACAGCATTGGTGCGATCAAGGCGCGTAAATGGCATCGGCTCACGCGCCCCTGGGTCAACCATCTGGTGGCTTGCGCCAGCGGTTGGCCAATGACCACCGCGCTGGTGGCCAGTGACGACAGTCTGCTGCTGGCCCCAATGGAGCAGGCACAGGCTTTGGGCATTCTGGGCGATCTGCTGCTGGCCTGGAAAACCGGCATGTGCCAGCCGCTGCCGATTGCCGTGAAAACGGCCTTTGCCTGGCTGGGTCAGACCGACCCGCTGAAGGCCGAAGCCGCCGCTCGCAAAGCCTATGAAGGCGATGGCCTGACCACTGACGGCGAACGGCGTGAAAGTGCTGCGCTGGCCCGGCAGTTCAAGGACTACGACGCGCTCACGGCGGATGAATCATTCCCCGGGTGGTGCGATGCATTGTATCGACCGCTGCTGCAAGCTCCCTGGCGTTCGTTGAACAGCGAGGACTCGCGCGCATGACCGACAAGACGCCACTGGCCCTGGCTTTTCCGCTTCGCGGCAGCCAGCTGATCGAAGCCAGCGCCGGCACCGGCAAGACTTTTACCATCTCCGCATTGTATGTGCGCCTGGTCCTGGGCCACGGTGGCGAGTCCACCGGTTTCGGCCGTGAACTGCTGCCGCCGCAGATCCTCGTCGTGACCTTCACCGACGCGGCGACCAAGGAGCTGCGCGAACGCATCCGCACGCGCCTGGCTGAAGCGGCGCGCTTTTTCCGCGATGAAATAACTGCACCAGACGCCCTGATCGCCGACCTGCGTGATCAATACCCGGGGGAACAGTGGGCCGGATGTGCCAACCGCCTGGACATCGCGGCGCAGTGGATGGACGAAGCCGCTGTCTCGACCATCCACAGCTGGTGCCAGCGCATGTTGCGCGAGCACGCGTTCGACAGTGGCAGCCTGTTTACCCAGAGCCTGGAAACTGACCACAGCGACTTGCTGGGTGAAGTCCTGCGCGATTACTGGCGGTTGTTCTGCTACCCCATGCAAGGCGATGCACTGAGCTGGGTGCGTGGAAACTGGGGGGGGCCGGCGGCGTTGTTGCCGCGTGTGCGTGGGCTGTTCGCCAGTGAGCGTGGCACCACTGCCGGCAAAGATCCTGCGCAACTGATTACCGAATGCCTGCAGGAACGCCGGGCGGCATTGCTTGAGCTGAAGATGCCCTGGACTCAATGGGCACAGGAGCTGCTCGCCATCTGCCACCAGGGCGTCGCAAGCAAGAGCGTCGACGGGCGCAAGATGCAGGCGCGTTATTTCGAACCCTGGTTTGAAAAGATCCAGGCCTGGGCCGCGGACGAATCGCTGGAGCAACTGGACATCGGCACCGGCTTCACCCGCCTGACCCCGGACGGCATGGCCGAAGCCTGGAAGGGCGAAGTGCCAAGTCACCCGGGGCTGGATGCGATGCCGGGGCTGAAGGCCAGTCTGGATAACCTGCCGACTCCCGATGCGGCCGTGCTGCAACACGCGGCCCAATGGGTGGGTACCCGGTTCGAAGAAGAGAAGCGGCGCCGTGCCGAGATGGGCTTCGATGACATGCTGCTGCGCCTCGATGCCGCCCTGCAAGCCGAAGGTGGCGAGCGCCTCGCCACGCTGATTCGCGAACAGTTTCCGGTGGCCTTGATCGACGAGTTCCAGGACACCGACCCGGTGCAGTACCGGATTTTCGAAACCATCTATCGCATCGAAGACAACAACCCCGACTGCGGCCTGTTCCTGATCGGCGACCCCAAGCAGGCGATCTACGCCTTCCGTGGCGCCGATATTCATACTTATCTGCGGGCGCGCCAGGCCACCACTGGCCGGCTGCATACCCTGGGGACCAACTTCCGCTCCAGCCATGGCATGGTCGAGGCGGTCAATCATGTGTTCGAACGTGCCGAGAGGCGTGAACTGGGGCGCGGCGCGTTCCTGTTCCGTGAACGCAACGGCGAAAATCCCGTGCCATTTCTGCCGGTCCAATCCCAGGGCCGCAAGGAAGTGCTGCAGATACAGGGCAGCCCGGTGCCGGCCCTGAACATCTGGCACCTGCCTGGCGAGCAACCGCTGTCGGGCGCGGTCTACCGCAAACAATTGGCCGCCGCCTGCGCCAGTGAAATCACCGCGCTGCTCAACAGCGGGCAACAGCGCCAGTCAGGATTCCATCAGGACGGCAAGGATTTCAGAGGCCTGCTGCCGGCGGATATCGCCATCCTGGTGCGCGACGGCAAGGAAGCCCAGGCCGTACGCGCCGAGCTGTCGGCCCGTGGCGTTCGCAGTGTCTACCTGTCAGACAAGGACTCAGTGTTCGCCGCGCAGGAGGCCCATGACCTGCTGTCCTGGCTCAAGGCCTGCGCCGAGCCGGATGTCGAGCGGCCGTTGCGCGCTGCATTGGCCTGCATCACGTTGAACCTGTCTCTGGTCGAACTTGAACGGCTCAATCAGGATGAGCTGGCATGGGAAGCGCGGGTCATGCAGTTCCGCAGCTACCGTGAGCTCTGGCGCAAGCAGGGCGTCTTGCCGATGCTGCGACGCCTGCTGCACGACTTCAAGTTGCCGCAGACATTGATCGCCCGCAGCGATGGCGAACGAATTCTCACCAATCTTTTGCACCTGTCCGAACTGCTGCAGCAGGCTGCCGCTGAACTCGATGGCGAGCAGGCGCTGATTCGGCACCTGTCCGAGCACCTGGCGCTATCCGGCCAGGCGGGGGAAGAGCAGATACTGCGTCTGGAGAGCGACGAGCAACTGGTCAAGGTCGTGACCATTCACAAGTCCAAGGGCCTGGAATATCCCCTGGTGTTCCTGCCGTTCATTTGCTCGGCCAAGCCGGTGGACGGCAGTCGGCTGCCGTTGCACTACCACGATGCCAACGGCAAGGCGCAGATGAGCCTGAAGCCGACGGCCGAATTGATCGCACTGGCTGATCACGAGCGCCTGGCCGAGGACTTGCGCTTGCTGTATGTCGCCCTGACCCGGGCGCAGCACGCCTGCTGGCTTGGTGTCACGGATCTCAAGCGAGGCAATCACAACAGCTCGGTGCTGCATCTGTCGGCACTGGGTTATCTATTGGGTGGCGGTGCCATGCTGGCGGAATCTGCCGGTTTAAAACGCTGGCTGGAAGACCTTCAGCAAGATTGCCCGGCCCTGCGTTATTGCGAAGTCCCGCTTGCTAACGCCGAGCACTACCAGCCACCGCAGAACGACGCGCGCCTGCTCGCGCCGCTGATGCCCAAACGCCGTGCCAGTGAAAACTGGTGGATCGCCTCCTACAGCGCCTTGCGTATCGGCGACAGCTTGAGTATCGGCAGCGACGAAGCACCGGAAAACCCTCAGGCACAGAAACTGTTCGACGACGAACGCCTCGACCCCAATGCTCCGCGTGAAGTGGCGGCCGGCGGCGCGGACATCCATCGATTCCCTCGCGGCCCAGGCCCCGGCACCTTTCTCCATGGGCTGCTGGAATGGGCCGGTGGTGAAGGCTTTTGCGCCAACCCACAAGCGGTTGAAGACGCCATTGCGCGTCGCTGTAATCGGCGCGGCTGGGAAGGCTGGATTACCACCTTGAGCGACTGGCTGCAGCACTTGCTCAAATCGCCCCTGCACCTGGGGGCAGGGCAGGCCCCGGTCGTGTTCGAGCACCTGACCCAGTACCGGGTCGAGATGGAATTCTGGTTCGCCAGCCACAAGGTGGACGTGCTGAAACTCGATGAGCTGGTGCGCCAATACACCCACAACGGTGTCGCGCGGGTTGCGGCAGAACCGGTATTGCTTAACGGCATGTTCAAGGGTTTCATCGACCTGACGTTCGAACACGAAGGTCGGTATTACGTGGCTGATTACAAATCCAACTGGCTGGGTGTCGATGACTCGGCGTATACCGGGCAAGCGATGGAGCAATCGATCCTCGACAACCGCTATGACCTGCAGTACGTGCTGTACCTGCTGGCCCTGCATCGCCAGCTAAAAGCGCGTTTGGCCGATTACGACTATGACCGTCACGTGGGCGGTGCGTTGTACCTGTTCCTGCGCGGCACCCGTGCAGCCAGCCAGGGGGTTTATTTCGCCCGTCCGCCAAGGGAGTTGATCGAACACCTTGATCGCCTGTTCCAGGGCAAGCCGCAGCCCAAGGCCGAACCCGCCTGGGAACAGGGAGAACTGCTATGAGTCGCACCTTCGCCGATTTGCTGCCCACCTCACTGGCGGCTGAAAGCCTGGCCGACCTCGCACCCTTGAGCCGCGCCGAAGACTTGCTGCTGTTGCTCACGCGCTGGGTCGAGCGCGGCTGGTTGCGTGCATTGGACAAGGCGTTCGTGGCCTTCCTGCATGAGCTGGCGCCCGATGACGATCCCCTGGTATTGCTGGCGGCCGCGCTGACCAGCCACCAGCTGGGTCACGGGCATGTGTGCCTGGATCTGTACGAGACTCTCAAGGAACCGGATTTTGCCCTGTCCCTGCCACCCGAAGGCGATGTGCAAGGCGGCTCGATGGTGTTGCCTTCGCAATTGCTCGAGGCGCTGGATGGCGCTCACTGGTGCAAGGCGCTCGCGGTCAGCCCCTTGGTCGCATTGGCGGCCGACGGACGCGAGAATGCTCAGCAAAGGCCTTTGGTGCTGTCGGGTAAACGCCTGTATCTGCGGCGCTACTGGGCGTACGAACGACGCATCGACCTGTCATTGCGCCAGCGCCTGGCTGAGCACGAAGTGACCCCTGCGGATTTGAGCCAGCGCCTCACCGGCCTGTTCGGTCCCGCCAGGCCGGGTGAAGTGATCGACTGGCAAAAACTCGCCTGCGCCCTGGCGACCCGCAGTGCATTCAGTATCGTCACCGGAGGTCCCGGGACCGGTAAGACCACCACCGTCGTGCGTTTGCTGGCGTTGCTCCAGGCGCCCGCAGTGGAGGCTGGCCAGCCGCTGCGCATCCGTCTTGCGGCACCCACGGGCAAGGCGGCGGCGCGCTTGACCGAGTCCATCAGCCAGCAGGTCAGGACGCTGGAAGTCAGCGAAGCGGTCCGGGCGAAAATTCCTTCGGACGTCACCACGGTTCACCGCCTGCTCGGCAGCCGGCCCGGGACGCGGCACTTCCGGCATCACGCGGGCAATCGCCTGCCACTTGATGTGCTGGTGGTGGATGAAGCGTCGATGATCGACCTGGAGATGATGGCCAATCTGCTCGATGCCCTGCCAGCCCATGCGCGACTGGTGCTGCTGGGTGACAAGGATCAGCTGGCGTCGGTTGAAGCGGGCGCCGTGCTGGGCGATCTGTGCCGTGACGCGGAAGCCGGCTGGTACAGCCCGCAGACTCGCCAGTGGCTGGAGCAGGTCAGTGGCGAAAGCCTGGCAAACAGCGACCTGCACGAGGATACCCAAGGCGTTCACCCGCTGGCGCAACAAGTGGTGATGCTGCGCCATTCTCGCCGCTTCGGGGAGGGCAGCGGCATTGGTCAGCTGGCTCGCCGGGTCAATCAGCAGCAGCCTGAAGAGGCGCGCAAACTGCTGGCCACCCGCAGCCACGACGACGTGTTCAGCCTGTCGCTCAAGGGCGAACAGGACCGGGCGCTGGAGCGTTTGCTGCTTGAAGGTCACGGCGATGGGCCGCAGGGTTATCGGCATTACCTCGGCCTGCTGCGCCAGCAGCGCCCGGCGCCTGGCCGAGCCCTTGAAGATCCTTGCTGGGCCGACTGGGCTCGCCAGGTGCTGCAGGCGTTCGACGCCTTCCAGTTGCTCTGCGCCGTACGCAAGGGCCCCTGGGGCGTGGAAGGCCTGAATCAGCGAGTGACCGCCGCGCTGCTCAAGGCCCGATTGATCGATAACGATCAGCAGTGGTACGAAGGACGCCCGGTATTGATGACGCGTAACGACTACGGTCTGGGGCTGATGAACGGTGACATCGGCATCGCGCTCAAGCTACCGGAACGCGAGGGGCCTGAAGCCGGAAAGCAGGTGTTGCGCGTGGCATTCCCGCGCAACGATGGTCAAGGTGGTGTGCGTTTTGTACTGCCGAGCCGGCTCAATGACGTCGAAACCGTGTACGCGATGACGGTGCACAAATCCCAGGGCTCAGAGTTTGCCCACACCGCACTGATCCTCCCGGACGCCCTCAACCCGGTCCTCACCAAGGAGCTGATCTACACCGGAATCACCCGGGCAAAAAACTGGTTCACCCTGATAGAACCCCGGGCCGGCGTCTTCGAAGAGGCCGTGCGGCGCAAGGTCAAGCGCCTGAGTGGGCTGATGCTTGAACTGGATGAGGCCCCCGGCCAGTAACGCAAACTGGCCGACTTGCCGGCCGCACCGAGAACCGCCGTGTGTCGATGTGGTATCCGCCGGCTAATCGGCGAACAGCATCTCGCGGCTTTCACCCATCAACAGGCCCTGATTCTGCTCGGTCACCCCGCGGATGTAGTCCCATAGCAGGGTGATCCGCTTGAGCTTGCGCAGGTCCTCGCGGCAGTACATCCAGAACTGTCGCGTGATGTTGATCTCTGCCGGCAACACCGGCAGCAGCCTTGGATCCTGCGCCGCCAGGAAGCATGGCAAAATCGCTAGCGAGCGCCCTTGCTGCGCCGCCACGAACTGCGCGATGACGCTGGTGCTGCGCAGGTTGGCGCTGGCGCTGGGCAGTACGTTGGCCAGGTACAGCAGCTCCGAGCTGAACGCCAGGTCATCCACATAACTGATGAACGCATGCTTGGCCAGGTCGCTGGGACGGCGGATGGGCGGGTGCTGGTCGAGGTAGTCCTGGGTCGCGTACAGCTGCAAGCGGTAGTCGCACAATTTGCAGCACACGTACGGGCCATGCTCCGGGCGCTCCAGGGCGATGACGATGTCGGCCTCGCGCTTGGACAGGCTGATGAAGTGCGGCAGCGGCAGGATATCCACCGAGATCGCCGGGTAGGCGTCGACGAAATGGCTCAGCTGCGGGGTGATGAAAAAGCTGCCGAACCCTTCGGTGCAGCCCATGCGCACATGCCCGGATAACGCCACCCCGGAGCCAGACACCTGCTCGCAGGCCATGTGCAGGGTGCTCTCGATCGATTCGGCATAACCCAGCAGTCGTTGGCCTTCGGCCGTCAGCACAAAACCGCTGGTGCGGGATTTTTCGAACAACAGTGTGCCCAGCGCCGTTTCCAGCGAACTGATGCGCCGCGACACCGTGGTGTAGTCCACTGCCAGGCGCTTGGCGGCGGTGCTGGCCTTGCGGGTGCGGGCGACTTCGAGGAAAAACTTGAGGTCATCCCAATTCAGCGAGCCTAGAGACGTGATGTTTTTTTGCATGATGGACCGGCTTTTATGTGCGTTCTTATTAGAAGTTTGCACATCTATACTCCAAAAACCGTCCGACAACCAATTCGCGACACACGCCTCATCTCAAGGCGACTTTCTCGCCTTGGCTCCCTGATAACAACAAGTCCAGGAGACCCAACATGAACGCATCGCTCACGCCCAACGAAACCACCGTGCAGAAGGTCAAGCTGTTGATCGACGGCGAGTGGGTCGAGTCGCAATCCACCGAGTGGCACGACATCGTCAACCCGGCGACTCAGCAAGTGCTCGCCAAGGTTCCGTTTGCCACCGCCTCGGAAGTCGACGCAGCCATTGCCGCTGCCCATCGCGCCTTCCAGACCTGGAAGCTGACGCCGATCGGCGCGCGCATGCGCATCATGCTCAAGCTCCAGGCATTGATTCGCGAGCACTCCAAGCGCATTGCCGTGGTGCTGAGCAACGAGCAGGGCAAAACCATTGCCGATGCTGAAGGCGATATTTTCCGTGGCCTGGAAGTGGTCGAGCATGCCTGTTCCATCGGCACCCTGCAGATGGGCGAGTTTGCCGAGAACGTCGCCAGCGGCGTCGACACCTACACCCTGCGCCAGCCGATCGGCGTGTGCGCCGGTATCACTCCGTTCAACTTCCCGGCGATGATTCCGCTGTGGATGTTCCCGATGGCCATTGCCTGCGGCAATACCTTCGTGTTGAAACCTTCCGAACAGGATCCGCTGTCGACCCTGCTGCTGGTGGAGCTGGCGATCGAAGCGGGCGTTCCGGCGGGCGTGCTCAACGTGGTGCACGGCGGCAAGGATGTGGTGGATGCGCTCTGCACCCACAAGGACATCAAGGCGGTGTCCTTCGTCGGGTCGACTGCGGTCGGCACTCACGTGTACGACCTGGCGGGCAAACATGGCAAGCGCGTGCAGTCGATGATGGGCGCGAAGAACCATGCCGTGGTGCTGCCGGACGCCAACCGCGAACAGGCGTTGAATGCGCTGGTCGGTGCCGGTTTCGGCGCAGCGGGTCAACGCTGCATGGCCACGTCTGTGGTGGTGCTGGTGGGCGCGGCCAAGCAATGGCTGCCTGATTTGAAAGCACTGGCGCAGAAACTCAAGGTCAATGCCGGCAGTGAGCCGGGTACCGACGTTGGGCCGGTGATTTCGAAACGCGCCAAGGCGCGCATCCTCGACCTGATCGAAAGCGGCATCAAGGAAGGTGCGAAGCTGGAGCTGGACGGGCGCGACATCAGTGTGGCCGGCTACGAGCAGGGCAACTTCGTCGGCCCAACCCTGTTTTCCGGGGTGACCACCGACATGCAGATCTACACCCAGGAAATCTTCGGCCCGGTGCTGGTGGTGCTGGAGGTCAATACGCTGGACGAGGCCATCGCCCTGGTCAACGCCAACCCCTTTGGCAACGGCACTGGCCTGTTCACCCAGAGCGGTGCGGCGGCACGTAAATTCCAGAATGAAATCGACGTCGGCCAGGTTGGCATCAACATCCCGATCCCGGTGCCGGTCCCGTTCTTCAGCTTTACCGGCTCGCGCGGTTCCAAGCTTGGCGATCTCGGCCCGTATGGCAAGCAAGTGGTGCAGTTCTACACTCAGACCAAGACGGTCACCAGTCGCTGGTTTGATGACAACAGCGTCAACGACGGTGTGAACACCACCATCAACTTGCGCTAAGGAGTGGTCCATGAAAATCGCATTTATCGGTCTGGGCAACATGGGCGCGCCGATGGCACGCAACCTGATCAAGGCCGGTCATGACCTCAAGCTGGTCGACCTGAACACCATCGTGCTGGCGGAGCTGGAGCAACTGGGCGGCAGCATCAGCGCCTCCGCCCGTGAGGCGGCCCAAGGTGCGGAGCTGGTGATTACCATGCTGCCGGCCGCCGTGCATGTGCGCAGTGTGTGGCTGGGTGAAAACGGCGTGCTCGCGGGGATTGGCGAAGGCGTTCCGGCAGTGGATTGCAGCACCATTGACCCACAGACGGCGCGTGAAGTAGCAAGCGCTGCTGCCAAACAAGGCGTGGCCATGGCCGATGCGCCGGTGTCTGGCGGTACGGGCGGCGCAGCTGCCGGCACCCTGACATTCATGGTCGGTGCCACGCCCGAGCTGTTTGCCACGCTGCAACCGGTACTGGCGCAGATGGGCCGCAATATCGTGCATTGCGGCGAAGTCGGCACCGGGCAGATCGCCAAGATCTGCAACAACCTGCTGCTGGGAATTTCCATGGTCGGCGTCAGCGAAGCCATGGCCCTGGGTGATGCCCTGGGCATCGACACCGGCGTGCTGGCCGGGATCATCAACAGCTCCACCGGGCGCTGCTGGAGTTCGGAGATGTACAACCCGTGGCCGGGCATCGTCGAGACCGCTCCGGCGTCGCGCGGCTATACCGGCGGCTTCGGTGCCGAACTGATGCTCAAGGACTTGGGGCTGGCGACTGAGGCGGCCCGTCAGGCGCACCAGCCTGTGGTGCTGGGCGCCGTGGCGCAGCAGTTGTATCAGGCAATGAGCCTGCGCGGGGAGGGTGGCCAAGACTTCTCGGCGATCATCAACAGCTATCGCAAACCCCAGTAAAAGCGGGTAATTCGCAAAAGCAAAAGATCGCAGCCTGCGGCAGCTCCTACACGGGAATGCCGCAGGCTGCGATCTTTTCTATGCATCAGGCAAACACAAAGTACTTGCGCACAGTCTCGACCACTTCCCACGTGCCTTTCATCCCTGGCTCAACGACAAAGATATCCCCTGCCCGCAGATGGATCGGCGCCATGCCTTCCGGCGTGATCACGCAGTAGCCTTCCTGGAAATGGCAGTACTCCCACTTCACGTATTCCACATACCATTTGCCCGGCGTGCAGATCCAGGTGCCCATGATCTTGCTGCCGTCTTCGCTGGTGTAGGCGTTGAGATTGACGGTGTGCGGATCGCCTTCGAGTTTTTCCCATTTGCAGGCGTCGAGTACCGGCAGGGGATGGGTGTCGCGAAGAACGGTAATAGGTGCGGTCATGTGGACTCCGGGCAGTGGATGCAAGAACGAAGTCGCACCCTATAGCGCCCGCCCGCTGGCGAGTTGTCTGTGCTCGACATCGGGGTGTCCAGAAACGCGCAGGCGCCTAAAGCGTCTCCAGCGGACAAGCGGCCCGGGCCTGTTCGAGACCCAGTTCAAACTCCACCAGTTGGGCGTGTTGCCGCGCCAGGGCAGCCATCCGCTCGCTGATCTCCTGCTTCTTCGCCGCGATGGCCTGATGGGCCAATGCCCAGGGCACCTGGGTTCCCTGATGGCCGGCGAAAATCGCCTGCAGCTCTTTGAGGCGGAACCCCAGTTGCTGAGCACATTTGATGAAGCCCAGCAGTTCGACGCTCTGCTGGTCGTACACGCGATATTTACCCTGACGCTGGGCCACCGGCAGCAGCCCGATCGCCTCGTAATGGCGGATGCTTTTGATCGTGGTTCCGGAGCGCTGCGCAGCCTGGCCGATGTACATCAATAATTCCCTTTAATGAGTCCCGGGCATTATCGGCGCACTCAGCGACTGGCGATAGCTTCGGCTTGCTGCAACCACCGCTCGCGCTGCGCGTGACTGGAGTCGAGAATCGGGCCGAAGGTCAGCGTCCGGGTGGGCTTGATGCCGCAAAACTCCAGCGTGGTCCTGCGCATTTGATGCAAGCCGGGCATGCGGTAGAACCAGCGGTAGTACCAGGGCGGCGTATCCATGGTCACCAGCAGGTGTGCGCTGCGACCGTGCAGGAGTTTGTCGGGGAAGGCTTTGCCTTTGCGGTATTTGAAGGCGAAACCGGGGAGGAACACCCGGTCGAAAAAGCCCTTGAGCAAGGCTGGGATGCCGCCCCACCAGATCGGAAACACCAGCGTCAGTTGCTCGGCCCACAAGACATCCGCCTGGGCTTGCAGCAGGTCGGCCTCCAGGGGTTGTACCTGCTGGTAGCCTTCACGCAATACGGGGTCGAACGCCAGCTGGCCGAGAAACAATTGGCGCACTTCATGCCCGGCACGCAGGGCTGACTGGGTGTAGCGCTCGGCCACGGCGGCGCAAAAACTGCTGCTCGAAGGGTGACCGAGAATCACCAGAATCCGTTTGCCCATTGTGGCTGTCCTTGAAGAGGAAAACCCAAGGGTAAAGTCTGCCCCTCAGGGGAGAGTCAAGGCATGCAGCAAGGCCTTGGCGTAACCGGGCAGTTGCGCGAAGTCGCGGGCACACAACAGCAGTTGGCGCTGCGCCCAGGCTTCGGCCAGCGCGATGCTGTGCAACGCTGGCGCGCCGGGCCAGCGTGCCACTGCCTCCTGCGGCACGATGGCCAGCCCGGCCCCCCGGGCGACCATGCGCATGGCGCCATCGAAGCCGTCGGCCCTGATGCGAATCTGCAGGCGGGAACCGATATGCAGCGCCTGTTCTTCCAGGTAAATCGCCAGGGCGCTGTTGCTGTTCAGGCCAACGTAGTCGTGCGCCAGGGTGTCGCTGAAGCTCAGGGCGCCGAGCCTGGCCAGGGGGTGGTCGGGCGGCATGATCAATACCAGCGGGTCGTCGCGAAACGGGCGGGTTTGCAGGTCGCTGCTGTCCACGGCATCCGAGACAATGCCCAGATCCGCCGCGCCCTGGCGTAGCGCATGGGTGATGCGCGCACTGGGCAATTCCTGCAGGTCGATGTCCAGGTTGGGATGGCTGAGCAGAAAGTCGGCGAGCAGTTCGGGCAGGTATTCACTCATCGCCGTGGTGTTGCACAGCAACCGGACTTGTCCTTTGACGCCCTGGGCATATTCGGCCAGGTCCTGTTGCAGGCGGTCGGCCTGTTGCAGCAGCAACCGGGCGTGTTGCGCCAAGGCTTTGCCGGCAGCGGTGGGGGTGACTCCGCGTCTGCCGCGCACCAGGAAATCCACTCCCAGGGACGATTCCATCGCCCGGATGCGTGCGCTCGCTGCCGCCAGGGATAAATGACTGCGGATTGCGCCGGCGGTGATGTTGCCGCTGTCGAGGATGTTCAGGTAGAGGCGCAGGTCGGTGAGGTCGAAGTGCATGGTGAGTCCGTAGAGGTTTGTCGTTTGGGCTGCCGCCTTCGCGGGCAAGCCCGCTCCCACAGTGATTGAGGCGCTGCGCAATCTTGAGCACGATACCCGCACCCTGTGGGAGCGGGCTTGCCCGCGAAAGCGCCGGCTGCCACAACCAGGAACCTAGCCTCAGCCACAGCAAGAGGCACCCTCAGTATAAGCCAGCTTTTCAAACCCGCTGCCCAGCACCACGATAGACCCATGGATACTCTGACTGCGTTCTATCAAAACCTCGGCCTCGGCCTGTCAATCCTGGTGGTCGCCACCTTCCTGCTGGCCGGCATGATCAAGGGCGTGATCGGCCTCGGCCTGCCGACTATCGCCATGGGTCTGCTTGGCCTGGCTATGGCGCCAGCGCAGGCTGCCGCGCTGTTGATCATTCCCGCGACCTTGACCAACCTCTGGCAGCTGGCATTCGGCGGGCATTTGCGGCAGTTGGTCAGACGTTTGTGGCCGATGCTCCTGGCCATTTTCCTCGGCACAGGAGCGGGCACGCTGTGGATTGGCATGGCCGGCGGCCACTGGATCGTGCGGGGGTTGGGCGCGGCATTGCTGCTTTACGCCTTGAGCGGGTTGTTCCTGCCCACCCTGCGGGTCGGCAGCCGTGCTGAACGCTGGCTCGCCCCATTGTGCGGCATGCTGACCGGCGTCATCACCTCGGCCACGGGCGTGTTCGTGATTCCGGCAGTGCCCTATCTGCAGGCGCTGGGCTTGAACAGGGACCAGCTGGTGCAGGCACTGGGCCTGTCATTCACCGTCTCGACCCTGGCCCTGGCCGCCGGCCTGTTCTGGCGTGGCGCTCTGGGCGGGGGCGAGCTGGGCGCATCGTTGCTGGCGCTGATCCCGGCGGTGGCGGGCATGTTGCTGGGGCAATGGCTGCGCCAGCGCATCAGCGCCACCTTGTTCAAACGGGTATTTTTCATTGGCCTTGGCGTGCTGGGCGGCCACTTGCTGATCAGCGGCTAGCGGAGGAGGGCCTGAGCATATCGGATCGCAGTCTAAGGCAACAATAGGTGCTGGATTCGTGCTTGTGGGTCAAATGAGTTTTGTCACATCAGGGCTTATTCCGCGCGAGGCGGGCCGATACCCTGCCGCCATCGAATTCAGACCTTCCGAGACCTTTCATGAAAAAAGTCCTGTTGCTCAATGGCGGTAAAAAGTTTGCCCACTCCGAGGGTCGCTACAACACCACTCTGCACGAAACTGCACTGAGCGTTCTCGACCGAGGCGGCATGGACGTGAAAACCACGTTCATCGACGAGGGTTATGACGTCGCTGAAGAAGTGGCCAAATTTCTCTGGGCCGATGTGATCATTTACCAAATGCCCGGCTGGTGGATGGGCGCCCCCTGGACCGTCAAGAAGTACATCGACGAAGTGTTCACTGAAGGCCACGGCAGCCTCTACGCCAGCGACGGCCGCACCCGCTCCGATGCCTCGCAGAAGTACGGCAGCGGCGGCCTGGTGCAGGGCAAGGAATACATGTTGTCGCTGACCTGGAATGCTCCGCAGCAGGCATTCGATGATCCGACGGACTTCTTTGAAGCCAAGGGCGTAGACGCGGTGTACTTCCCGTTCCACAAGGCCAACGAGTTCCTCGGCATGACCAGCCTGCCCACCTTCCTGTGCGTTGACGTCATGAAGCGCCCGAACATTGAAGCCGACATTGCCCGTTATGAGCAGCATCTGAGCGAGGTGTTTGGCCTGTCTGCATAAGGTTTCAGGCTACTATCGGATGCGACGGCCTGAAAGATCGCAGCCTGCGCCAGCTCCTACAGTGGACTGCGAGCGTCGCAGGCTGTGTTCCTGGCGACAGATGCCACGGCGATTGTGAAAAGAGGACACCCTTGAAAGCCAGATCCGATGAACTGCAGATTTTCGTCTGCGTGATTGAATGCGGATCGATCTCCGCTGCGGCCGAGCAGGTGGGGCAAACGCCTTCGGCGGTCAGTCGCACGTTGTCGCGGCTGGAGGCCAAGCTCGAGACCACGTTGATCAACCGCACCACCCGGCGCATGGACCTGACAGAAGAGGGCAAGTATTTCTTCGAGCAGGCCAAGCTGATCCTCGACCAGATGGATCAACTCGAAGAGCGCCTGAGCTCCCGCCAGCAGACGCCGTCCGGGCGCCTGCGGATCAACGCGGCAGCGCCTTTCATGCTGCACGCCATCGTGCCGTATATCGACGAGTTCCGCCGGCTCTACCCGGACATCCAGCTGGAGCTCAACAGCAACGACCTGCTCATCGACCTGCTCGAACAAAGCACTGACATCGCCATCCGCATTGGTACCCTCGCCGACTCGACCCTGCACGCGCGTTCCCTGGGGTGCAGCCCGTTGCACATCGTCGCCAGCCCGGCGTATCTGGAGCGGCACGGGACGCCCACGGCCGTGGCGGACCTGAGCGCCCACAGCTTGCTCGGTTTCACCCAGAACGAGGGCCTCAACCAGTGGCCTTTGCGCTATGAACACGGCGACCGCTGGCCGATCCAGGCCAGCATCAGCGCCTCCAGTGGCGAGACGATTCGCCATCTGGCGCTGGAGGGGCAGGGCATCGCCTGCCTGTCGCACTTCATGACCATCGAGGACATCCGCGCCGGTCGCCTGCAGGTGCTGCTGGAGGATTCAAACAGCGGTTATCGCCAGCCGATCAATGCGGTGTACTACCGCAACTCGCAGCTTGCCCTGCGCATTCAATGCTTCCTCGACTTCATCCAGGGCAAACTGGCAGCGTATGCCAACGCGCAGTTCAACGGCTGATTCGTGACTCCAGCGCAAAAGTGATTTGGGCGCTGCGGCCTGTTTCCCGAGGGCGGGGTGCTCAATACTGGACCCATCACTTATTCACGCAGGGAGTTTCTCCATGAACGTATTCGTCACCGGCGCTGCAGGTTTCATCGGCGGTTCGATCGCCACGGGTCTGGTCCGGGCTGGCCACCAGGTCACCGGCCTGGTTCGCAGCGCAGAGCAGGCCAACGAGCTGAGCGCCCTGGGCATCTCCCCGGTCATCGGTACGCTGGACGACAGCGCCATGCTTGCCGCCCAGGCCCGGGCTGCCGACGCCGTGATCAACGCCGCCAGCAGCGACCACCGCGGCGCGGTGGAGGCCTTGCTTGACGCACTGCGCGGTTCCAACAAGGTGTTTTTGCACACCAGCGGGTCGAGCATCGTCGGCGATGCGTCCGGCGGCAAGGCCAGCGACGTGATCTACTTCGAAGACAACCTGCCGGAGCCGACGGTGGACAAGGCCGCCCGGGTTGCCATCGATGACCTGATCCTGGCAGCGGCGCAGGACGGCGTGAACTCGGCCGTGATCTGCAACACACTGATTTACGGCCACAGCCTGGGCGTCAAGCGCGACAGCGTGCAATTGCCACGCTTGCTCAAACAGGCCCGCAAGAGCGGGGTGGTGCGCCATGTTGGCAGCGGCCGGAACATCTGGTCCAACGTGCATATCGAGGATGTGGTTGCCCTGTACCTGCTGGCGCTGACCCGCAACGTGCCCGGTACTTTCTACTTCGTCGAAAGTGGCGAGGCCTCGTTCATCGACATGACCACGGCCATGGCGGCAGCCTTGAAGCTGGGTGAGCCGCAGGACTGGCCGCTGAAGGATGCCGAAGCCGAGTGGGGCTATGAGATGGCCAACTATGGCCTGGGCTCCAACAGCCGGGTGCGCGGCCAGCATGCGCGGCAACTGCTGGGCTGGGCACCGCAGCGGACTTCGGTGGTTGACTGGATTCGTGACGAGATGGTGTGAGTTTGCGCTAGACCGAGTCATCGTTCATCGCGGGCTTGCCCGCGATGGCGTTTCCGAGTTCCCCAAAGTAGCCTGATCTCCCCCGATTCCGTAACATCCTCACCCTCTTTCCCGGCCACGCCCCAGCGGCCCGTAATTTTGGGTACCCCATGAAAACACAACGTCTGCGCGCCGATGTCCTGGCCGGACTCACCACCTCGTTCGCCCTGCTCCCTGAATGCATCGCCTTTGCCCTGGTCGCCCATCTCAACCCGCTGATGGGGCTCTACGGTGCGTTCATCATCTGCACCCTCACCGCGCTGTTTGGCGGTCGCCCAGGCATGGTCTCGGGAGCTGCGGGCTCGATGGCGGTGGTGATCGTCGCACTGGTGGTGCAGCACGGCGTGCAGTACCTGCTGGCCACCGTGCTATTGGGCGGGCTGATCATGCTGGCGTTCGGGCTGCTCAAGCTGGGCAAGCTTGTACGCATGGTGCCGCACCCGGTGATGCTCGGTTTCGTCAACGGCCTGGCGATCATCATCGCCCTGGCACAACTCGAACACTTCAAGACCGGTGACGCCTGGCTCAGTGGTGCGCCGCTGTACATCATGCTCGGTCTGGTGGCCGTCACCATGGCCATCGTCTACCTGCTGCCACGCCTGACCCGTACCGTGCCGCCAGCGCTGGTCGCGATTCTCGGCGTGGGCCTGGCGGTGTTCCTGCTGGGCCTGCCGACCCGCACCCTCGGCGACATGGCGCACATCGCCGGTGGCCTGCCGACTTTTGCCCTGCCCGACATCCCGTGGAACCTGGAGACCCTGCGCATCGTCGCCCCCTACGCGATCCTGATGGCGCTGGTCGGCCTGCTGGAAACCCTGCTGACCCTCAACCTCACCGACGAAATCACCGAGAGCCGTGGCTATCCGGATCGCGAGTGTGTGGCACTGGGTGCGGCCAACATGGTCTCCGGGGCGTTCGGCGGCATGGGTGGCTGCGCGATGATCGGTCAGACCTTGATCAACCTCAGCTCCGGCGGCCATGGTCGACTGTCCGGCGTGGTGGCCGGGGTGCTGATCCTGCTGTTCGTGCTGTTCCTGTCGCCGCTGATCGAGCGCATCCCGCTGGCGGCGCTGGTTGGGGTGATGTTCGTGGTGTCACAGCAGACCTTCGCCTGGGCGTCGCTGCGAGTGCTCAACAAGGTGCCGCTTAACGACGTGCTGGTCATTGTCGCGGTCACCGTGATCACGGTGTTCACCGACCTGGCAACGGCCGTGCTCTGCGGGATCGTCATTGCGGCGCTCAACTTCGCCTGGCAACAGGCGCGCGAGCTGTATGCCGATACGCATATCGAGCCCGATGGCAGCAAGCTGTATCACCTGCACGGCACGCTGTTCTTCGCCTCGTCCACGCCGTTTCTCAACCAGTTCGATCCCGCCAGCGACCCCGACCTGGTGACCATCGACTGCCGCCACCTGAGCTTCGTCGACTACTCGGCCATTGCCGCGCTCATGACCCTGCGCGAGCGCTACGCCAAGGCCGGTAAACACCTGCGGGTGCTGCACCTGTCCGAACGCTGCAAAAAACTGCTCAAGCGCGCCCGGGTGACTCACGACTGACTGGGTCACTTGCGCCAGTCGCCAATCCCGCAGACACCCGATCCCCTGTGGGAGCCTGGCTTGCCAGCGATGACGGCCTGACATTCACCAGCGCCATCGCCGGCAAGCCGGGCTCCCACAGGTTCGCGTCAGCTTGGCTCCGCACTTCGATGAACCTGGCGAAACTCCCCTGGCGGCATTCCCCGCCGGCTCTTGAACGAGCGATGAAACGACCGGGACTCGGTAAACCCCAGGTACTGCGCGATATCCTGAATCGGCAGGGTGCTGTTGAGCAGGTAATGCTCCGCCAGCTCCTGGCGCAGGTCATCGAGGATCTGTTGATACGAAGTACCCGCCTGATGCAGCTGGCGTTGCAGGGTGCGCACCGACATGGCGAACTGTTCGGCTACTTGTTCCTTGCGCGGCAACCCCTCCTTGAGCAGCTGGCGCAGAATGCCCTTGACCCGCTCCTGCAGCGACGCATCCTCCAGGGTCGCCATCAACCCCAGCGCATGCTCTTCCAGGGTGCGCAGCAGTTGCGCATCGGCCTGGCGCAAGGGCAGCTGCAGGTAGGGCAGCGGCACGATCAGCGCCGAGTAGGACTGCTCAAACAGCACCGGGCAGTCGAAAAACGCCTCGTAGTGCGCCAGCGTGGTTTCGTCCGGCTGCACGTGCTCAAACCACACTGCGGCCGGCGCCAGCTTGGTGTCGGCAATCCAGCGCGCGTACTGCAGCCAGGAGCCGAGGACATTTTCCACCAGGTGCCGGCGAATGCGCGGGCGTTGGTGACGGCAGGTCCAGATCAGGTGCACCTGCGCGTCCTGCACCTCGGCGCGGCTGACGCCCATATCACCGACCAGTTTTTCGAACGGCATGATGCGGCTCATGGCATCGCCCAGGGTCGCGCAGTTCATGGTGATGTAACCCAACACACTCCAGGAATTGGGCAGCACGAAACGCGCCGAGTTGAGGCCGAACAGCGGGTCTGCCGAGTGGTCGCAGAAGTAGTCGAGCAACCGCTCATGGACCTCGCCCGGCAACCGCAGGCTGTTGTCGCTCAACTGTTGCGCCTGTAATCCGGCCGCCGCCAGCGCCGGCTCGGTGGCGATACCCAGTTGTTCGGCATAACGCAGGTATTTGAGCAGTGGCGGAACAGAAGTGAAGCCCAGCGATTGCATGATCGTGTTCCTTTGATCAAGGCCCGCATGTGCGGATGAATACCCTGAAAGGTAGTGTGAAACTACCGCTAAAGTAAATGGCCAGTCCTGGCGCGGTGTTTGACTCAATTGGCTACTCGAAGTGGCCGGATGCGACCGTGACACTTTCGGTGGGCTGGCTAGTATGGGTGTCTGAAACATCACTTATAAGAACCGCAAAAGGACACACGCATGCGACGCTGGAACGGCTGGGGAGAGGCAACCACGGTGGTCGAATTACCGGCCCAGGGCGCGGGATTTCTCGCCGAGCGGCTGGGTGTCGGTCGTGTATTGCCCGATGCAACGCTCGAAGAGGCGCTGGCCAGGGTACCGGCTTCGCGGCTGGCGGCGCATGGTCTGTACAGTATCGAGCCGCATGATCGCCTGCTGCATGCCCGGGGCCAGAGCCTGCCAGACTGGCTGGCGCTGCGCGAAGGGGCACCCGGCCTCTACCCCGACGCCGTGGCCTTTCCCGACAGCGCCGGGCAGATCCGCCAGTTGCTGGCGCTTGCCCAGACCCAGGACCTTTGCCTGATTCCCTACGGCGGCGGCACTTCGGTGGCCGGGCACATCAACCCACCAGACTCGGTGCGGCCAGTGGTGACGGTGTCCCTGGCCCGCATGAATCGCTTGCTGGACCTGGACGAGCAAAGCCTGCTGGCCACCTTCGGCCCCGGTGCCAGCGGCCCGCAGGTGGAGAGTCAGCTACGCGCCCGTGGTTACACCCTGGGGCATTTTCCGCAGTCGTGGGAGTTGTCGACCCTGGGCGGTTGGGTCGCCAGCCGCTCCAGCGGCCAGCAGTCGCTGCGCTACGGGCGAATCGAGCAGTTGTTCGCCGGCGGCACGCTGGAAACCTTTGCCGGCCCCTTGGAAATCGCCACCTTTCCGGCCTCGGCCGCCGGTCCCGATTTGCGCGAAGTGGTGCTCGGCTGTGAGGGGCGCTTCGGCATCATTTCCCAGGTCAAGGTGCGGGTCAGTGCGCTGCCGGCCGATGAGCGTTTCTACGGTGTATTCCTGCCCGACTGGTCACAGGCGCTGCAGGCGATCCGGCAGTTGGCCCAGGCGCGGGTGCCGTTGTCGATGCTGCGCCTGTCCAATGCCCTGGAAACCGAAACCCAGCTCGCCTTGGCCGGTCACCCGCAGCAGATTGCCTGGCTGGAAAAATACCTCGCCCTGCGCGGAGCCGGCGTCGGCAAATGCATGTTGACGTTCGGCGTCACCGGCAACCGCCGGCAGAACGCGCTGTCGCTCAGCCAGGCTCGCCAGCATTTGAAGGCCTTCGGTGGAGTCTTCACCGGTACCTTGCTCGGCAAGAAATGGGCGCAGAACCGCTTCCGTTTTCCCTACCTGCGGGAAAACCTGTGGAATGCCGGTTATGTGGTCGACACCCTGGAAACCGCTACCGACTGGAGCAATGTCGACAACCTGCTCGAGCGCATCGAGCAAAGCCTGCGTGCTGCACTTGCGGCCCAGGGTGAGCAGGTGCACGTGTTCACCCACCTGTCCCATGTGTATGGCGAAGGTTCGAGCATCTACACCACCTACGTCTTTCGTCCGGCGGCGGATTACCCGGCGACCCTGGCACGCTGGCAGGCGCTCAAGCACGCCGCCAGTCAAACCATCGTCGACAACGGCGGCACCATCAGTCACCAGCATGGCGTGGGCAAGGACCACGCGGCGTATCTGCTGCGGGAGAAGGGGGCGCTGGCGATGGACACCTTGCAGGCGTTGAGTCGGCATTTCGATCCGGCCGGGCGGCTTAACCCTGGCACGTTGCTGCAGGAGTGACGCCGATGAACCCGGACTGGAATGGCGCGTGGCGAGAGGCCGCGCTGCCGACCCTGGCGGATGAGGCCTGGGACCTGATCGTCATCGGTGGCGGTATCAGCGGTGCCGGTATCGTGCGTGAGGCCGCGCGCCGTGGCTGGCGCTGCCTGTTGTTGGAACAGCGCGACTTCGCCTGGGGCACCTCCAGTCGTTCTTCGAAAATGGTCCATGGCGGCTTGCGTTACATCGCCAAGGGCCAGTGGCGCCTGACTCGCGACTCAGTGCGCGAGCGCCAGCGCCTGCTGGATGAAGCTCCAGGGTTGGTGGAGCCCATGAGTTTCATGATGCCGCATTACCGCGGCGGCTTTCCTGGCCCCCGCGTCATGGGTGGTTTGTTGGCCGTGTATGACGCGTTGGCCGGGAGGCGCAATCACCGTTTTCATGACGCGCAGCAGCTGCGGTACATGGCACCGGGAGTGAAGGAAGACGATTTGCTGGGCGGCTCCGGTTTTGTCGATGCGCTGACCGACGACGCCCGCCTGGTGATGCGTGTATTGGCCGAGGCACGTGCTGACGGCGCGGTCGTGCTCAATGGCCTGCGAGTCGTCCGATTGCTGCGCGAAGGCGGGCGGGTGTGCGGGGTGCAGGTCGAGGACTGCGAAGGCGGGGCAGGGCTGCAACTGCGCTGTGGCGTGTTGGCGGTGGCGACCGGTGCCTGGGCTGAACGTCTGCGACCGCCTGAACATCCCCGTCAATTGCGACCGTTGCGTGGCAGTCATCTGTTGCTGCCAGGGTGGCGTTTGCCGGTGGCCCAGGCCTTCACTTTTCTGCATCACGGCGACCGCCGCCCGGTGTTTGTTTTTCCGTGGGAAGGCGCCACCGTCGTGGGCACCACGGACCTGGATCATCACGACGACCTGGACCTGAGCGCCAGCATCAGCACCGAGGAGCTCGACTACCTGCTGGCAGCCTGCGCCCAGCAGTTCCCCCAGGCCGCGGTGGTGGCTGGCGATGTGCTGTCGACCTGGTCCGGCGTGCGCCCGGTGGTGGGCAGCGCTGCTGGCCAGCAGCAGGGTAAACCGTCAAACGAAACCCGCGAGCATGTGCTGTGGCAAGAGCCCGGTTGTGTGACGCTGGCGGGGGGCAAGCTGACCACATTCCGCCCGCAGGCCATTGAAGTGCTCAAGGCCTGTGCGCCGATGCTCGGGCGTACGTTGAACGATGACGGCGCGCCAGTGTTTGCCGCCGTGCCACCTCTGGTGATCCCGGGGCTCAGCAGCTACCAGTGGCGGCGGTTGGCCGGGCGTCACGGTCGAGCCCTGCCGCGACTGGCGCAATTGCTCGAAGAGTTGGGCCATGACACCGTCGGCGCCACTGATACCTTGTGGGCGGAACTGGCGCTGGCCTGCGACACTGAAATGGTCCTGCACCTGGATGACCTGCTGTTGCGCCGCACCCGCCTGGGGCTGTTGCTGCGCGCCGGCGGCGAGGCGTTTTTGCCCGCCATTCGCCAACTGTGCCAGCCCCGGCTGGGCTGGGATGATGCCCGTTGGCAGCAGGAGGAGCAGCTGTACCGGGCGTTGTGGCAGCGGCAGCACGGCTTGCCATGAAGCGGCCGCCACGAACCGTAAAAAACCGCAGATATGCAGGCCCTCATGCCCATTGAAGAGAGCTCCATGGACAACCCGAACAAGCGTTACCTGCTGGCCATCGACAATGGAACCCAAAGCGTGCGGGCGTTGCTGTTCGATCTTCAGGGCAATCTGCTGGGCAAAGGCAAGGTCGAGCTGCAAGCCTACTACTCCACCCAGCCTGGCTGGGCCGAGCAGGACCCGGATTATTACTGGGCCAAACTGGGTGAAGCCTGCCAGTTGCTGTGGGCGCAGACCGGGATTGATCGAGCACAGATTGCCGGCGTTTCCCTGACCACCCAGCGCGGCACCCTGATCAACGTCGACGCCCAGGGCAACCCGCTGCGCCCGGCGATCCTCTGGCTCGACCAGCGCCAGACCGAGGTCGAAGGCGGCATCAAGGGGCCTTGGGGCTGGCTGTTCAAACTGGTGGGTGCGCAGGCCACCGTGGACTATTTTCGCGCCCAGGCCGAAGCCAACTGGGTCGCTCGTCATCAGCCTGAAGTGTGGGCGGCGACCGACAAGTTTTTGCTGCTCTCAGGATTTCTCACCCATCGCCTGTGCGGGCGCTTTGTCGATTCGGTTGGCGGCTGCGTCGGTTATCTGCCCTTCGACTTCAAGCGCCTGCGCTGGGCGGCGCCCTCCGACTGGAAATGGCAGGCCCTGGCGGTGCGTCCCGAGCAACTGCCCAGCCTGCTCAAGCCCGGCGAAACCCTGGGCTACATCAGCGCCACTGCCAGCCGCCACACCGGCATTCCCGAAGGGCTGCCGCTGATTGCCGCCGGTGCCGACAAGGCTTGCGAGGTGGTGGGCGCCGGGGTGGTCGATTCCAGCACGGTGTGCCTGTCCTATGGCACCACGGCGACCATCACCAGCACCCGTTCGCGCTACCTGGAAATTGTCCCGCTGATCCCGCCTTATCCGGCGGCCGTTCCGGACCACTACAACTGCGAGGTGATGATCTACCGCGGTTACTGGATGGTCAGCTGGTTCAAGAACGAGTTCGGCCTGCGGGAAATGCAACAGGCCAGGGAGCAGGGGGTGGAGCCGGAGCAACTGTTCGACGCCCTGGTCAATGCCGTGCCTGCGGGGTCCATGGGGTTGATGCTGCAACCCTACTGGTCACCCGGCATTCGCGAGCCGGGAGTCGAAGCCAAAGGCGCGATGATCGGCTTCGGCGACGTGCACACCCGCGCGCACATCTATCGGGCGATCCTCGAAGGCCTGGCTTACGCCTTGCGCCAGGGCATGGAGAGTATCGAGAAGCGCTCGAAGGTCTCCATCAAGCGCTTGCGCATCGCCGGAGGAGGTTCCCAGAGCGATGCGGCGATGCAGCTGACGGCGGACATTTTCGGCCTGCCTGCCGAGCGGCCGCATGTGTACGAGGCCTCTGGTCTGGGCGCGGCCATTTGCTGCGCCGTCGGGCTGGGACTGCACGCGGACTTTGCCACGGCAACGGCGGCGATGACCCGGGTCGGCGCGGTATTCATGCCCCAGGCCGAGGCGCATCAGACCTACGAGCGCCTGTACAAGGAGGTGTACCTGCGCATGTATCGTCAGTTGAAACCGTTGTACCAAAGCATTCGCGAGATCACGGGTTACCCGGCTTGATGCGTTGAGCAACCCATGGCGCTATCGGAGAACTTTTTCGGCCGGATCGGACAGTGTCACGGCCAGGTGTGGTTGTTAGGCTCATCCCTACTGCACATCCAATAAGAAATCCGAGCAATGAAGCTGCCATTTATCCTGCTGGTGTTGTGTGTCACGGCCCCGTCAGCCTGGGGCTGGTCCAATCACACAGTGGGCAGCTACCTGGCATTGCAAGCGTTGCCCGCCCTGCGCGAAGCGCCCCAGGTGGAAGTCGAGCCCCTGGAGCAGTTCCTCGCCCAGCAGTACCCGGCAGTGGCCCAATTGCTCGATGAGCAGGAGCAGTTTGCCCGCCAGCATTTCGCCCAATACCCGCCACGTCCCGACGACCTGAAACTACCCGCCGAACCCGGGGACAATCTGCAACACGCCTTCCTTACCGCGTTGCGCATCAACCCGCAGATTCATCTGGCGATGGTCATCCAGCCACTGCCGGGACGCGACCTGCCCGAACGCGAATACTTGAAGGCCAACCAGGTGATGGTTGAGCAGACCCTCTCGCCCTGGAATCGCCAGCGCTTTATCCACGTGCTGACCGGCGAAAAACTGCCGCCCCTGGCGGTGCTGGCCAGCGCCGCCGACGAGCCGGATTATGGCCACGACATCAATCTGTTCAGCGACAACCCTGGCGAGGTCGGCGGGCGCTACGGCTTCGGCCCGCAGCCTTTTGGCGACTCACGTTTTCAATACAGCTCCCAGGCTCCCTTCCACATGGGCTTCTTCCATGAGAGCCCAGTGGTGTACGCCGCTGCCGGTTTTCTGCAGCGCAGTTGGCCGCACTGGCGCGCTTACCAATACATGGGGCTGGCGCGCCTGGCCTTCGCGACGGGGCATTCGTATTGGGGTTACCGCTTCCTTGGCTGGGGCCTGCACCACATACAGGACCTGACCCAGCCCTATCACGCCAAGCCACTGCCCGGCGCCGGGCTGGCGAGTCTTCTGCTCATGGAAGGCAAGGCCCTGGCGGGTTTCGACAGCGACAAACACGCCGCCATCCAGCGCGTCGCGACCCGGCACATGGAGGTCGAGAAGTATCAAGCCGCCTGGCTGCGGCGGCTACTGAAAGCCGGAGAACCGCACCCGATGATCGCGGCATACGCCAGGCTCGCTGAAGACGCCGATTACCCGCCGTACTCGGTGGACTACCTGCGTGAAGTGGTCAGTGCCCAGGCCGTCGCCGAGTCCGCAGCCTTTGATGAGGCCATCGAACAATGGCTGGCGACTGCCCCGGCCACCACGGACTTCAGCGCCAGCAATCAGGTCTCGCGCGAAGACTACGACCACCCGCAACTCAACCGGCAGCTGTTGCAGTTGCTGGGGCATTTCGGCGCGCACAGCCGGATTTATGTCAGGGCGGGGTTGGCGCCCTGACCATCGCGGCAAAGTTGCCCGCACACCCCAACAATAAAATCAGGGAAGGAGAAACTGACCATGAGGATGCGCTTACAACTGTCTGGCGCCGGCATCACCGGAGCAGGCCTGGCAGGGCTGCTGCAACTGTGCGCGGTGGACGCGGTACAGGCCGTGGAATTCAGTGTGCTCGACCAGCAGGTCACCGGCTCGTTTGACAGCACCTTGTCTTATGGCCGCATGTGGCGGGTGCAGGGACGGGACAAAACCAACGATGACGTCAATACCAACGACGGCAACCGCAACTTCGATACCGGGCTGGTTTCCGAGGTGTACAAGATCACTTCCGAGCTTGAGGCCAACTACCAGAACTACGGGTTGTTCGTGCGCGGCACCGCGTTCTATGACACCCAGCTGATGGACAAGCGCAACGATTACTACCGCAACAACAGTCCCTCGCAGCCGAGCCAGAGTTATCCCCAGGACGACCACTTCACCGACCAGACCCGCGATATTGCCGGCAACCGGGTGGAGATGCTCGACGCCTACGTGTATGGCAACTGGGACGTGGCATCGATGCCGGTGACGGGCCGCCTTGGGCGCCAGGTGTTCAACTGGGGCGAGGGCATTTTCTATCGGGGCGGGATCAACACCACCAACCCGGTGGACGCTGCCAAGTACCGTTTGCCCGGTGCCGAGGTCAAGGAAGTGCTGATTCCGGTCGAGGCGCTCAGCTTCAACATCGGCCTGACCGACACCCTGACCATGGAGAGTTTCTACCAGACCAACTGGAAGGAAACCCGCATCGATCCGGTCGGCACCTTCTACGCCCAGACCGACCTGTTCGCCGATGGCGGCAACACCGCCTACAACAATTTTACCGGCACTGCGCTGGATACACCGGTGCCAGGTTTCGGCAATGTAATCGACCTGTACAGCGCGCTGGGCAATAACCCGTTGCTCAACCAGGCGCTGGGTAGCACCGGCCTGTACGCCAACGGCGTGACCCCGGCGTTCGGCAATACGCTGAAGGTGGCGTCGGTGGGCAAGGACTACAACGCCCGCAACGACGGGCAGTTTGGCTTCGCCTTGCGCTACATTGCCGAGCAGCTCAACAGCACCGAGTTCGGGCTGTACATGGTCAACTATCACGCCAAGGAGCCGACCATTTCCGCCAACCTTGGTGGTTACCAGGGCATCGACATGGACGCCTTGACCAATCTGCTCGCCGGGGTTGCCGGCAGCCAGGCCGGGCAACTGGCCAACGGCCTGGCGACCGCCGACGTCCTGGGTAATATCCAGGCACATCGGCGCTATGCCGAAGACATTCGCATGTATGGCTTCAGCTTCAACACCACCCTGGGCCAGGCGTCGGTATTCGGTGAAGTGGCTTATCGGCCGAACCTGCCGATCGGCGTCGCCGCAACCAACGACCTGATCGGCGACCTGGCCAACGGCGCTGCTGCGGCGGCTGCCGGGCAGACGATCAATATCGGCGGGCAGATGGTCCAGCTCGACAGCCAGATCAACAACGGCGAGCGGGTCGAAGCGTTCAACACCTCCCTGGGGACGATCTACAACTTCGGCCCGAGCCTGTCGTTCGACTCGATGTTCGGCGTATTCGAACTGGCGTCCGAGCACTTGCGTGGCAGCAACCTGCAATACACCGCCTACGACGGCAGCACCCGTTATTACGCCGGCACCGGCAACTATTCCTACGTGTCCGGCGGCGATCGCGGCGACCAGGTCAACCGCAACTCCTACAGCTACACCGCCATGGTCAACGGCACCTGGAACGATGTGTATGCCGGGGTCAACGTCTCGCCCTATGTCGTCTACAAGGATGATTTCAAGGGCAACAGCTACCAGGCGGGCAACACCATCGAAGGGCGCAAGGCCTACACCCTGGGCATCAAGGCCAACTACCAGAACAGGTTCGAGGCCGAGTTGCAGTACACCGAGTTCTACGGCGGAGGCCAGAACAACGGTATCCGCGACCGCGACAACGTTGGGTTCAACCTCAAGTACTTCCTGTGATGGCCCGGTTCAGGTAAGCGCACTCAATGGTGGGAGCGCGCCTCTGTAGGAGCAAAGCTTGCTCGCGATGCAGGCGACCGGGTCAACGGCGTCATCGTTGATCGCGGGCAAGCCTTGCTCCCACAGGATTTCTATTTTGGAGAATGTCCATGTTGCATACGTCACGACTGATCAACACTACGCTGGCCGTGTTTCTGAGCCTGGCTGCCGGCAGCGCGCTGGCAGCCATCACGCCCCAGCAAGCGCAGCAACTCAAGACCACACTGACCCCTCTGGGCGCCGAGCGTGCCGGCAACGCTGCCGGCACCATTCCGGCCTGGGACGGCGGCATCACCCAGCCGCCCGCGGGCTACAAACCGGGCCAGCATCACCCCGACCCGTACGCAACAGACAAGCCACTGTTCACCATCACCAAGGCCAACCTTGACCAGTACAAGGCGCACCTCAGTGCAGGTCAGATCGCACTGTTCAACAGCTACCCCGACACCTTCCAGATGCCGGTGTACACCAGTCGTCGCTCGGGCTCGGCGCCGCAGTGGCTGTACGACAACACGTTCAAGAACGCCACCAGCGCGAAGCTGCTCGATGGCGGTACCGGCTTTGCCGATGCCTATGGCGGCGTACCCTTCCCGGTGCCCAAGGATGGCGTAGAAGCGTTGTGGAACCACATCACCCGCTATCGCGGGATCTACGTAGTCCGACGCGCCTCCGAAGCGCCGGTGCAGCGTAATGGCAGCTTCGCCCTGGTGACCTCGCAACAGGAAGGGCTGTTCAACTACTACCGCCCGGGCGGCCAGTTCGCCGACCTGAAAAACATCCTGTTCTACTACCTGGCCTTCGTCAAAAGCCCGGCCCGGCTGGCCGGTGGTGCGGCGCTGATCCACGAGACCCTGGACCAGCTCAAGGACCCACGCCAGGCCTGGATCTACGACGCCGGCCAGCGCCGCGTGCGGCGGGCACCGAACCTGGCTTACGACACGCCGATCGCCTCGTCGGACGGCCTGCGCACAGCCGACGACACCGACCTGTTCAATGGCTCCCCGGACCGCTACGACTGGAAGCTCAAGGGCAAGCAGGAGGTCTACATTCCCTACAACAGCTACAAGGTAGGCAGCCCCCAGGTGAAGTACTCAGACCTGCTCACCCCCGGCCACCTCAACCCGCAATACACCCGCTACGAACTGCACCGGGTGTGGGTCGTGGAAGGCACGCTCAAACCCGGCTCGCGGCACATCTATTCCAAACGAGTGCTGTTCCTCGATGAAGACAGCTGGGGCGCCGCGCTGGTGGATCAGTACGACGGGCGAGGGGAGTTGTGGCGGGTGTCGATGGGCTACCTGAAGAACTTCTACGACCTGCCCACCACCTGGAGCGCCCTGGACGTGTTCCACGACCTGCAGGCGCGCCGTTACTACGTGCAGAACCTGGATAACGAAGAACCGCAGACCGTGGACTTCTCCCAGCCGATCCCCGAAGACGCCTATTTCATGCCATCGGCGTTGCGCCAGCGTGGGACGCGGTGAGGTAGGCGCCAAGCCTGCACGGGTTACCGGGCTGACTGGCACGCCCTGCAAATAAAACGTGCTACGCTGCAATCAATGATTTCATTGATTGCAGGAGTGCGTCATGGCGAGCATCACAATTCGAAACCTTGACGATCAGATAAAGGAGCAACTGCGCATTGCTGCAGCTCATCATGGTCATTCCATGGAAGAGGAGGCTCGTCTGATCCTGGGGCGGGCGTTGTCACCCGTGCAGCGTGCTGGTGGCTTGGGGAGTCGTATTCACCAGCGATTTTCCGGTGACGCTGGAGTAGAGCTAAACCTTCCATCACGGCATGAAAAAGCGACTGCGGTGGACTTTTCTGAATGATCTTGCTCGACACAAATGTTCTTTCAGAGTTTATGCGCGTCGAACCTGATTCAAAGGTTCTGGATTGGGTCGATTCGCAGCCGGCGATGGAGCTCGCTATCAGCGCGATCACTGTCGCGGAAATTCTGCACGGCATCGCTCGACTTCCGGTCGGTAAGCGCAAACAGAAACTGGAATCCCATGCGATGGCGATGTTCGAAGAGGATTTCGCCGGACGCATTCTGCCGTTTGATGCTCACGCTGCGGTGGCGTATGCGGCGCTGGTAGCAGGCGCAGAGGCAAGTGGTCGAACGGTTTCGATGGCTGATGCGCAAATCGCCGCCATTTGCCGAAGCCATGGGGCGGCGATTGCCACGCGAAACGTGCGGGACTTCGAGTTTTCCGCAGTTGAAGTGATCAACCCGTGGGATGCTTGAACTTCACAGGCCGTCAGACCATTTCTTCGCAACGCCGCCTGGCACAACTCCGTTCCCACAGGGATATGTGTCGTTCGATGAACTCGTGAACGACGTAAACCTTGTGGGAGCGGCGGTGCTTGGCGAAACGATCTTCCATTTACCGCAATCGCGTGATCAAACGCGGAAGTGGCTCACCATCATCTGCAACTGACCCCCCAGCCGCGCCAGTTCGACACTGGACTTGGCCGTCTCGTCGCTCGCTGCCGCGGTCTGTTCAGACACGTCGCGCACGTTGATGATGCTGCGGCTGATCTCTTCGGCCACGGCGCTTTGCTGTTCGGCCGCGGCGGCGATCTGCTGGTTCATCGACTGGATGTTCGACACCGTGCGGGTGATGGTCTCCAGGGACAGGCCAGCCTTGCGGGTCAGGGCGACACTGCTGTCGGTCAGGGTGCGGCTGTTGTTCATCACCGTCGATACCTGCTGGGTGCCGTTCTGCAAACCGGCCACCAGGCCTTCGATCTCCTCGGTGGATTTCTGCGTGCGCTGGGCCAGCCCGCGAACCTCATCGGCAACCACGGCAAAGCCACGGCCGGCTTCACCGGCGCGAGCCGCTTCGATGGCAGCGTTGAGGGCAAGCAGATTGGTCTGCTCGGCGACGGCTTTGATCACGTCCATGACGCTGCCGATCTTGTCGCTTTCCTGTTGCAGCACACTCATGGCTTCGGTGGAACGCGCCACTTCGCTGGCCAGGCGTTCGATCTGCGCAATGGCTTCGTTGACCACCTTGTCGCCTGCACGCGCTTCGCCATCAGCGGCGGCGGCCGCTTGCGAGGCCTGTTCGGCATTGCGCGCCACCTCCTGCACAGTCGCGGTCATCTCGTGCATGGCGGTGGCCACCTGATCGGTCTCGACCTTCTGGCTGTTGACGCCGGCGCTGGTTTGCTCGGTGACGGCGGACAGCTCTTCAGCGGCACTGGCAATCTGTGCGACGCCGTCGCGGATGCCGCTGATCAGTTCACGCAGGGTCACGCCCATGCGCGCGATGCCTTGTTGCAACACGCCCAGTTCATCGCGGCGAGTGACCTTGATGTCCTGCGAAAGGTCGCCTCCGGCAATACGCTCGACCACCGCCAGGGTTTCCCGCAGCGGGCCGGTGATCTGCCGGGTGATGAGCACAGCGGCAATGATGCCCACCAGCAGCGCCAGCAGGGTGCTGATCAATTGCAGGGTGCGCGCCTGTGCGCTTTCGACGTCGCGGCGGTCGAGCTGGATTTGATACAGCTGATCGCTCAGGGACACGATGGCCGCGCCTTCGTCGGTCATTTCCTTGCGCGCCTGAACCGCCTCACTGCTGGCATTCTTGTAAGCCTGCAATGCACTGCGGTAGTTGCCCAGCGCGGTTTCCAGCTGACGCAGTGCGTCGAGCTGAGTATCAGCGAAATGCACGTTGAGCGGTGTCAGGCTGGCAATCGCGGCGTCCAGTTGGCCGAGCGCTTTTTGCTCGGTCTCGCCGTTGGTGGTGGCGGTGTAGCCGCGCACTTCGTAGCGAGCCAGCAGGAAGGCTTCCTTGGCCGCAGTGATGGCCTGGAACTGTTCAAAGCGCTGGTCGCCGGGCGGCATTTGCTGCACGCGAGTGTTGATGGCATTGATCAGCGAATTGGCGATTTCGGCGTTGGCGCCCATGGCGTCGCGCGCGCTGTTGCCGGAGCGGTAGGCACTGCGCATCTTGTTCAGGGACGTTTTGTAGGCGTCGATCTGAGCGCCTTGCTCGCGCAGCAGCTTGAGGTTTTCCGGGCTCTTGAATTTCACCAGCAACGCTTGTTGCTGGGCGGAAAACGCGTCGAGGGTGGTCTGTACATTCTGCGCGGCGGTTTCGTCGCCGTTGGTCAGCATGTATTGCAGGCGTACCACTCGCAACTTGGTCAGGCCAGCGTTGAGCTGGGTGATGTCGCTCATCCAGTTGCTGCGGTCAATCAACCCGCCCAGGCTCGTCCAGCCGGTCAGGGCGAGGACGCAGGTCAGTGCCAGGACCAGGCCAAATCCCAGGCCCAGTTTCAGGTTTACGCTGATGTTGCCGAACCAGCTATTCATCACAATTCCTCCAGGAACGTTGTGTTTCTTGATCGTCGTTAGGCTGGAAGATTGTTGTTTTTGAGAGCCAGCAAAAAATGGGTAGCAGGGGGGGTATCGGCAGCTGGCCTGGTAACTGAAGGTCAAAAGATCGCAGCCTCGTTTCACTTGGCAGCTCCTACGAGGGAGCCCGCCGCGGGCCTGCTGTAGGAGCTGCCGAGCGAAACGAGGCTGCGATCTTTTCTTAAGCTTTTTTTCACATTCGTTTCACCCCCTGCCAACGCCCCACTCTCTAACTTCGCGGCATCAAATGAAGATGATGCATGCCGGCGAGGCGGCCAGATGTGGAATTAAGACTGAGTCTGTTGGGCATAAAGCGCTCTATTGATCTGAGCTGGCTGACCCGTTATCGAAATACGGTCGTGGTCCTGGCGTCTGCCCTGCTGGTGATTCCGTTGACCCTCTGGCTGTTGGCACCCGCCGCCGTACCCGACCTGGCCCATGGCAATACTGCTGGCGCCCGGGCATTGTTCGATGGCTGGGCCAAGGGCGACATGATCGTCCTGGTGCGCCACGTTGAGCGTTGCGATCACTCCAGCGCCGCGTGCCTGAGTGGCGAGGACGGCATCACCTCGCGCTCGCGCAGTGTCGCGGTGGGCGTCGGCGCGCAGTTCGAGCAGTTGGGGCTCGACAAGGCGGACGTCTACAACAGCCCGATACTGCGTACTGCGCAGACGGCCGGGTACATGTTCAACAAAGTGGGCGCCGGTGAAGAGTGGTTGATCAATTGCCGGGGCACCATGCTGAAGGATGCACTGATGCATAAAGTACCGGGCCGCAACCTGATTCTGGTCACGCACAGCGAGTGCATGGCGCAACTGGAAAAAGACCTCAAGCTGCCCGTCTCGACCCTCGGTTACGGGGCGTCGCTGTTCATCTCTGCCCAAGCCTTTACCGTGCCGCGCATGCTGGGCTTCGTAGAAGCTTCCGACTGGCGCTCGGTGACCACCCAATGAGCCGATCCATGCGCTTCTATGCCTTCAATTTCGGTATCCCGCTGGCCCTCGCCGTCGCGGTGTTCCTGCTGTTCGACCTGACCCGAATCGACATCGCCTTCAATGATCTTTTTTATGACCCGGTCAGCCAGACTTTCCCGCTGGACCACGTGCACCTGTTCGAAAAAATCACGCATAAATGGGCGCGCATCATCCCCAACTGGACCGGTGAAATCGCAATCGTCGGCGCCTTGCTGTCCTTTTTATGGCCGCGTCTGAAGGCTGAAAAGCATGCGAAGCTCATCCGCTTCCTGGAGCGAATCAAGCTGGCCCCGGTGCTGCGATTTGCCACCAGGCACCGTCGGGATTTCCTGTACGTGGTGTTCGCGTTTTCCATCAGCACCGGCGTGATCCACTACCTCAAGGGCCACACCAGCGTGTACTGCCCGATTGAAACCACCCAGTACGGCGGCAAGATCGAGCACAAGGAGTGGTACCAGAACTTCGACCTGCTCAAAGTCGCGGGTGAAGGGCGCTGCTGGCCAGGCGGGCATGCCTCGGGTGGTTTCACCATGCTGGCGCTGTACTTCGTGGCGCGTCGTTATCGCTGGCGCTATTCCAAGGCGCTGATGTACGGCTCGCTGGCGCTGGGTTTCGTGTACGGCACCACCCGAGTCCTGCAAGGGTGGCACTACATGTCCCACACCTTCTGGGCCGGGATCTTCGTGTGGCTGGCCTGCCTGCTGACGGCGCTGGCGTTCTACGGTCGCGCGCGGCTGGAAGTGCCCGTGACGCAGGCGCGATCACCCGAGGCGGTGCTCTCGCCAGCAAGTTCGCTCCCATAACCCCCCGTAGGAGCTGCCAAGTGAAACGAGGCTGCGATCTTTTTTCCCGCAGACAAAAAAAAGCCCGCGGGAGGGCGGGCAAACCGTAGTTTCTTGAATGAGCGGGGCCAATGTACCGGTTGCCGCCGTGCAGTGGGGTGAAGAAAAATTCATCCGCACTGCGCACTGCTCATCAAGTTTAGAAGTTGTCCTCTGGGCCTGGGCTGGATCAATTAGCAGTGACTCCACGCTTTCGCAGGCGTAGCGCCCATCGCAGATGCGCTCCCGCAAGGGGCTCTGGGTCGTCCAACCGGCAAGCAGGGTTATCGCGAATTTGTGGCTTTATGCTAGCATCCTGGCGCGTAGCGGAATGTCGGCGCGCCCAGGTACCCGGTTAAGGAAGACCATGTTGAGACCCATCAGAGCCCTGCGAACGCTGGGCCGCCTAATTACTCGCGGTGTGTTGCTTGTACTGCTGTGCAGCGCGTTCGGGGTGCAGGCCGACCAGGTGATCGGTCGCTTCAATTCGGTGGCCGGGCCTTTCAGTCACATGGAAACCCCCGCTGGCCAAGCGTACTTGAGCCTGCATGAGCGCAAGATGCAGGTGCAACTGCCGGACGACTGGCGTGAAAGCACCGTCGAAACCACGATGGAGCTGGACGGCGACACGGCGGTGGTCATGAGCTATCGCACCGCGCAGTGCGACTCCCAAACCGCCTTGATAGTGATCTCCGGGAAGACAGTCTGGGGCCCTTATCGACTGGGGAGCTGTGGCGACATGCTGGCCTTCCAGCGCAGTGAGGACGGCAAGAGTTTCGTCGCCATGCAGATGAATGACCGACGCTCCGAGGCCTGGACCTATTCCTCGAAGGACAAGAATTTCCGCGGGCCGATGAAGGTCGACCTGCCGGGGCTGCTGCAGGGCCTGTCCAAGGCCCGGCCGGCGGTTGCCGCTGCACCCGCACCCGCACCCGCACCCAGGCCACCAGTGGCCGCCAAGCCCGCGCCGGTGCCCACTACCGCAGCGACCCCCGTGGCCACTGCGCGCACCAAGCCTTCCGCGCCGCCTGCGCCCAACCCCAAGGTGACCGTGCCTGCCCCAGTACCCAAGCCTGCGCCCAAACCGCCAGCCAAAGTGCCGATTCCTTCCCAGCTACCGCAACCGGTGGCTGATGCGGTCGTCAAACATGCCCAGGCGACTACGCCACCGAGGCGCCGGGTAGAGATCAACCTGATCTCCAGGATGGAGACCGAATCGTGACCAGCCTGACACTGCTCCAGCGATTGGGTCACCGTGCGCGGCGCCGCTCGCTGGCCAGTGCGTTGATGCACTGGCTACGCAAAGACAAGAACCCCCTGCCACGGCGCCAGGAACGTGTGCTGGTCCTGGTGATGCTAACCCTGACGCTGCTGTACCTGATGGTCGAAATGGGCTTCAACGCTCGTTTGCTGGACGTAGTCGGCGGCCTGGCCAGTCAACATCAAGTGGAGTCCATCGAGGTCTACGGACGCTTGATCGCCGGCACGGCGGTGGCCCTGCTGGGGTTGGGCTCGGTGCTGAAGAAGAGTTTGCGCATGGGCTGGAGCCGTCTTCGCACGACGATCTGGGCGGCCCTGGTGATCGTCGGCTGCGTGGGTACTACGTACTTTGCGCAGTTGGCGCTGGTCAATCACCTGGTGGATCGCTCGACGCCCGATGAGCGAGCGCGCGCGGCCTTGGGCGTGCCGATGACGTACTTGATGGTGCATCGCGATTTCGGCCTGACGGGTCTGGATCTCACGACTGAGGATTTGCAGCGCCCCGAGGGCAAGACCCTGCTGGCGACGCTGCCCATCATGCTGCTGTCGAAGGATCACCTGACGGAGAGCATCAAGCCACAGGCGCAGCCGTTCTTCGAGTTGTTCGCCGAAACCGTGCGCGGCGATGCCGAGGTTAATTATCGCCGCTACCAGGACTCCCTCGCCGAGCTGGATGAAAGCTATCGCCAGTACCAGCAGGGCAGCCGGCGCTACCTGGAGGCGATCAGCGCGGCGTCCATCGCCAGGCACCAGCAGCAGGCCTGGAACGATTACGTGCAGAGCCTCAAGCAACGCAACCGCCGCCTGACCCCCAACAATGTGCCGAACCGCCATGCCAACACGGTCCGTCAGTCGCTGCGCGAGAAGGGCATTGCGGTGGCCGACGATTGGCGCCCCAACGACCGTGCGGGCTTCAACCGCGCCGTGGCCCGGCGCGTGCAACTGGATGCCCGTAGCGCCTATGCCGCCGGGTTGGAGTCGGTCGGCCGCTGGATCGAGCCGGGCTTGCCGCGCGGGCAGTTTTTTGCGCAGCTGCCGATCCAGAACAAGTGGCGCGACGCGTTGCACTTGCCGTACTTGATCACCTTGCAACCCGACCTGTCGCCCAGCGACTTCGAGCAAACCGTGTACCGGCCGACCATCAGCTTCGATGCCAGGCAGCTGATCGAAGATCGCTTGGTCGACCCGCAAAACTACCGCGACAGAGGCGAAAAGGCGCAGATCGGCCGTGACAGCTACCGAGCGCTGATTGTGCCGATGATCGCCCTGTTGTTTTCCTTGCTCGGCGCCTTCACCCACATCTTCAAGTGCCTGGGCTTTTTCACCAGGGCGCTGTGTTATGTCCCGCCAAGGCTCTACGCGGCCGCCTTTGTCGGCTACGCGCTGGTGGTGCTGACGGTGCCGATGCTCTGGACCAACAAGGTGACCGAGCAGCGGCTGTTTCTCGACCTCAAGCAGCAGAACGGCTCCACACTTGGGCCCATGGGCTGGATCATCGCCCACAGTGTGCAGTGGACGGCGCAGGTCCAGCCGGTGTTTTACCCGCTTAACGAACGGGTGCGCCTGCACCTGCTCGGGGGCTTGACCTACGGTTATCAGCCTCAATGAATGCTCATATCCAGTCTCGAAAGGAGTCGCCCTTGTCGCGCGCGCTTGCTGTATCGACCCTGTTGCTCGCCTGTACCGGTTTGTTGTTAAGTGGTTGCCAGAACTCGCCCATTGGCAGCACGGCGGTCGGCGGTGTGCTCGGTTGCATTGGCGGTGCCGCGATTGCCGCCGGGACGGGTGGCAACCCTGGCGCCGGTTGCGCCATCGGCGCGGCCCTGGGCGCGCCAACAGGCTATTACGTGGGTCGTCAGAAGGACCTGGAAAACGCCCGTCAGGCCAAGGCGGCCATCGAGCGCCAGTCGGGTGATGTCGCGGTCGTGCAACTGACAACCCGCCAGGAAGCGGTACCCGCGGACAAGCGCAATGACGTCGGGGCCGCCAGTGTCGAAAGCATGGACTCGATGCAGGTCAACGTGCCGCAGGCTCTGGTGAAAAAGCGCGACAACCGCCTCAAGCAGCCGCTGTCGCAAGTGGGTAACTACGTGTCCAGCGCCAGCAGCAAGGCCAACATTGTGGTCACCACCCGCAGCAAGAGCGACTTCAACTACATCGTCGCCAACATCAAGAAGGGTTACACCGGCAAGGTCGCGCCTGACAAGGTGACCTACGAGTACCGCGAGCTGACACGTGGCACCCAATCGGCGATCCAGGTGATGCCGAGCGCCCAGGTGTAAACCTGATTCAAGGCCGTGTAGTGCGGGAATGACCTCATGCGTCAACCACTGCCGAAGATTTTGGTTTTCAGGGATGTGGTGATAGATCATGAGCGCATACACGCCGGATTCGCTCACCATCAACGTATCCTGAATTTCACCGTGGTAGTTCAGCCGAAGAAAACGATACTGGTCAGTGTCGAGCTTGCGAATGAGGCGCTCAACCTCCGGACGCCAATCAGGGTGGGCGGAACCGTATGGGTTGGCGTACCGGCTAGTTGGACCCCGGCGCATCCGAGGATGCCCACATACGGCCCGCCCATAACAGGCAGGTGCGACACAGACGCTGTTGCGGGTTGCCAGTCAGCACACGGAAGCGGTGCGAGACCTCCAGGTCCTCTGACGCCCAGTTGCATCACCACCAGGGACAGTTAACGATCAGTGTGTCGGTACGACTATCGCGCTTCTGTCTGCGAGGATAGTCGTCACCGACAAATTGCCTGTCGGCGCTTTTTGGATGTACTCGCTCCACCAAACCACCATCGGACGCCGGCGTTCGATGGTGTCCGCTCGAAGTACGCGCTTTTCTCTGAATTTCAGGAATGCATTTCTACCAGAAAAAAGACGGTCTGAACGTAATCCCTAACTAAGCCAGACCCAGGGGGGCGGTAGCGATTGGGATTAATGCCTGCGTGGTTTAACTGCTAAATCAATGTCTGCCCTTCCTGAGCGCGCCAGGGACTGATGCATACTTGCAAAGATCTGTTACGAAACAAACCGACTGTTAGCCCGCACGCCGCGAAGCGCTTCAGGCGTCATCTCGTGGGTTGCGGGATTCAGTCCAAGGCTGTCAGTGGTTGCAGGGGAGGAACGCTCGCGATACCCTTTCGCCGTCGCTGCAAACTCAGCGACCGGGTGTGGAAACCCGAGTAATTCAAGGCGCAACAGCGCTCCCATCATGTCTGCAGGTCTTTTTATGCCTGCGGCGTGAGTTATGGCGGCTGTGCGTGGGACGTCTTCGGGCGTGCCGGTTTCCTTGATTACCGGTTTTCCACCCTGCGCACAGCTGTCACCCATTCGTGTGGAAACGAACGTGGCAGCTCCTCATATCAAGGAGTTGGATAATGCGCAGAATTAAACCGTACGAAGTTTGGCTTCCCCCTCTTCGCAGTTCCCAGTGGCGTAACGCCCCACCTTCCACCCTCGGCCACTGCATCTCCCTCTCTGGAGGTGGCAAATGACCGACAATCCCGAACTCAAAACCATCGGCTTCACCCCCGCGATCTACCTCGGTAATCAAGCAATGTTTCACGTCATTGGTGGCGTGCCCATTGGTGATGCGTTGTCGATGGCTTCCGATTTTCTTTGCCTTGCCAAATCGCTGACTGAGGATGCGGCTTATGCGAAGGACAATGGGCGCCATGCTTGGGCTGCGCATTATCTGGCGGCTATGGGTAAGGCGCTGGTTGATGATTCGTTGAAGGTTTTGATGCGGGAGCGGGAGGATTCTGGAGATTAGTCTGAAGGTGGGCTTGCGATGGTGCTGGGTCATTTGGATTTGTTTTGGATGATCTGGCGCTTTCGCGGGCAAGCCCGCTCCCACAGGAGGTGGTGTTTGGGGGTGGGCTTTTGTTCGCTGATAGCAATTGATGTGGGGTGAGGCTGGGGGCCTTGAAGGTCTTGGGGATTGGTGTGGCTGCTCGAATCTTCAGGCTCGGGATACCAACGGGACACCAAAGCGCCTGGAATTCAAAAAGCATCTGCGGAAGCCAATCGCCTGAAACCCATACTTGCACTGAATTCCACGCACAAAAAAAGACGTCCTAAGACGTCTTTTTTCGTTGATTTGGTGGAGCCGGGGGGATTTGAACCCCCGTCCGCCAGTACTCCGCTGTCGGTACTACATGCGTAGCCGTTTCTATTAAGTTAACCCGCAGCGACCCGAAGGGCAGGGTGCTTTGGGCGAGTTGTGTAAGTTTTAGCCGCTTCGTCCACAACGTACTGCACGGCGATTCTGTTCTATATGACAATCACTTCGGGTTTACAGACATCCCCTAGTGATTGCTGGGCCCGAAGGCACCAGGAGCTCAGGGCTAAGGCTGCTTACGCAGCGAGAGCGTAATCCTGGCTGTATTTTTCGTCATTGGCAACTATAAGAAGTTGCAACAGTGGATTTACGAGTTCTGTTACCAACTCGGCATGCACCTAAAGTTTCGCGACCGGCGTCGAATCCTAAACGGCCCCGAACTCATTGCTCGTGAATCTGGTGAGCAACAAGCCTGTACAGTGTACGGCAAACCAACCCGGAAGGCCAACCCGAAGGTACGCCTTCCGGGAATGGGTCATTTATTGCTGCCGCTGCTGGCGTTCTGGATGTCCTGGATAGTCTGGGTGGTCTCAGCGATGCACTTCTCGGTGCCTTCCTTGGTGTTCATGGCCTGGTGCGCCTTGGCTTGCTGGACGCTGGCCTCGACACGGGTCTGGATTTCCGGCGCCTGGATCTGCGACTTGGCATTGGCGATGGTCTGCAGATTCACTTCGCACAGGTCTTCAGTCGCGGCGAAGGAGGTGGAGGCCATCATGGAAGCAGTAACGAACAGACCTAACAGTACAGAACGTTTCATGTGTATCTCCTTGAACTGAGGCGCCGGGCTTGGCCGGCGTCAGGACGGGCTGCCGAGTTTGGGTGAGCCCGGCAGGGCCGGGTTACTTGGTTGACTACAACCAGGCGCAAGGGTTCTATTTTTCTTCAGGTCGCTCGCGTTCGGGTGACGCGGTCCACGAGGTAGACCAGCCCGTGGTAGTCGATTCCACCGTGTTGGCTGAGGCCGATTTCACAGGTGCGGCTGGTGGATATGCCTTCGCTGCAGTGCTGCACGGCGTCCTTGAGCGAGCGCAGCGAGTGCGCGTTAAGTTCCGGGGTGGTGAAGCCCTTGTCGCCGGCAAAACCGCAGCAGTGAATGCCTTCCGGAATGACCACGTTGGTGCTGCATTTGCGCGCCAGGTCGATCAGCGCCTGGCTCTCGCCCAGGTGCTGGGTGCTGCAGGTGACGTGGACGGCGATGGGCGCTTGCTGCGGGGTGAAGTCGAGACGATCCATCAGGTGGGTGCGGATGAATCGAACCGGGTCGTACAGGTCCAGGCGCACTTCGCCCAGGTCCTGGACCAGGCGCAAGGTGCAGGGGCTGGTGTCGCAGTAGATCGGGTCGAGCCCGCCGCGGCTGGCGTGCAACAGTGCGCCGATGAGTTCCTGGCGCTTGTGTTCGGCCTGCTCGGCGTAACCCTTGGAAGCGAAAGGCTGTCCGCAGCAGAGGCTGTCCAGGTTGTCTGGGAACACGACCTGGTAGCCGGCCTTTTCCAGCAGGCCGCGGGTTTTGTCGTAGAGCGACATTTGCTCGTTATCACCGGCTGCCGGGCCCATCACACGCGAGACGCAGGCGGCCAGATAGACCACCCGGGGGCGGTCGTCCGAGAGGGTCGGGCTGAAGCGAATGGCTTTTTCCGGCTGGGGCATGGCGTTGGACCACTGCGGGACCTGGCCTCTGGATAATTTGCTGAGTGCCGCTGACACCTTCGCCAGTCGCGGCGCACCCAGGAGCATCCGGGCGCCGTTGGCCACGTGCAGGGTGAAGCGCGCGCCTTGCAGGGCGGTGGCGAAATTGCCTTCCAGCCAGTCGGCGGTTTTCTTACTGGTTGCTTTGCGGCTACGCAGCTTCTTCACCAGTTCGCCGGTATTGATGCCTACCGGGCAGCGCTGTGCGCACAACCCGGTGGCGGCGCAGGTGTCGATGCCCTGGTATTCGTAAGCGGCTTCCAGCTCTGTGGTGTCGACACCGGCGCGTTTTTTCGCCTGGATATCGCGCCAGATCACGATGCGCTGGCGCGGGCTCAGGGTCAGGCCCTTGGACGGGCACACGGGTTCGCAAAAGCCGCACTCGATGCACTTGTCCACAATCTCGTCGGCGGCGGGCAAGGGCTTGAGGTGCTTGAGATGGATCTGCGGGTCTTCGCTGAGTACCACGTCCGGGTTGAGGACGCCGGCGGGATCCAGCAGGCGCTTGAGCTGCCACATCAACTGGTAGGCATCGCTGCCCCATTCCAGTTCAACGAAGGGGGCCATGTTGCGGCCGGTGCCGTGTTCGGCCTTGAGCGAACCGCCAAATTCCACGGCGACCAGTTGCGCCACGTCGTCCATGAACGCCTGGTAGCGCGCGACTTCTTGCGGGTTGTTGAAGCCTTGGGTGAAGACGAAGTGCAGGTTGCCTTCCAGGGCGTGGCCGAAGAGGATCGCTTCGTCGTAATGATGTTTGTCGAACAGCTCGATCAGGCGGTTTACGCCGCTGGCCAGCTGTTCCACGGGGAAGGTGACGTCTTCGATGATGACCGTGGTGCCGGTTTTACGCACGGCGCCGACGGCGGGGAAGGTGTCCTTGCGGATCGCCCAGAGGCGGGCGTTCTCGACCGGGTCTTCAGTGAAATCGACTTGTTTTTCCACGGGGAAGGAAGTCAACGACGCCATGATCAGCGCCAGTTGTTCCTGCAGCAAACTCGATGACGCGGCGCGGGATTCGATCAGCAGGGCGCAGGCATTGTTCGACAGCTGCTGTACGAAAGCCGGCATGCCGGGTTTGTCCTGCACCGAACGCAGGCTGCGGCGGTCGAGCAGTTCCACGGCGGACACCGGCTGGCTTTTCAGCACGCTGACCGCGTTGCAGCAGGTTTCAACGTCCGGGAAGACGATCAGTGCCGAGGCCTTGTTGGGGTGGTCGATCACGGTGTCGTAGGTCACGGCGCTGATAAAGCCCAGCGTGCCTTCGGAGCCCACCAGCAGGTGGCTCAAGATATCCACAGGCTCGTCGAAATCCACCAGGGCGTTGAGTGACAGGCCGGTGGTATTTTTCAGACGGTATTTGTGGCGAATTCTTGCCGCCAGTTCGGTATTGGCGCGGGTTTCACGGCCCAGCGTGGCCAGGCGCTCCAACAGGGCTGCGTGGCTCTGGCGGAATGCCGCGACACTGGCCGCGTCTTCGGTGTCGAGGCGGCTGCCGTCAGCCAGCACCAGGCGAATGCCGGCCAGGGTGTGATAGGTGTTTTGCGCAGTGCCGCAACACATGCCGCTGGCGTTGTTGGCGACGATGCCGCCGATTTTGCAGGCGTTGATCGACGCCGGGTCCGGGCCGATCTTGCGTCCGAACGGCGCCAGCCATGCGTTGGCCTGTGCGCCGATTACGCCCGGTTGCAGGCGGATTTGTGTGCCCTGGCCGCGAATCTCGCGGCCGTTCCAGTTATCCCCAAGTACGATCAGCACCGAGTCGCTGATTGCCTGGCCGGACAGGCTGGTGCCCGCCGCGCGGAAGGTCACCGAAACCTGGTCCCGTTGCGCCAGCTTCAGCAGTGCGACCACTTCGTCTTCGGACTCGACCCGAATCACCAGCTGGGGAATCAGCCGGTAGAAGCTGGCGTCGGTACCGAAGGCCAGCGTCGACAGCGGGTCGTCGAAGCGCCGCTTCTGGGGGATCAGTTGTTGCGCGTCTCGCAGGAAAGCCGCCGGTAAAGTCATTGGTCCTCCAGAATCAAAACCACCAGGTCTTTCGGACCGTGGGCGCCGTAGGCCAGCACTTGTTCGATGTCAGCAGTCTTCGACGGGCCGGACACCAGCAAGGCGTTGGTCGGCATGCCTTGGGCCCACTCGAATTCCTGTTGCACCTGGTAGAAGTTGTCGCGGATTTCGCTCGCCTTCAGCAGGGCGAAATGCACCGGCGGCACCAGGCTCATCAATCGCGGCTCTTCCCGGGTTGGCCAGAGGATCAGGCTGCCGGTGGCGGCGATGGCACCCAGGGTCGTGGTCAGGCTGGCCGGCGTGTCGTGGAACAGCTCGGCTTTCCATTCCTCGATCGGACGATTGTAGGATTTGAGTGTTGGCAGCTGCGGATTGTTCGCCCAATGCTGAGTGACGCGTTGGCCGTGTGCAGTGGTCGGTGCGATCAGCAAGCTGGGTAGCTGGCGATCCTTGACCAGTTGCGCGAGCAGTGCCGGCCACTGTTCATCGCACGTCAGGTGGATCTCGGTGTGCACCGCTTCCATCAGCTTGCGCAGTTGCGGGATGCGTTGTTCGGGCGCGTAGGTGTAGGGCGCTGTCAGCAGTTCGACGTCGAAGTCGTCAGGCACCGGCGTGGTTCCCGTCAGACTGTTGCGTAACTTGCCGAGGATATTGTGCTTGGCACTCATCAGCGATCTCCCTGTCTGGCCAGATGTTCGCGGGCCATGTCGTGCAATGAACGGGCTGCCGGCTTTGGCGCGCTGTGGTTTTGTGTCCACGGGCCCAGGCGGGTCGGTGTGAGGGCGCGCAGGCGGGTGGCGAAGAAGCCGAACAGGCGATAGAGCGCCGGTGAACTGTTGAGCCTGGCCCAGGCATTCCAGATGAAGCGTTCCTTGCGCGAATACTTGCTGCCCTGGCCGCGCATGACCGGGTTCGGGCTGTCGGGGGCCTTGACGTTCTCTTCGCGCAGGCGACGCAGCAACGCGGGGATAGGAATTTTGACCGGGCAGACTTCACCGCACGCCCCGCACAGCGACGATGCGCTGGGGTGGTCCGGAACCTTCGCCAGGCCCACCAGGTGCGGGGTGATGATTTTGCCGATGGGCCCTGGGTACACCTCGCCGTAGGCGTGGCCGCCGATTCGGGTGTAGACCGGGCAATGATTCATGCAGGCGCCGCAGCGGATGCAGTTGAGGGTCTGGCGCAGCTCGCTGTCGGCGAAAGCCTGGCTGCGGCCGTTGTCCAGCAGCACCAGGTGCACTTCCTGCGGGCCGTCGAGTTCATGTTCCTGGCGCGGGCCGGAGATCATGTTGACGTAGGTGGTGATCGGCTGGCCGAGGGCGGAACGGGTCAGCAGCGACAGCAGCGGCACCACGTCGCGCAGGTTCTCGACCACTTTTTCGATGCCGGTGACGGCAATGTGCACCGGCGGCACCGTGGTGGTCATGCGCCCGTTGCCTTCGTTTTCCACCAGCAGCAGGGTGCCGGTTTCGGCCACGGCGAAGTTGACACCGGAGACGCCGATGTCTGCCTCGAAGAATTTCTGCCGCAGGACTTTGCGACCGATCTGAATGAGTTGGTCAACGTCCTTGGTGTACTCCACGCCAAGTTTGTCGTGGAACAAGGACGCGACCTGACCGGCATTCTTGTGGATTGCCGGCATAATGATGTGTGAAGGCTTCTCGTGGTCGAGCTGGACGATGTACTCGCCCATGTCCGATTCCAGGCATTCAATGCCCCGATCAGCAAGGAAATGATTCATCTCCATTTCTTCGCTGACCATCGATTTGCCCTTGATCACTTGCCGCCCCTCGTGAGCGCGGATGATCGAGAGGACGATGCCATTGGCCTCGTCCACCGTTTCCGCCCAGTGCACTGTCACACCGTTGCGGGTCAGGTTCTGTTCAAGCTGCTCGAGCAGGTCGGGCAGCTTGGATAAAGCACGGGCGCGGACGGCATTGCCGAGCGCTCGCAGGTGTTCTCTTTCGTGGGCATCGCTGAAAGACGCTGCCCTTTTTGTCATCAGTGAATCCATCGCCGTGCGAAAGTTGTTTCGCAACTGCGGGTCACCCAGTGCCGTGTGGGCTCGGGTGCGAAAATCTTCTTCTACGGCAACCGTAGGAATAATCGCGGAAGCGTTCATAGAACACCTCCGGTTCGCTGCCAGAGGAAACTGGCCAGGTGTTGGCCGCGCAACGCTTCCTTCTGTTTCTCCAGCGAGCCGTTGATGTTCATCAGGCAACCGCAATCGGCACTGAGTACCTGGTGCGCGCCCGACTCTTTCAGCGACCGGGTCTTGTCAGCCACCATCGCGCCGGAAATGTCTGGCATACGGACGCTGAAAGTCCCACCGAAGCCACAGCATTCACTTTCGTGGCTGTGGTCGACTCGCTCCACGTTGCTCAGTTGCGACAACAACTCGCGACCGTGCAGGTGGGTGTTCATCTCACGACGCGCCGAACACGAGGTGTGCAACGCCACTTTTACCGGCTCGCCGCTGTCCTTGAGCTGCACCTTGCAGACAAACAGCAGGAACTCGGCCAGTTCATACGTCCGGGCCGCCAGGGCCTGAACCTGTTTCAGCGTTTGCGGCTCGTCCTTGAACAAGTCGGCATAGTGTTCGCGCAACATCCCGGCACAGGATCCCGACGGCACTACCACCGGGTAATCTGCGGCGAACAGCGCCAGTTGCGAGCGCGCGACGGTCCTTGCCTGCTCGGTGTAACCCGAGGTGTAGGCCGGTTGTCCGCAGCAGCTCTGCCCCTGCGGGTACTCGACCCGAATGCCTTCGCGTTCCAGCAAGCGGATCGCATCCATCCCTGCTTCGGGATAGAACAGATCCACCACGCAGGTCCCGAACAGGTAGACCCGTGACGGTTTCTCGCTGGGGTATTGCCGAGGCTCAGGCAGTGGCGGGGCCACGCGGGGGGCGTTCGGCACGGCGTTGTAAAAAAGCTCGCTCATCAGGCGTGTCTCCGGGTGGGCCCGGTTATCCGTCCGCTGAGGCTGCTGAATATAGAGAGGGAAGCTTTCAGCAGCCTTACAGACCGGGTTGTGAATAGCTGACGCCGGAGTCGTGGTCCGGCGTCGGTTTTTTCGATGCTGCTTCTAGGTCTTAGTGCACCAGCATGCCGGTGAGCCAGTAGGCCTGGATGTAGGTGATCAGGCCGACGATCGTTGCAAAGAACAGGCTGTGCTTGAGGGTGAAGCGGAACAGATCCGACTCCTTGCCCACCAGGCCGGTCGCGGCGCAGGCCACGGCGATCGATTGCGGCGAGATCATCTTGCCGGTCACGCCGCCACTGGTGTTTGCCGCTACCAGCAGCACATCACTGACGCCGATCTGGTGCGCGGTGGTCGCTTGCAACGAGCTGAACAGCGCGTTGGACGACGTGTCGGAACCGGTCAGGAACACGCCCAGCCAGCCGAGGAACGGCGAGAAGAACGGGAAGGCCGCGCCGGTGCCTGCCAATACCAGCGCCATGGTCGAAGACATGCCCGAGTAGTTGGTGACGAAGGCAAAGGCCAGGACCATACCGATGGACAGAATCGGCCAGCGCAGTTCGTAGAAGGTCTCTCTCAAAGTGGTAAGACCAGTTTTTAAATTGATCTTCAGTACCAGCATCGAGATCAGAGCGGAGAAGAAAATCGCCGTGCCGGTGGCGGAAATCGGGTCGAGCTTGAATACCGCTGGAATGGCGGTCGGCGCAGTCACGATCGGTGCGACTTTAATCACCATCTGATCCAGGTGCGGAATCGCGAAGTTGAACACCCAGCTGTACATCGAGCCGCCGGCAGCAAACATTGCCTTGAACGGTTTGAGGGTCCAGATGGTGACCAGCACGGTGAGAATCAGGAACGGCGACCAGGCTTTGATGATTTCGAACAGGCTGTAAGGGGATGCCACGCTGGTGCGCGGTTGGCCGAAACCACCGGCGCTGGCGGTCACCACCGAAGCCGAGACGGCACCGGCGATGTGTTGGCCGGCGGCGCGTTTTGGCTGCCAGACTTTCAGGAACAGCGTCAGGGAAATCAGGCTGACCAGGGCCGAGGTGATGTCCGGCAGCTCAGGGCCGATAAAGTTCGACGTGAAGTATTGAGTGATGGCAAAGCTCAAACCGGCGACCAGCGCAGCAGGCCAGGTCTCACGAACGCCGCGCAGGCCATCCATCATGAACACCAGCCAGAACGGCACGAACAGCGACAGCAGCGGCAGTTGGCGACCGGTCATGGCGCCGATCTTGAACGCGTCGATGCCGGTCACTTGCCCGGCCACGATGATCGGAATCCCCAAGGCGCCGAAGGCCACTGGCGCGGTGTTGGCGATCAGGCACAGGCCCGCGGCGTACAGTGGGTTGAAGCCGAGTCCTACCAGCAATGCGGCGGTAATCGCTACCGGCGCACCGAAACCGGCAGCACCTTCCAGGAACGCACCGAAGCAGAAACCGATCAGCAGAACCTGCAAACGCTGGTCGTCGGTGATCGACAACACCGAGCTGCGGATGACCTCGAACTGACCACTCTTGACCGTCAGTTTGTAGAGGAACACAGCGGCGACAATGATCCACGCAATCGGCCACAGACCGTAGGCGAAGCCATAGCCTGCGGCGGCGAACGCCATGTCCACGGGCATCTGGAAAGCGAAGATTGCGACGGCGATGGACAACGCCAGCGTGATACTGCCGGCCACGTGCCCTTTGAGGCGGAACACCGCCAACGCCAGGAAGAAAAACACGATGGGGATAACGGCGGCGAGCGCGGAGAAGCCTAGGCTGCCGAGCGGGGTATAGAGCTGTTGCCAGGTTTGCATATGGGGTGGCCCCTAATTGTTGTTGGTCAGGCACTGGTCAGCGTGCTTGGATAATTGGTAATACCAATTTACAATCGCTGTTGGCTAGAGTAAAAGCCTTCTAGGGGTGTGTCAATTTGCCGCCCGCAAACTTTCGTCTTAGGTGCGCCTGGCGGGTCGATTTTTCGTTCGACTAAACAGTGTCCGGCAGGTGCCTGCGCAGCGCCGATAGGCCAGAATAGAGAGCCCGGCGAGTGGTCGGGATCGTGGAGAAATGAGTCATGGGGTTTGATCAGATTCGGCAGCGCCGTTTGTCTGACGATATTGTCGAGCAGCTCGAGGGGATGATTCTCGAGGGCACGCTGAAGGCCGGTGAGCGCTTGCCTGCCGAGCGTGCGCTGGCCGAGCAATTCGGCGTTTCGCGGCCGTCTTTACGCGAAGCGATCCAGAAACTGGCGGCCAAGGGCTTGCTGGTCAGTCGTCAGGGCGGTGGCAACTATGTGGTGGAATCCCTGGGCACGACGTTCAGCGATCCGTTGCTGCATCTGCTGGAAAGCAATCCCGAGGCACAGCGCGATTTGCTGGAGTTTCGCCACACCCTGGAAGCTTCATGCGCCTATTACGCAGCGCTGCGCGCTACCGATGTTGATCGCGAGCGCCTGACTGCGGCATTCACTCAATTGCAGGACTGCTACACGCGACACGATGAAATCAGTCGCGCGGAAGAAGGCGCCGCTGATGCGAAATTTCACCTGGCGATTGCCGAAGCCAGCCACAACGCCGTGTTGTTGCACACGATTCGCGGGCTGTTCGATCTGCTCAAGCGTAATGTCGTGACCAATATCGGCGGGATGTACAAACAGCGCACGGAAACCCGCGACATGCTGATCACTCAGCATCGGGAGCTGTACCTGGCGATTATCGAGGGGCGTGCCGAGCAGGCGCGAGAGGTGTCCAGCAGGCATATCCTGTATGTGCAGGAGGTGCTGGAGGAAGTGCGTCAGGAAGTGCAGCGCATGGCTCGGGCGGAGCGGCGCAAGGGGATGTGAACGATTTTGAGTGCAAAAGATCGCAGCCTTCGGCAGCTCCTACATGGATTTTGTTTCAACCCGATTCATCGGGCTCGCACAAAACTGTAGGAGCTGCCGCAGGCTGCGATCTTTTCGCAGGCGCCGCATTTCAGGCAGAAGAATTAATCTTCCTTGCCCTTGTTCCGCACCGCACGCTGCAGCTCACGACCGGCGTCGCGTTCGCGTTCGGTGTCGCGCTTGTCGTATTCCTTCTTGCCCTTGCCCAGAGCGATCTCGCACTTGACCATGTGCTTGCTCCAGTACCAGGACAGGCATACGCAGGCATAACCCTTCTGCTGCACGGCGGCGGCCAGCTTTTCCAGCTCGCGCCGATTCAGCAGCAGCTTGCGCGTGCGGGTCGGGTCAGCAATGACGTGGGTGCTTGCGGTCATCAGTGGCGTGATATGGCTGCCAAGCAGCCAGGCTTCGCCATCCTTGAGCAGTACATAACTGTCAACCAGTTGTAGCTTGCTCGCCCGCAAACTCTTTACTTCCCAGCCGGCCAGGACCAGACCAGCCTCGAACCGATGTTCGATGAAGTAATCGTGTCGCGCCTTTTTATTTTGCGCGATGGTCCCTGTGGGGTGTTTCTTCTGTTTAGCCATAGGGGCGGCATTATAGGGAGTTGCAAGCAAGTCGGCTACGGTATCGCTACGTGCTTGAGCAGGTTGATTGAATCCCGGACAATGCGCGCTCTTTTTTGAACGCTTGGGCGTGATAACGATGTCGACAGACAAGGTTTCTGTCCACGGCAGTTGGGCTAGCCGCTGGGTCTTCATACTCGCCGCGACCGGTTCGGCCGTGGGCCTGGGTAGTATCTGGAAATTCCCCTACATGGTCGGCGTCTATGGCGGCGGCGCCTTTGTGCTGATGTTCCTGGCCTGCATCGCGCTGATCGGGGTGCCGGTCATGCTGGCCGAAACCCTGATCGGCCGCCGTGCCCGGCAAAGCCCGGCGAATGCCTTGAAGGTGCTGGCCATCGAGGCCGGGCATTCGGGCAAGTGGTCCTGGGGGGCCTTCGCCGGCATGATCACGGCGTTGCTCATCCTGTCTTTCTACAGTGTGGTGGGCGGCTGGTCGCTGGATTACATCATCGACATGGGGCGTGGCGATTTCCAGGGCGTGACACCTGATCAGGTCGGCGCGTATTTCGGTAATGTCATCGCCGACCCCTGGCGCCTGACACTTTGGCACACAATATTCATGCTGCTGTCGGCCGTGGTGATCGCCAAGGGCGTCGTTGCCGGGCTCGAGCGCAGCCTGCGGATCATGATGCCACTGCTGTTCGTGATGATCCTGGTGTTGCTGGGTTACAGCATGACCACGGGCCACTTCATGGAAGGCGTGCATTTCATGTTCGACTTCCATCCGGAAAAAGTCCTTGATGGCTTGCTGCCCGCGATGGGCCATGCGTTCTTCTCCCTCAGTGTCGGCGTTGGTTCGATCATGATCTACGGCGCCTACATGCCCAAGGATTCATCGATTTCCGGTACGGTTGTCGGCGTGGCGCTGCTGGATACCTTCGTGTCCCTGGTCGCCGGATTGGCCCTGTTCCCGATCGTGTTCGCGGCCGGCCTGAACCCGAGCGAAGGTCCAGGGCTGATGTTTGTCAGCCTGCCTTTCGCCTTCGGCAACGTAGCCTTCGGCCAACTGATGGGCGTAGTGTTCTTCGTGCTGGTAGCCGTTGCGGCCTGGAGTTCGGCGATTTCCCTGCTCGAACCGATGGTGGCCTACCTGGTTGAACGGACCAAGGTCAGCCGCGCCTGGGTGACGTTCTGGCTGGCTTTCACCTGCTGGTTCGTGGGGCTGGGCACGGTGTTTTCCTTCAATATCTGGAAGCAAGCCAAGTTTTTCGTGAACGAAGGCGGGATGTTTCACCTCTATCAATGGGGTGCGGCCGGGGGATTGGACTTCTTCGGCGTGATCGATTTCTTCACCTCGCGAATCATGTTGCCCCTTGGCGGGTTATGTTTCGTGGTGTTTGCAGGCTGGGTAATGGGCCGTGAGGCGGTGCGCGACGAATTGTCGATCCGCCGTCCGGCACTGTTCGCCCTGTCCCTGTTTTTGATGCGCTATGTGGCGCCCATCGGCATTCTTGTAGTGTTTGCCGCCCAGCTGTGGAAGTGACGCTGACATGACGACACATATTCAACGTTCGGCCCTGCTGCCGTATCCGGCGCAAGCGCTGTATGACCTGGTCAACGACGTGGCGCGCTATCCGGAATTCCTGCCCTGGTGTTCGTCTGCCGAGGTCCTGGAGAGTTCTGCCGAGCATATGCGCGCCAGTGTCGGCGTGGCGAAGGGTGGCCTCAGCCAGCATTTCGTGACGCGCAATACGCTGGTGCCCGGTCAGTCCATCGAGATGAACCTGGAAGAAGGTCCGTTCAATCAGCTGCATGGCGTCTGGGTGTTCAAGGCGTTGGGCGAGAAGGCCTGCAAGATCAGCCTCGATCTGTCGTTTGATTATGCCGGCCCGATCGTTCGCGCCACCTTGGGGCCGCTGTTCAACCAGGCCGCCAACACCCTGGTGGATGCGTTCTGCCAGCGTGCCAAGCAAATGCATGGTTGAGGTCATGATCGACGTTGAGGTGATGTACGCCGCCGTTGATCGCCAGCTGTTGTTGGCGGTGAGCGTGCCGCCGGGGCTGACCGTGCGCGAGGTTGTGCGGCGCTCCGGGGTTGGCGAAGCGTTTCCCGAGCTTAATCTTGACGAGTGCCCGCTTGGGATCTTCGGCAAGGTGGTGGCCGATCCGCAAAGCCGGCTGGCCCAGGCCGGCGACCGGATCGAGATTTACCGGCCATTGCTGGCGGACCCCAAGGAAGTTCGGCGGCTGCGCGCAGCAAAAGCGGCTGAAGCCAGGGCGCGTAATCAGTAATCGCTGAACCGCAGATAATAAAAAACCCGGCATGCCGGGTTTTTTAATGCGTCGCAAATTATTGCGGCGAAGTGTCCAGAGGCTCTGGAGTCGGGACCGGAACGGTCTCTACGCCGTCCACGTCCTTCTGGATCTGGTCCAGCAACGAGCCTGGCTTGACCGGTTTTTCCGGTTTCGGCTTCTCGACGTTCTCTGCAGGTGCGGTCACATTAGTGCCGCCATCCTGGCCGAGAATGGCTTCGTCACGGCTGACTCCCGGCATGAAATCACCGGAAAGGCTGACAAGCTGGTCATTTGGGTTGAAGATAACGCTAATGCGTTCCTGTTGGCGTTCACCGCCACCGGGTTGCAGGCTGTACAGGTAATCCCAGCGATCGGCATGGAACGTGTCAGTCAGCAGGGGGTTGCCCATGATAAACCGTACTTGCCGACGGGTCATTCCCGGGCGTAACTGGTCTATCATGTCCTGCGTGACGACATTGCCCTGCTGGATGTCGATTTTGTAAACCCCGGGGAATGAACAACCGGCGAGTGCGAGCAGTCCCACAAAGGTGAAACTGGTTAGCAAGAGCTTGGTGTTTTGCATCGGTGGGCGACTTCCACTATCTTGGCTGGGACAACGTAAACGCCGATCATACCCGCATTAAGAGAAGCTGCGAAGCAGCATCGCGAGAAAGCTGACCATGGTTGAAAATAGCGAACTACGCAAAGCCGGCCTCAAAGTGACCCTTCCGCGGGTCAAAATTCTGCAAATGCTCGATTCCGCCGAGCAACGCCACATGAGTGCCGAGGACGTTTACAAGGCGCTGATGGAGGCTGGTGAGGACGTCGGTCTGGCCACGGTTTACCGTGTACTGACCCAGTTCGAGGCAGCTGGCCTTGTGGTGCGGCACAACTTCGACGGAGGCCATGCGGTCTTCGAGCTGGACGACGGCAAGCATCACGACCATATGGTCGACGTCGAAACCAGCGAAGTGATCGAATTCTTCGACGAAGAAATCGAGCGTCTGCAGAAAGCCATCGTCGACAAGTATGGCTTTGAGATGGTTGATCACAATCTTGTGCTGTATGTACGCAAGAAAAAGTAAGCATGTCGCGTGAACCTTCGGTTCGCGAAACGAGCGAAGGCGACCCCAGGGTCGCCTTCGTGCTTTCTGCCGCCTGGCTTGCAAGCGGTTTCGGTAGGAGCTGCTGCAGGCTCGGGCCGCGTGCGGACGATCTTTTGACTTTGCCCCTGTAATGAAAAGATCAAAAGATCGTCCGAACGCGGCCCGAGCCTGCGGCAGCTCCTACAGGGTTCGCTTTAGTTTTTTGCGGTAACCACCATTTTTTTCGCGTGAGCGAGAGATTCCTTGGTGAGGTCGATGCCGCCCAGCATGCGCGCCACTTCTTCCACCCGTTCATTCTTGCTGAGCTTGGACACGGCGGTACGCGTCGCGTCCTCCCCGCGCACTTTATGCACAAATAGATGTTGATGACCTTGGGCGGCCACCTGCGGCAAGTGGGTCACCGTCAGCACCTGGCCGCGTTCGCCTAGGCGGCGCAGCAGCTGGCCGACAATTTCTGCGGTGGGGCCACCGATACCCACGTCCACTTCGTCGAATACCAGGGTTGGCACCCGAGAGGTCTGGGCCGTGATCACCTGAATGGCCAGGCTGATCCGCGACAACTCGCCGCCCGACGCCACTTTCGCCAGGGCTTTGAGCGGCTGGCCGGGGTTGGCGCTGACCAGCAATTCGACCTGCTCCAGCCCGTTAGGCAGCAGTTCATCACTGGTGTTGGGGCGCAATTCAATACTGAAGCGCCCACCGGGCATGCCCAGGCGCTGGATTTCCTGTTCAACCGCGCTGGCCAGGCTGCCTGCGGCCTGGTGGCGCAGGTCGCTGAGGTCACGGGCCTTCTCGTGATAATGACGGGCGTAAGACGCCAGCTCATCACTCAAGCGCTCGATGGATTCGTCGTTGGCATTGAGTGTCTCGATTTCATCCAGCAGTTTCTGCTGCATTTCCGCGACTTCGGTCGGCTGGATGCGGTGCTTGCGTGCCATGGTGTAGATCGCATCCAGGCGCTCCTCCAGGTATTGCAGGCGTGCGGGGTCGGCATCGAAGTTGTCGAGGAAACGATTTAGCTCGCCAACGGCTTCTTCGACCTGGATCTGTGCGCTGGTCAGCAGGCTGCTGGCTTCGCCCAGGGCGCCGATGGAGTTGTTCACGCTCGACAGGCGATTGAGGCTGGCCGTCAGGGCGTTCAAGACATTTCCCGAATCACTTTCGCTGCATTGCTCGACCACTTGGCGGCAAATGCCCAGGAGTGTCTCGGCATTGGTCAGGTTCTTGTGCTCCTGCTCCAGCTGTTCCAGCTCGTTTTCGCCAAGGCCGAGGTTTTCCAGTTCTTCGAGCTGGTAGCTGAGCAGTTGATGGCGGGCACGCTGTTCGTCGCCGGAGTTGGAGAGGCGGTCCAGCTCGTGGCGGGTCTGGCGCCAGCGCTGGGCGGCCAATTGAACATGGCGGGCCAGGTCGGTTGCGCCGGCATACTCGTCCAGCAGGCGACGGTGAGTGTCGGTCTTCAGCAGGGACTGGTGTTCGTGCTGGCTATGGATGTCGATCAGCAGTTCGCCCAGGGACTTGAGGTCGCCAAGGGGGCAAGGGGTGCCATTGATGTAGCCGCGGGAACGGCCCTCGGCGGTGATCACCCGGCGCAGGATGCACGGCCCGTCGCTGTCGAGGTCGCGCTCGGCCAGCCAGGCACTGGCTTCAGGGATGTCGACCAGGTCGAAGGTGGCCAGGATGTCGGCCTTGTCTGCGCCTGGTCGCACCACGCCGCTGTCGGCGCGATCGCCCAGGGTCAGGCCCAGGGCGTCGAGCATGATCGACTTGCCGGCGCCGGTTTCCCCTGTGATCACGCTCATCCCGCGATCAAGTTCCAGATCGAGATGTTCAACGATGGCGTAGTTGTGTACAGACAGGTGCACCAGCATAAGGGCCGCTCCCAGGTGTTAGGTCTGGTTATTTATACAGTGTTTTCATTCTGGCTGACAATGGCCTCGCTTAGCTCGATTTGCTTGATCCGACGAAACCCTTAGTCCCGTGTTGAATCACAATGCAGCTCTTTTTTGTAGGGTTAATCCGCTCAACCCCTTGAAGCTGGTTTTTGCGGCCCCATATAGCTGGGCAGAAGCGCGAGTTGAGCTCGCGGACGTCATTGAAAGGAGAAATCTATGGCTGACGAACAGACAGTAGATACGCAAAATCCAGACGCCAATCAGGCGCCCGAGACTTCGGGTGATGACCTGGCGACCCGTGTAAAAGTGCTCGAAGAGCAACTGGCAGGCGCTCAGGATCAGGCTTTGCGTGTAGCCGCCGATCTGCAGAACGTCCGCCGTCGCGCCGAGCAGGATGTAGAAAAGGCTCACAAATTTGCGCTGGAAAAATTCGCCAGCGACCTGCTGCCGATCATCGACAGCCTGGAGCGGGGCCTGGAGTTGTCCAACCCGGATGACGAAAGCATCCGCCCAATGCGTGAAGGCATCGAGCTGACCCTGAAAATGTTCCAGGACACCCTGAAGCGTTATCAGCTGGAAGCGATCGACCCGCATGGCGAACCGTTCAACGCCGTTCATCATCAGGCGATGGCCATGCAGGAAAGCGCCGATGTCGAGCCAAACAGCGTGCTCAAGGTGTTCCAGAAGGGCTACCAGCTCAATGGTCGCCTGCTGCGCCCGGCCATGGTCGTGGTCAGCAAGGCCCCTGCGCCAGTTTCGCCTTCTATTGACGAGCAGGCTTGAAATTAGCCGCAAGGCCCCCATTTAGAAGTCAAGCGTTTAAGTGCTACCGCAGTTAGCCACCACTGCTGCGGCAACCAAATCCAAAGTTTCGGGAGAGTTAACATGGGCAAAATTATCGGTATCGACCTGGGGACTACCAACTCCTGCGTCTCCGTGATGGAAAACGGCAAAGCCAAAGTTATTGAAAACGCTGAAGGCGCGCGTACCACGCCGTCGATCATCGCTTACGCCAACGATGGTGAAATCCTGGTTGGCCAGTCGGCCAAGCGTCAGGCAGTGACCAATCCGCACAACACCCTGTACGCGGTGAAGCGTCTGATCGGTCGCAAGTTCGACGAAGAAGTCGTACAAAAAGACATCAAGATGGTCCCTTACAAAATCGCCAAGGCTGACAACGGCGACGCATGGGTAGAAGTGAACGGCCAGAAAATGTCGCCGCCACAAATCTCGGCTGAAATTCTGAAGAAAATGAAGAAGACCGCCGAAGACTACCTCGGCGAGCCAGTGACCGAAGCGGTGATCACCGTTCCGGCCTACTTCAACGACAGCCAGCGTCAAGCGACTAAAGACGCCGGCCGCATCGCGGGCCTGGACGTTAAACGTATCATCAACGAACCAACCGCAGCTGCTCTGGCTTACGGTATGGACAAGGCCAAGGGCGATCACACCGTGATCGTTTACGACCTGGGCGGTGGTACTTTTGACGTTTCCGTGATCGAAATCGCTGAAGTTGATGGCGAGCACCAGTTCGAAGTACTGGCCACCAACGGTGACACGTTCCTGGGCGGTGAAGACTTTGACATTCGTCTGATCGACTACCTCGTTGACGAATTCAAGAAAGAAAGCGGCATGAACCTCAAGGGTGACCCGCTGGCGATGCAGCGCCTGAAAGAAGCCGCTGAAAAAGCCAAGATCGAACTGTCTTCGAGCAATTCGACCGACGTGAACCTGCCGTACATCACTGCAGACGCTACCGGTCCTAAGCACTTGAACGTGAAAATCTCCCGCGCCAAGCTCGAAGCGCTGGTTGAAGACCTGGTTCAACGCACCATCGAACCATGCCGCATCGCTCTGAAAGACTCCGGTATCGACGTTGGCGCTATCAACGACGTGATCCTGGTTGGCGGTCAGACCCGTATGCCACTGGTTCAGAAGCTGGTAACCGAGTTCTTCGGTAAAGAAGCTCGTAAAGACGTGAACCCGGACGAAGCCGTTGCCATGGGTGCTGCTATCCAGGGCGCCGTATTGGCCGGTGACGTGAAAGACGTCCTGCTGCTCGACGTCAGCCCGCTGACCCTGGGTATCGAAACCATGGGTGGCGTGATGACTGCGCTGATCGAGAAAAACACCACGATTCCTACCAAGAAATCGCAAGTGTTCTCGACTGCCGACGACAACCAGGGCGCTGTGACCATTCACGTGCTGCAAGGTGAGCGTAAGCAAGCCGCTCAGAACAAGTCTTTGGGCAAGTTCGACCTGGCCGAGATTCCACCAGCACCACGTGGCGTGCCACAAATTGAAGTGACCTTCGACATCGACGCCAACGGCATCCTGCACGTAGGCGCCAAGGACAAGGCCACTGGCAAGACTCAGTCGATCGTGATCAAGGCCAACTCGGGTCTGTCCGAGGAAGAAATTCAGCAGATGATTCGCGATGCTGAAACCAACGCCGACGAAGATCGCAAGTTCGAAGAGCTGGCCGCTGCCCGTAACCAGGGTGATGCGCTGGTGCACTCGACTCGCAAAATGATCGCTGATGCTGGCGACAAGGTGAGCGCTGAAGAGAAGACTGCAATCGAAGCTGCTGTGGTAGCCCTTGAAGCCGCTGTCAAAGGCGACGACAAGGCTGCGATCGAAGCCAAGGTTGAAGAGCTGTCGAAAGTCTCCGCTCCAGTGGCACAGAAGATGTACGCCGAACAGGCCCAGCCTGCTGAAGGCGCTGCACCGCAGGACGAAAAGGCAGAGAAGGCCGATGACGTCGTCGACGCTGAGTTCGAAGAAGTCAAAGACAACAAGTAAGTTGTTGGTCGCCCGGTTGACTGCCTTCAGGCGGTGACTGGTAGGATGTCGCCGCGCGGGAGCCTGCTCCCGCGTTGGCGTGTCTGGAGTACGAGAATTTTTTACAGCATGCGGCAGCGTTCGTATGTTGCTGGTATGGCCGGGAATGCTCCTGCTTTTCGCGCCGCAAGTACCGCAATGAATCAAAGACCAGGATCGTTGAATTGACGTGAGTTGGGTCCGGGCCTGTATTGGGGCTCAACGAGTTTGGCAAGGCTCAGGAGAGGTTTGCCGGACGTCCTCAAGAGTGCAAAGACTTATGGCAAAGCGTGACTATTACGAAGTGTTGGGTGTTGAGCGTGGCTCAAGCGAAGCAGACCTGAAGAAGGCCTACCGCCGCCTGGCAATGAAGCATCACCCGGACCGTAATCCCGATGACAAAGCGTCGGAAGAGATGTTCAAGGAGGCCAACGAGGCCTACGAAGTGCTGTCCGATTCGAGCAAGCGCGCCGCTTACGACCAGTACGGTCATGCTGGCGTCGACCCGAGCATGGGCGGCGGTGGGCCAGGTTTCGGTGGTCAGAATTTCTCCGACATCTTTGGCGATGTGTTCAGCGATTTCTTCGGTGGCGGTCGCGGCGGTGCTCGTGGCGGCGCCCAGCGCGGCAGCGACCTGCGCTACACGCTGGAGCTGAACCTGGAAGAGGCGGTGCGCGGTACTACCGTGAATATCCGCGTTCCGACATTGGTCAACTGCAAGCCGTGCGATGGCTCGGGTGCCAAGAAGGGCTCGGCGCCTGTTACCTGCCCGACCTGTGGCGGCATCGGCCAGGTTCGCATGCAGCAAGGCTTCTTCTCGGTACAGCAAACCTGCCCGCGCTGCCATGGCCAGGGCAAGATCATTTCCGACCCGTGCGATTCCTGCAACGGTGACGGTCGTATCGAAGAGTACAAGACCCTGTCGGTGAAAGTGCCGGCCGGTGTCGATACCGGTGATCGCATCCGCCTGTCCGGCGAAGGCGAGGCGGGCGCCCAGGGCGGCCCGACTGGCGACCTCTATGTGGTGATCAACGTGCGCGAGCACGCGATCTTCCAGCGCGACGGCAAGCATCTGTTCTGTGAAGTGCCGATCAGCTTTGTCGATGCGGCGCTGGGCGGCGAGCTGGAGATTCCGACCCTGGATGGTCGAGTCAAGCTGAAGATCCCCGAGGGCACCCAGACCGGCAAGCAGTTCCGGGTCCGTGGCAAAGGCGTTGCGCCGGTGCGCGGTGGCGGTGCTGGCGACCTGATGTGCCGGGTGGCGGTCGAAACCCCGGTAAACCTGGGTCGTCGTCAGCGCGAATTGCTGGAAGAGTTCCGCAGCTCGCTGGCGGACGATAACAGCCATTCGCCGAAAACCACTGGCTGGTTCGAAGGCGTGAAGCGCTTCTTCGGCGATTTGTAAGGAGAAGGGCATGCGACGTATTGCAGTGATGGGCGCCGCCGGGCGCATGGGTAAAACCCTGATTGAAGCCGTGCAGCAAACCCCGGGCGCCGGCCTGACGGCGGCTGTGGATCGTCCCGACAGCACGCTGGTCGGTGCGGATGCCGGTGAGCTGGCGGCGCTGGGTCGCATTGGCGTTCCGCTGTCTGGTGACCTGGCTCGGGTGGCCGACGAGTTCGACGTGCTGATCGACTTCACTCACCCGACAGTGACCCTGAAGAACCTCGCCTTCTGCCGCAAGCACGGCAAGGCGATGATCATCGGCACAACGGGTTTCAGTGTCGAAGAGAAGCAGCTGCTGGCCGAGGCGGGCAAGGACATTCCAATTGTCTTCGCTGCCAACTTCAGCGTCGGCGTCAACCTGTGCCTGAAACTGCTCGATACGGCGGCGCGGGTGCTGGGTGATGATGTCGATATCGAAATCACCGAGGCTCACCATCGGCATAAAGTCGATGCGCCGTCAGGCACTGCCGTGCGCATGGGTGAGGTGATTGCCGATGCCCTCGGTCGTGATCTGAAGAAGGTTGCGGTGTACGGTCGTGAGGGTCAGACCGGCGCTCGCGAGCGCGAGACCATCGGTTTTGCCACCGTGCGTGCCGGCGACATCGTTGGCGATCACACGGTGCTGTTCGCCGCCGACGGTGAGCGCGTAGAGATCACCCACAAGGCGTCCAGTCGCATGACCTTCGCCAAGGGTGCGGTGCGTGCGGCATTGTGGCTGGACGGGCGTGAGCCTGGTCTGTACGACATGCAAGACGTGCTCGACCTGCGTTAAGATGCACCCGAGATCGGGCTCGCGCGCAGCGTTTGAGCCCGGTTTTACTCCGCCAAGCGACGACCTGTCGCATTCTCCGGCCTTTAAGGCTCATTGGCGGTAGACCAAAAAGGCCTTTTTCTGTAAGCTACAGCTTTAGTGTGTTCACTAAAAGCGCGCAGAATAATTCAGTGAATGAGCGGGGTGACGTGTCCATACGTCACTCCGCTTTTTTACACCTGCGATCGCCCTTTCAGGCTTTATTTACGGGAGGTCTTCTTGACTAAGCCAGCCATACTCGCCCTTGCTGATGGCAGCATTTTTCGCGGCGAAGCAATTGGAGCCGACGGTCAAACCGTTGGTGAGGTGGTGTTCAATACCGCCATGACCGGCTATCAGGAAATCCTTACCGATCCTTCCTACGCCCAACAGATCGTTACCCTGACCTATCCGCATATCGGCAACACCGGCACCACGCCGGAAGACGCCGAGTCTGACCGCGTCTGGTCTGCTGGCCTGGTCATCCGTGACTTGCCACTGGTTGCGAGCAACTGGCGCAACACGATGTCCCTGTCCGATTACCTGAAAGCCAACAATGTCGTGGCCATCGCCGGTATCGATACCCGTCGCCTGACCCGCATCCTGCGTGAGAAAGGTGCACAGAACGGCTGCATCATGGCCGGCGACAACATCTCAGAAGAAGCCGCCATTGCCGCCGCCCAGGGTTTTCCTGGCCTCAAGGGCATGGACCTGGCGAAAGTCGTCAGCACCAAAGAGCAGTACGAGTGGCGCTCGACGGTCTGGGACCTGAAAACCGACAGCCACGCGACCATCGACGCCTCTGAGCTGCCGTACCATGTGGTCGCCTACGACTACGGCGTGAAGCTGAACATCCTGCGCATGCTGGTCGAGCGCGGTTGCCGCGTCACTGTGGTTCCGGCCCAGACGCCAGCGGCCGACGTGCTGGCGATGAAGCCCGATGGCGTGTTCCTGTCCAACGGCCCGGGTGATCCGGAGCCATGCGACTACGCGATCCAGGCGATCAAGGACGTACTGGAAACCGAGATCCCGGTATTCGGTATCTGCCTCGGTCACCAGCTGCTGGCCCTGGCCTCCGGCGCCAAGACCCTGAAAATGGGCCACGGCCACCACGGTGCCAACCACCCGGTGCAGGACCTGGACAGCGGTGTAGTCATGATCACCAGCCAGAACCACGGTTTTGCGGTGGACGAAGCGACCCTGCCGGCCAACGTGCGCGCGATCCACAAATCGCTGTTCGACGGCACCCTGCAAGGCATCGAGCGTACCGACAAGAGCGCCTTCAGCTTCCAGGGTCACCCGGAAGCCAGCCCTGGCCCGAACGACGTAGCGCCATTGTTCGATCGCTTCATCAACGAGATGGCCAAGCGACGCTGATCGCTCGCCCTGATGCAGCAAAGCTTGAGGGCGGCCCCCATCGGCGGCCCCCTCAAGGCTTCACAGATTGAACAAGACGGCTTGCCGACTGACCTGCGGATTTGAGTGACAAACCCATGCCAAAACGTACAGACATAAAAAGCATCCTGATTCTCGGCGCTGGCCCGATCGTGATCGGCCAGGCCTGCGAATTCGACTACTCCGGCGCCCAGGCCTGCAAAGCCCTGCGCGAGGAGGGCTACCGCGTCATCCTGGTGAACTCCAACCCGGCGACCATCATGACCGACCCGGACATGGCCGACGCCACCTACATCGAGCCGATCAAGTGGCAGACCGTTGCCAAGATCATCGAGAAAGAGCGTCCGGACGCGCTGCTGCCAACCATGGGTGGCCAGACCGCCCTGAACTGCGCCCTGGACCTGGAGCGCGAAGGCGTCCTGGAAAAATTCGGCGTAGAGATGATCGGCGCCAATGCCGACACCATCGACAAGGCTGAAGACCGCTCGCGCTTTGACAAGGCGATGAAATCCATCGGCCTGGACTGCCCGCGCTCGGGTATCGCCCACAGCATGGAAGAAGCCAACGCAGTGCTCGAGAAGCTTGGCTTCCCGTGCATCATCCGTCCGTCCTTCACCATGGGCGGCACCGGTGGCGGTATCGCGTACAACCGTGAAGAGTTCGAAGAAATCTGCGCCCGTGGTCTGGACCTGTCGCCAACCAAAGAGCTGCTGATCGACGAATCCCTGATCGGCTGGAAAGAATACGAGATGGAGGTTGTCCGCGATAAGAAGGACAACTGCATCATCGTCTGCTCCATTGAAAACTTTGACCCGATGGGCGTGCACACCGGTGACTCGATCACCGTTGCGCCGGCACAGACCCTGACGGACAAGGAATACCAGATCATGCGTAACGCCTCCCTGGCGGTACTGCGCGAGATCGGCGTGGAAACCGGCGGCTCCAACGTCCAGTTCGGCATTTGCCCGGACACCGGTCGCATGGTGGTCATCGAGATGAACCCGCGGGTATCCCGTTCGTCGGCACTGGCCTCCAAAGCCACCGGTTTCCCGATTGCGCGCATCGCTGCCAAGCTGGCGATCGGCTACACCCTGGATGAACTGCAGAACGAAATCACCGGCGGTGCTACGCCTGCGTCCTTCGAGCCGTCCATCGACTACGTCGTGACCAAGCTGCCTCGCTTCGCCTTCGAGAAATTCCCGAAAGCCGACGCGCGCCTGACCACGCAAATGAAGTCGGTAGGTGAGGTCATGGCCATCGGCCGGACTTTCCAGGAATCCCTGCAGAAAGCTTTGCGCGGCCTGGAAGTGGGCGTTTGCGGCCTGGACGAGAAGCTCGACCTGAGCAATCCGGAAAGCATGAGCATCCTCAAGCGCGAACTGACCGTGCCGGGTGCCGAGCGTATCTGGTACGTGGCTGACGCCTTCCGCGCCGGCCTGTCGGTCGAAGACATCTTCGGCATGAACATGATCGACCCGTGGTTCCTGGTACAGATCGAAGATCTGATCAAGGAAGAAGAGAAGGTCAAGACCCTGGGTCTGGCCAGCATCGACCGCGACCTGATGTTCAAGCTCAAGCGCAAAGGCTTCTCCGACATGCGTCTGGCCAAGCTGCTGGGTGTGACCGAGAAGGCGCTGCGTCGTCACCGCCACAAGCTGGAGATCTTCCCGGTCTACAAGCGCGTTGACACCTGCGCGGCCGAGTTCGCCACCGACACCGCGTACATGTACTCGACTTACGAGGAAGAGTGCGAAGCTGCACCTTCGGGCCGCGACAAGATCATGATCCTCGGCGGCGGTCCTAACCGTATCGGCCAGGGCATCGAGTTCGACTACTGCTGCGTGCACGCGGCATTGGCCCTGCGCGAAGACGGTTACGAGACCATCATGGTCAACTGCAACCCGGAAACCGTTTCCACCGACTACGACACCTCCGATCGCCTGTACTTCGAGCCAGTGACCCTGGAAGACGTGCTGGAAATCTGCCGCGTCGAGAAGCCAAAAGGCGTGATCGTCCAGTACGGCGGTCAGACCCCGCTGAAACTGGCACGAGCCCTGGAAGAAGCCGGCGTGCCGATCATCGGCACCAGCCCTGACGCCATTGACCGCGCCGAAGACCGTGAGCGCTTCCAGCAGATGGTCGAGCGCCTGAACCTGCGCCAGCCGCCAAACGCCACCGTGCGCAGCGAAGACGAAGCGATTCGCGCTGCCAGCAAGATCGGCTACCCGCTGGTGGTTCGTCCGTCCTACGTGTTGGGCGGTCGTGCGATGGAAATCGTCTACGAAGAAGAAGAGCTCAAGCGCTACCTGCGTGACGCGGTGAAAGTGTCCAACGACAGCCCGGTGCTGCTCGACCACTTCCTCAACTGCGCCATCGAGATGGACGTGGATGCGGTCTGCGACGGCACCGACGTGGTGATCGGCGCGATCATGCAACACATCGAGCAGGCCGGCGTTCACTCCGGTGACTCCGCATGCTCCCTGCCGCCTTACTCGCTGCCTGCGCACATCCAGGACGAGATGCGCGAACAGGTCAAGAAAATGGCCCTGGAGCTGGGCGTTGTCGGCCTGATGAACGTGCAGTTGGCGCTGCAAGGCGAAGACATCTACGTCATCGAAGTCAACCCGCGCGCTTCCCGTACCGTACCTTTCGTGTCCAAGTGCATCGGTGTTTCCCTGGCAATGATCGCGGCTCGCGTCATGGCCGGCAAAACCCTGAAGGAAATCGGCTTCACCAAGGAAATCATTCCTAACTTCTACAGCGTGAAAGAGGCGGTGTTCCCATTCGCCAAATTCCCTGGTGTGGACCCGATCCTGGGCCCTGAGATGAAGTCCACCGGTGAAGTGATGGGCGTGGGCGACACCTTCGGCGAAGCATTCGCCAAGGCCCAGATGGGCGCCAGCGAAGTGCTGCCGACCGGCGGTACCGCGTTCATCAGCGTGCGCGACGATGACAAACCACTGGTTGCAGGCGTGGCCCGTGATCTGATCAACTTGGGCTTCGAAGTGGTTGCCACTGCCGGTACTGCCAAGCTGATCGAGGCCGCAGGCCTGAAAGTGCGCCGTGTGAACAAGGTGACCGAAGGTCGTCCGCACGTGGTCGACATGATCAAAAATGACGAAGTCACCCTGATCATCAACACCACCGAAGGTCGTCAGTCGATCGCCGACTCGTACTCCATTCGTCGTAATGCGCTGCAGCACAAGATTTACTGCACCACCACCATTGCTGCTGGCGAAGCCATCTGCGAAGCGTTGAAGTTCGGTCCCGAGAAGACTGTGCGCCGCTTGCAGGATCTACACGCAGGATTAAAGGCATGATCAAGTACCCAATGACCGTCCAGGGCGCCAAAGCCCTGGAAGAAGAACACGCTCACCTGACCAAGGTCGTCCGTCCGAAGCTCAGCCAGGACATCGGGACGGCCCGCGAGTTGGGTGACCTGAAGGAAAACGCCGAGTACCACGCTGCCCGCGAGCAGCAAGGGATGGTCGAGGCGCGGATTCGTGACATCGAAGGCCGGATTCAGAACCAGGTCATCATCGACGTCACTTCCATTCCTCATACCGGTAAAGTGATTTTCGGCACCACCGTTGAGATCGCCAACGTCGAGACGGATGAGCGCGTCACTTACCACATCGTGGGTGAGGACGAAGCTGACTTCAAACTCGGCAAGATTTCGGTGGGTTCACCACTGGCCCGCGCCTTGATCGCCAAGGAGGAGGGTGACGTGGTTGCCGTGAAGACGCCGGGTGGCGTTATCGAGTATGAGATTGTCGAAGTTCGCCACATCTGATAAGCCATGGCGCCCGCTTCGTGCGGGCGCGATGCTTTGGCAGCTGACCCAGATGTTATGGGTAGGCGGCCTGTGGCTGTTGCATATCGGTCTGCTGCCGGTGCTGGGCTGGATTGGCCTGGCACCGCTGCTGATCGACGAAATTGCAGGCATGCTGAATGCGCTGATGGTGGGGTTTGCCGCAGCGTGTGTGATTTTTCAGGCTTTGGTGCTGATTCAGGCCGAGGGCCTTGCCAGTCTATGGCGCGATATTCGCGGGCAACTGCTGTTGATGGCGCTGTATGCGTGCGGGATGTTTGTCGCTGTGCGCCTGGGATGGCCGGATGCCGTGAGCTGGCAGGTTTTCAGCTATCTCGTCCTGGGGTTTTCCGGGCTGGTGCTGGTGTTGCAGCCGGTACCTGGATGGAGTGGCAGGGTGCGCGAAGCACACCCTTGACCCTTGTCATCACTTGAAGCGATGGACGTTCGACAGTTGCTTGTTGACGCTGAAGTTCTTGCGGTGAATCAGTGCCATCTTGCCAATGACCTGGACCAGGTCCGCTTTACCGACCTTGCACAGCTCTGCAATGGACGCCAGGCGCGATTCGCGATCGAGGATGTTGAGCTTGATCTTGATCAGCTCGTGATCCGCCAAAGCGCGTTCAAGTTCGGCTAACACACCCTCAGTCAAACCGTTGTCCGCCACGATCAAAACCGGTTTCAGATGGTGGCCAATGGATTTGTACTGTTTCTTCTGCTCTTGAGTGAGCGGCATAATCTGACCCTTTCGTCTGGATTCTGTAAAATGGCGGCCATTTTACCCGAGGGCTCGTGGATCCGCCCAATTAATCACGACCCTTATCATCGAGGTGCCCAATGGCGCGTTCCAAGACAAGCCTTGGCTGGCTGAAAAGACATGTCAATGATCCCTATGTGAAGCAGGCGCAGAAGGATGGTTACCGCTCGCGTGCGAGCTACAAGCTTCTGGAAGTCCAGGAGAAATACAAGCTGATCCGTCCGGGTATGAGCGTTGTCGACCTGGGTGCTGCGCCCGGCGGCTGGTCGCAGGTCACCAGTCGGCTGATCGGCGGTCAGGGGCGTCTGATCGCTTCGGACATCCTGGAAATGGACAGTATTCCGGACGTGACTTTCATCCAGGGTGACTTCACCCAGGACGAAGTGCTCGCCCAGATCCTTGAAGCCGTGGGTAATTCGCAGGTGGACCTTGTGATTTCCGATATGGCCCCCAATATGAGTGGTACGCCTGAAGTAGACATGCCAAAAGCCATGTTTCTATGTGAGCTGGCGCTTGATCTGGCGGCCCGGATACTCAAGCCGGGTGGTAATTTCGTGATCAAGGTGTTTCAGGGCGAAGGGTTTGATGCTTACGTGAAGGACGCTCGTCAGAAATTCGACAAGGTCCAGATGATCAAGCCGGACTCTTCCCGTGGCAGTTCCCGCGAGCAATACATGCTGGCTTGGGGCTATCGCCGTCCTGCCGAATAAGGTTTTTTAGCGGGTCGATAGGATTTTCGTATTTCGCCCCGCGGGCAATAGCGAATATTGTGTAGAAAGTGTTTCACAAAGGGTTACAGACGGCGCCTGCCACCGCCGTTCGTAATGTAGTAAGTTAGGCCGGTGAATATCATGCGAAGCGCGCGCCATTAGCGGAGCTTGCTTCAGAGGGTAGTTAATTGAACGATATGGCAAAGAATCTGATCCTGTGGTTGATCATCGCGGCAGTCCTGGTGACGGTGATGAACAACTTCTCCAGCCCTAACGAGCCGCAGACCCTCAACTATTCCGACTTCATCCAGCAGGTCAAGGATGGCAAGGTCGAGCGCGTAGCCGTTGATGGTTATGTCATCACCGGCAAGCGCAGCGATGGCGACAGCTTCAAGACCATCCGTCCGGCAATCCAGGACAATGGTCTGATCGGTGACCTCGTGGATAACCACGTCGTTGTCGAGGGCAAGCAGCCTGAGCAGCAAAGCATCTGGACTCAACTCCTGGTGGCCAGCTTCCCGATCCTGGTGATCATCGCCGTGTTCATGTTCTTCATGCGCCAGATGCAGGGCGGTGCAGGGGGCAAGGGTGGGCCGATGAGCTTTGGCAAGAGCAAGGCACGCCTGCTCTCCGAAGATCAGGTCAAGACCACATTGGCTGACGTTGCCGGTTGCGACGAAGCCAAGGAAGAAGTTGGCGAGCTCGTCGAGTTCCTCCGCGATCCGGGCAAGTTCCAGCGCCTGGGCGGTCGCATCCCTCGCGGCGTGCTGATGGTCGGCCCTCCGGGTACCGGTAAAACCTTGCTGGCCAAGGCGATTGCCGGCGAAGCCAAGGTGCCGTTCTTCACTATTTCCGGTTCCGACTTCGTCGAGATGTTCGTCGGCGTGGGTGCGAGCCGTGTTCGTGACATGTTCGAGCAGGCCAAGAAGCACGCGCCTTGCATCATCTTCATCGATGAAATCGACGCCGTCGGTCGCCACCGTGGCGCCGGCATGGGTGGCGGTCACGACGAGCGCGAACAGACTCTCAACCAGTTGCTGGTAGAGATGGACGGCTTCGAAATGAATGACGGCATCATCGTCATCGCCGCGACCAACCGTCCGGACGTACTGGACCCTGCGTTGCTGCGTCCGGGCCGTTTCGACCGTCAGGTTGTGGTCGGTCTGCCGGATATCCGTGGTCGCGAGCAGATTCTCAAGGTGCACATGCGCAAAGTGCCAATGGGTGACGATGTCGCTCCTGCGGTGATTGCCCGTGGTACCCCGGGTTTCTCCGGTGCCGACTTGGCCAACCTGGTGAACGAAGCGTCGCTGTTCGCTGCCCGTACCGGCAAGCGCGTCGTCGAAATGAAAGAATTCGAGCTGGCCAAGGACAAGATCATGATGGGCGCCGAGCGCAAATCCATGGTCATGTCGGAAAAAGAGAAGCAGAACACCGCTTATCACGAAGCCGGCCACGCCATTGTGGGTCGCGTAGTGCCTGAGCATGATCCGGTCTACAAGGTCTCCATCATTCCGCGCGGTCGTGCGCTGGGTGTGACCATGTTCCTGCCGGAAGAAGATCGCTACAGCCTGTCCAAGCGTGCGCTGATCAGCCAGATCTGCTCGCTCTACGGTGGCCGTATCGCTGAAGAGATGACCCTGGGCTTCGACGGTGTCACCACCGGCGCTTCCAACGACATCATGCGTGCCAGCCAGATTGCGCGGAACATGGTGACCAAGTGGGGCCTGTCGGAAAAGCTCGGTCCGTTGATGTACGCCGAAGACGAGGGCGAAGTATTCCTTGGTCGTGGCGGCGGTGGTCAGAGTGCAAGCTTCTCCGGTGAGACAGCCAAGCTGATCGACTCCGAAGTGCGCAGCATCATTGATCAGTGCTACGGCACCGCCAAGCAGATCCTCACGGACAACCGCGACAAGCTTGATGCGATGGCCGATGCGCTGATGAAGTACGAGACGATCGATGCTGAGCAGATCGACGACATCATGGCGGGTCGTACTCCTCGCGAACCTCGCGACTGGTCGGGTGGTACAGGGACTTCCGGTACTCCTCCGGCAGTACAGGATCCGCGTCCGGAAACACCGATCGGCGGTCCTGCTGCTGACGTTTAAGGTTTGAAATGACTTCTGTTCAGTCCTCAACCCGGTTGCCTTGCGGCAACCGGGTTCTTGATTTGGCCCATACGCATGTCATGGGCATTCTCAATGTAACTCCCGACTCTTTCTCCGATGGTGGCCGATACAGCCAGCTCGATGCGGCCTTGCGCCATGCCGAAGCGATGGTGGCCGCCGGCGCGACCCTGATCGATGTCGGCGGTGAGTCGACCCGGCCGGGTGCCAGGGCGGTTTCTCCGCTGGAGGAGATCGAGCGCGTAGCGCCTATCGTCGAGCGCATCAGCCGCGAACTCGATGTGATCATCTCGGTGGATACCTCCACCCCGGCAGTCATGCGCGAAGCCGCGCGGCTGGGGGCCGGGTTGATCAATGATGTGCGCTCCCTGCGTCGTGAGGGTGCCCTGGATGCCGCGGCAGCCACCGGCTTGCCCGTGTGCCTCATGCATATGCTGGGCGAGCCTGGCGACATGCAGGATGATCCGCATTATCAGGACGTGACCAAAGAAGTTGGTGAGTTTCTCGCCGAGCGCATGGCCCAGTGTGCGCTGGCTGGAATTCCAGCCGAGCGGATCATCCTGGATCCGGGCTTCGGCTTCGCCAAAACCCTGCAGCACAATCTAAGCTTGTTCAGGCACATGGAAGCTTTGCATGCCCTGGGGCGCCCCCTGCTGGTCGGGGTTTCGCGCAAGAGCATGATTGGTCATGCGTTGAATCGCCCGGTCGGGGAGCGCCTGTATGGCGGCCTGGCACTGGCGGCACTGGCGTGCGCCAAGGGAGCGCGTATATTGCGCGTCCATGATGTAGCCGAAACAGTTGATGTAGTGCGGATGATTACCGCAGTTGAAACAGCCGAATAAGAGTGATGGAGCAACTTATGACTAAGAAATATTTTGGTACCGACGGCATTCGCGGTCGTGTCGGCGAATACCCTATTACCCCTGACTTCATGCTCAAGCTCGGCTGGGCGGCAGGCATGGCCTTTCGCAAGATGGGTGCATGCAAGGTGCTGGTGGGCAAGGACACGCGCATTTCCGGATACATGTTTGAGTCGGCGCTGGAAGCTGGCCTGACGTCGGCCGGTGCCGATGTGATGCTGCTGGGGCCGATGCCGACGCCTGCCATTGCCTATCTGACCCGTACGTTCCATGCGCAAGCCGGGATCGTGATCAGTGCCTCGCACAATCCCCACGACGACAACGGCATCAAGTTCTTCTCCGGCAAGGGCACCAAGCTGCCGGATGAAGTCGAACTGATGATTGAAGAGCTGCTCGACACCCCGATGACCGTGGTTGAATCGAGCAAGATCGGCAAGGTTTCGCGCATCAACGATGCCTCGGGTCGTTACATTGAGTTCTGCAAGAGCAGCGTCCCGACCGGCACCAGCTTTACTGGCTTGAAGATCGTGCTCGACTGCGCCCACGGTGCCACCTACAAGGTGGCGCCGAGCGTATTCCGTGAGTTGGGGGCTGAAGTCGTAGTGCTCTCCGCCCAGCCCAACGGCCTGAACATCAATGACAATTGCGGTTCGACCCACATGGGCCAGTTGCAGGCTGCCGTACTGGCCGAGCATGCGGACCTGGGTATCGCCTTTGATGGCGATGGCGATCGGGTGTTGATGGTCGATCACACCGGGGCCATCGTTGATGGCGACGAGTTGCTCTACATCATTGCCCGCGACCTGCATGAGCGCGACAAGCTGCAGGGCGGCGTGGTCGGTACCCTGATGAGTAACCTGGGGCTGGAACTGGCACTGGCTGAGCTGTCGATTCCTTTTGTGCGCGCCAATGTCGGCGACCGGTATGTGATTGCTGACCTGCTCGAGCGCAACTGGCTGGTGGGTGGCGAAAACTCCGGGCATATCGTGTGCTTCAGCCACACCACTACGGGCGATGCGATCATTGCGGCGCTGCAAGTGCTGATGGCGCTCAAGACTCGCGCCGAAGGCCTAGCCCAGGCACGCCAGGCGCTGCGCAAGTGCCCTCAGGTGCTGATCAATGTGCGTTTTGGCGGCGGCGCCAACCCGCTTGAACATCCGGCAGTCAAGGAGGCCAGCCAGCGCGTTACTGACGCCATGGCGGGTCGTGGACGCGTGCTGTTGCGCAAGTCCGGTACCGAGCCGCTGGTGCGTGTCATGGTCGAAGGCGAGGACGAAACACAGGTTCGCGGCTACGCCGAAGAGCTGGCAAAGCTGGTTACTGAAGTTTCTGCCTGAATTCGGCTTGCCAGCCTTGATTGTGTTGGGTAACATCTGCGCCCACTTTGACCGACGAGGTACAGCATGCGTCGCCCTATGGTAGCTGGTAACTGGAAGATGCACGGTACCCGCGCCAGCGTCGCTGAGCTGATCAACGGCCTGGGTCAACTGGCCTTGCCAAGCGGTGTTGATGTAGCGGTATTCCCGCCTTGCCTGCATATCAATCAAGTGATTGATGGCTTGAAAGGCCTGCCGATCCAGGTCGGTGCGCAGAATGCTGCGGTGCAAGCCCAGCAAGGTGCGTTGACCGGTGAGATTGCGCCGAGTCAGTTGGTGGATGCAGGTTGTACACTGGTTCTTGTTGGACACTCCGAGCGCCGCCAGATCATGGGTGAGCAGGACGGAACACTGATCCGCAAGTTCGCAGCGGCACAGGCATGTGGCTTGATTCCGGTGTTGTGTGTAGGGGAAACCCTCGAGCAGCGCGAAGCCGGAAAAACTCTTGAAGTGGTCGGGCGTCAGCTGGGCTGCATCATCGAGGAGCTGGGTGTTGGTGTCTTTGCCCAGGCAGTCATTGCTTACGAGCCGGTCTGGGCCATTGGCACAGGGCTAACGGCTTCGCCGCAACAGGCGCAGGATGTGCATGCAGCCATCCGCGCTCAGTTGGCGGCAGAAAATTCTGAGGTCGCACAAGGTGTGCGGCTTCTATACGGCGGCAGCGTGAAGGCGGCCAATGCGGTCGAACTGTTCGGCATGCCGGATATCGATGGGGGGCTCATTGGTGGAGCTTCCCTGAATGCAGATGAGTTCGGTGCGATCATTCGCGCCGCGGGAAACTGAAAAAATGCTGGAAACAGTCGTAGTCGTTTTTCATCTGCTGGGTGCATTGGGCGTAGTTGCTCTGGTTTTGCTTCAGCAGGGTAAAGGTGCGGATGCTGGTGCGTCTTTCGGAGCAGGTGCTTCAAATACTGTGTTCGGAAGCCAAGGTTCCTCTACCTTTCTTAGTAAGTTTACTGCTATACTTGCCGCAGGTTTCTTCATAACCAGCTTAGGGTTAGGTTACTTTGCTAAAGAGAAAGCTCACCAGCTGACTCAAGTAGGTTTGCCAAATCCAGCAGTGTTGGAAGTGCCAAAGCAACAACCGGCTTCTGATGATGTTCCGGTGCTTCAAGAGCAAAAGTCGGCTACTTCAGCGACTGACGTGCCTCCAGCTCAAGAGCAGAAGTAAGAAGGGTTTCAAACGTAGTATTGCCGAGGTGGTGGAATTGGTAGACACGCAACCTTGAGGTGGTTGTGCCCATAGGGTGTAGGGGTTCGAGTCCCCTTCTCGGTACCAATTATCAGGAGAGCCCGCTGTTGCGGGCTTTCTTGTAGGTGGAAGGTTACATTGACCCTGGAAGGGATCGGTCGTATACTTCCGCCCCAGCTTTGTCGCGGGGTGGAGCAGTCTGGTAGCTCGTCGGGCTCATAACCCGAAGGTCGTCGGTTCAAATCCGGCCCCCGCAACCAGTTTAAAGAGCCCCTTTTAAGGGGCTTTTTGTTAGCTGGACACTTTCAACGCCGCTGTTCGACGGCGTTTCAAGGATGGGCGTTTCGCCCATTTTTTTATTTTGCACAGCATGCACATACATGCACGAGGGGGTTCAGGTGTCGAGCAAGCTAGAAGAGTTGCAGGCCTTGCTGGCCCCGGTGGTCGTGGCCCTAGGCTATGAATGCTGGGGTATTGAGTTTTCGGCTCAAGGTCGCCACTCAATGTTGCGCGTTTATATTGATAAAGAGGGCGGTGTGCTGGTGGACGACTGCGCCATTGTCAGCCGTCAGATCAGTGGTGTCCTGGACGTTGAAGATCCAATCGCCGTTGAATACACCCTCGAAGTTTCCTCGCCTGGCATGGAACGCCCGCTGTTCACTATTGAGCAGTTTGCAAAATTTGCCGGTGAACAAGTGAAGATCAAGCTGCGCTCGCCTTTTGAAGGACGACGCAACTTTCAGGGCCTTCTGCGCGGTGTAGAAGAGCAGGACGTCGTGGTGCAGGTAGAAGACCATGAGTTCCTGTTGCCGATCGATATGATCGACAAGGCCAACATTATTCCCAGTTTTGACTGAGACGCGGATCCCGCGGATCCAATGGCTTGCGAAAGGCGAGGCGTACGATGAGCAAAGAAGTACTGCTGGTTGTTGAGTCGGTATCCAATGAAAAGGGCGTACCGGCAAACGTAATTTTTGAAGCGCTGGAGCTGGCTCTGGCCACTGCTACCAAGAAGCGTTTCGAGGACGAAGTCGATCTACGTGTGGAAATCAATCGCCACACCGGTGCCTATGAGACTTTCCGTCGCTGGACGGTAGTCGAAGAAGCGGACCTGGACGATCCGGCTATCGAAACCTGGCCAAGCAAGGTTGCTGAAACGCATCCTGGTGCTCAGGTCGGTGACGTAGTCGAAGAAAAGATCGAGTCCATCGAGTTCGGCCGTATCGCTGCACAGACCGCCAAGCAGGTCATTGTGCAAAAAGTTCGCGAAGCCGAGCGCGCTCAAGTCGTTGATGCTTATCGCGAGCGCCTGGGAGAAATCATCTCCGGCACCGTGAAGAAAGTGACCCGCGACAACGTGATCGTCGACCTGGGCAACAACGCAGAAGCGTTGCTGGCTCGTGAAGACATCATCTCCCGCGAAACTTTCCGGGTTGGCGTGCGCTTGCGTGCGCTGCTCAAGGAAATCCGCACCGAGAACCGCGGCCCGCAGTTGATCCTGTCGCGTACCGCGCCGGAAATGCTGATCGAGTTGTTCCGCATCGAAGTGCCGGAAATCGCTGAAGGCCTGATCGAAGTAATGGCTGCATCCCGTGACCCGGGTTCGCGTGCCAAGATCGCGGTCCGTTCCAAGGACAAACGCATCGACCCGCAGGGCGCTTGCATTGGTATGCGCGGTTCGCGCGTCCAGGCAGTGTCGGGCGAGTTGGGCGGCGAGCGTGTGGATATCGTCCTGTGGGACGACAACCCGGCTCAGTTCGTGATCAACGCCATGTCCCCGGCTGAGGTTGCGGCAATTATCGTTGACGAAGATGCCCATGCAATGGACATCGCCGTTGGCGCAGACAATCTGGCTCAGGCCATCGGTCGCGGAGGTCAGAACGTGCGTCTGGCCAGCCAGTTGACTGGCTGGACCCTGAACGTGATGACCGAATCGGACATCCAGGCTAAGCAGCAAGCAGAAACCGGCGACATCCTGCGCAACTTCATCGACGAGCTGGAAGTCGACGAAGACCTGGCACAGGTGCTGGTAGATGAAGGCTTCACCAGCCTGGAAGAGATTGCCTACGTACCGGTGGAGGAAATGCTCAACATCGATGGCTTTGACGAAGAAACCGTCAACGAGCTTCGCGCTCGTGCCAAGGATCGTTTGTTGACCAAAGCCATCGCTACTGAGGAAAAGCTGGCAGACGCCCATCCGGCCGAAGACCTGCTCTCGCTTGAGGGTATGGACAAGGATTTGGCGATGGAACTGGCGGTGCGCGGCGTAATTACCCGCGAAGACCTGGCCGAGCAGTCTATTGACGATCTGCTCGACATCGACGGCATTGACGATGATCGTGCCGGCAAGTTGATCATGGCCGCCCGAGCCCATTGGTTCGAGTAATTAGGCGCGGCCTGAGGAGAGAAGTGCATGACGCAAGTCACGGTGAAACAACTGGCCGATGAGGTCAAAACACCGGTAGAGCGCCTGTTGCAGCAGATGCGTGAGGCAGGTCTGCCGCACACCGCCGCCGAAGAACATGTGACTGACAGTGAGAAGCAATCTTTGCTGACTCACTTGAAAAGCAGCCACAAGGCGAAAGTGGAAGAACCACGTAAGATCACGCTGCAGCGTAAAACCACCAGCACCCTGCGTGTTGCTGGCAGCAAAAGCATCAGCGTTGAAGTACGCAAGAAGAAAGTTTTCGTACAACGCAGCCCGGAAGAAATCGAAGCCGAGCGCAAACGCGAACTGGATGAACGTCGCGCAGTAGATAATGCTGCTCGTCAGAAGGCTGAAGAAGAAACCAAGCGTCGCGCCGAAGAAGAAGCGCGTCGCCAGCCTGTGCAAACCGGTACCAACGACGCAGTCGCGGCTCCTGCTGCGGCCGCCGAACCTGTGCGTGAAAGCGCTCCGGTTGTGGCTGCTGCTCCAGCACCGTCTGCAGACGTTCGTAACAAGCAGAACGAACAGCGCCGTCCGGACAAACCACGTGCAGACGATAACAATCGTCGCAGCGGTGGTGGCGATGGCGAGCGCAAAAACGCTCCGCATCGTGCCTCGGTCAAAGAGAAAGCGCCTGCTCCACGGGTTGCTCCACGTACTACCGACGAAGAAAGCGATAGCTTCCGTCGTGGTGGTCGCGGCAAGGCCAAGCTGAAAAAACGCAACGCCCACGGTTTCCAGAGCCCAACCGGCCCTGTCGTGCGTGATGTGCAGATCGGCGAGACCATCACTGTTGGCGATCTCGCCAATCAGATGTCGGTCAAGGCTGCTGAAATCATCAAGTTCATGTTCAAACTGGGTACTCCAGCGACCATCAACCAGGTGCTTGATCAGGAAACTGCTCAGCTGGTAGCCGAAGAACTGGGCCACAAAGTGACCCTGGTCAGCGACACCGCCCTGGAAGATTCCCTGGCCGAGTCCCTGAAGTTTGAAGGTGAGACGTTCTCCCGTGCGCCAGTTGTGACCGTAATGGGCCACGTTGACCATGGTAAGACTTCGCTGCTCGACTACATCCGTCGTGCCAAGGTAGCTGCTGGCGAAGCCGGCGGTATCACCCAGCACATCGGTGCGTACCACGTTGAAACCGAACGCGGCATGGTCACCTTCCTCGACACCCCGGGTCACGCCGCGTTTACCGCCATGCGTGCTCGTGGTGCCAAGGCGACTGACATCGTGATCCTGGTAGTTGCAGCGGACGACGGCGTGATGCCGCAGACCATTGAAGCTGTCCAGCACGCCAAGGCTGCCGGTGTTCCACTGGTGGTTGCAGTGAACAAGATCGACAAGCCGGGCGCTGATCTCGATCGCATCCGTAGCGAACTGTCGGTTCACGGCGTGACTTCGGAAGAGTGGGGCGGCGACACCCCGTTCGTATCGGTTTCGGCGAAAGTCGGTACCGGCGTGGACGAGTTGCTCGAAGCTGTCCTGCTGCAAGCTGAAGTTCTTGAATTGAAAGCGACTCCGTCGGCTCCTGGCCGTGGCGTCGTGGTTGAATCGCGTCTCGACAAAGGTCGTGGCCCGGTTGCAACCGTTCTGGTTCAAGACGGTACCCTGCGCCAAGGCGACATGGTGCTGGTCGGTTCGAACTATGGCCGTGTACGTGCCATGCTCGACGAGAACGGCAAGCCAATCAAGGAAGCCGGTCCTTCCATCCCTGTCGAGATCCTCGGCCTGGACGGTACCCCGGACGCTGGCGACGAGATGAGCGTGCTGTCGGACGAGAAGAAAGCCCGTGAAGTGGCTCTGTTCCGTCAAGGCAAGTTCCGCGAAGTCAAACTGGCTCGTGCTCACGCCGGCAAGCTGGAAAACATCTTCGAAAACATGGGCCAGGCAGAGAAGAAGACGCTTAACATCGTCCTCAAATCCGACGTCCGTGGTTCGCTGGAAGCGTTGAACGGTGCCTTGAACGGCCTGGGTAACGACGAAGTGCAAGTGCGTGTTGTCGGTGGCGGTGTCGGTGGTATCACCGAGTCCGACGCCAACCTGGCACTGGCCTCCAACGCTGTACTGTTCGGCTTCAACGTGCGTGCCGATGCTGGCGCTCGCAAGATCGTTGAGCAGGAAGGTCTGGATATGCGTTACTACAACGTGATCTACGACATCATCGAAGACGTCAAGAAAGCCCTCACCGGTATGCTGGGCAGCGATGTTCGCGAGAACATCCTGGGTATCGCTGAAGTGCGTGACGTTTTCCGCTCGCCGAAGTTTGGCGCGATCGCCGGTTGCATGGTGCTCGAAGGTGTCGTTCACCGTAACCGTCCAATCCGTGTACTGCGTGAAGACATCGTTATCTTCGAAGGCGAGCTGGAATCCCTGCGCCGCTTCAAGGATGACGCTGCCGAAGTACGTGCCGGCATGGAATGCGGTATCGGCGTGAAGAGCTACAACGACGTCAAGGTCGGTGACAAGATCGAAGTCTTCGAGAAGGTTCAGGTTGCTCGCAGCCTCTAACTCGCGCACTTCAAGGGCCACGCCAGGCCGCCGCATGCAGATGCGCGGCCAGGTGTCAGGACTCTAAACGCAACGCCCGGTCTGGCTTCTGTCAGGCCGGGCGTTTGCCGCTTTCAGACCACACGGGTTTCACCGTGGGGCAGTAACAGGTAACAAGACATGGCAAAAGAATACAGCCGTACCCAACGTATCGGCGATCAGATGCAGCGTGAGCTGGCACAGCTGATCCGTCGTGAAGTCAAAGACCCGCGCGTCGGCCTGGTCACCATTACTGCTGTTGAAGTCAGCCGTGACGTCGGTCACGCCAAGATCTTCATCACCGTGATGGGTCAGGACAACGCCGAAGACATCGCGCAAAGCATCAAGGTGCTCAACTCCGCCGCAGGTTTCCTGCGCATGCAGCTGGCCCGTGAAATGAAATTGCGCAGCGTTCCGCAGCTGCACTTCCACTACGACGAAAGTGTCGTGCGTGGCGCGCACCTGTCGGCCCTGATCGAACGTGCGGTGGCTGAAGACAGTCAGCGCCCGGTAGCGGCTGAACCCGAAGACGCCAAGGAGTAATCGGTGGCTCAGGTCAAACGTATCCGTCGTAACGTCAGCGGCATCATCCTGCTCGACAAGCCGCTGGGGTTCACCTCCAACGCGGCGTTGCAGAAGGTTCGCTGGTTGCTGAACGCCGAGAAGGCCGGTCACACCGGCAGTCTCGATCCGCTGGCCACCGGTGTATTGCCGTTGTGCTTCGGGGAGGCGACCAAGTTTTCGCAATACCTGCTCGATTCCGACAAGGCCTATGAAACCCTGGCGCAGCTGGGCAAGACCACCACCACGGCGGATGCCGAAGGTGAGGTTTTGCAGGAGCGCCCGGTGACCGTTGGTCGCGTCGATATCGAAGCGGCTTTGCCAAAATTCCGTGGGCAAATCAGTCAGATACCGCCTATGTACTCGGCGCTCAAGCGTGACGGGCAGCCGCTGTACAAGCTGGCTCGTGCAGGCGAAGTAGTGGAGCGCGAACCGCGTTCTGTTACTATTGCGCGCTTGGAATTGCTGGCCTTCGAAGGCGATACTGCGCGGCTGGCGGTGGATTGCAGCAAAGGCACCTATATTCGTACCCTCGTGGAGGATATCGGTGAGCAACTCGGTTGTGGCGCTTACGTTGCAGAATTGCGACGTACCCAGGCCGGGCCTTTCACGCTGGCGCAGACTGTCACGCTTGAAGAGCTGGAAGCGGTACATGCCGAGGGCGGTAACGAAGCGGTCGATCGCTTCCTGATGCCATCGGACAGCGGCCTGCTGGATTGGCCACTGCTGCAGTTTTCGGAGCACAGCTCGTTCTACTGGCTTAACGGCCAGCCGGTACGAGCCCCGGACGCGCCGAAGTTCGGCATGGTACGGGTACAGGATCACAATGGTCGCTTCATCGGAATCGGTGAAGTGAGCGAAGACGGGCGCATCGCGCCGCGTCGACTGATTCGGTCAGAATGACCGGACGAGGGTGGCTGTTAATAGGCACGGTCACTACTCATTTTTAGATACAGGGATTTGTCCCTGGCCTATTGAGACTGTTTTTCTGAAACAGTTTCCTGATAAAAGGATTGCCTCATGGCTCTCGACGTTCAAGAAAAAGCTCAAATTGTTGCCGACTACCAGCAAGCTGTTGGTGATACTGGTTCTCCAGAAGTGCAAGTTGCACTGCTGACCCACAACATCAACAAACTGCAAGGTCACTTCAAGGCCAACGGTAAAGATCACCACTCCCGTCGTGGTCTGATCCGCATGGTAAACCAGCGTCGTAAGCTGCTGGACTACCTGAAAGGCAAAGACGTGAGCCGTTACAGCGCTCTGATCGGTCGCCTGGGTCTGCGTCGCTAATAAGCGATTGCGCTATGAGGTTGGTTGTTTGCTGTGCGTCAGCGGGTTTCCCGCTGGCGCATGGCAGGCTCCCAGCCTCAAGTTTTATCTGGATACACGTTTTACCCTGGACAGGCGTTGGGCCGATTCCCGACATTGCCCAAGAATTTCGCAAGAAGACAAGTTCCCCAAGAGCCACAAAGAAGGTAGGACACCGTGAACCCGGTTATCAAAAAATTCCAGTTCGGTCAGTCGACCGTTACCCTCGAGACAGGCCGTATCGCCCGTCAAGCCTCCGGCGCAGTGCTGGTTACCGTTGACGACGACGTTACCGTATTGGTGACCGTTGTTGGCGCCAAGACCGCTGACCCGAGCAAAGGCTTCTTCCCTCTTTCCGTTCACTACCAGGAAAAGACTTACGCTGCCGGTAAGATCCCTGGCGGTTTCTTCAAGCGCGAAGGCCGTCCTTCCGAGAAAGAAACCCTGACTTCCCGACTGATCGACCGTCCGATCCGTCCGCTGTTCCCAGAAGGCTTCATGAACGAAGTGCAGGTTGTCTGCACCGTCGTCTCCACCAGCAAGAAGACCGATCCGGACATCGCTGCGATGATCGGTACCTCGGCCGCCCTGGCCATCTCCGGCATTCCTTTCGATGGCCCAATCGGCGCTGCCCGTGTTGCGTTCCACGAAAGCACCGGCTACCTGCTGAACCCGACTTACGAGCAACAGAAAGCTTCGAGCCTCGACATGGTCGTTGCCGGTACCTCGGAAGCCGTACTGATGGTTGAATCGGAAGCCAAAGAGCTGACCGAAGATCAGATGCTGGGCGCTGTACTGTTTGCTCACGACGAGTTCCAGGTTGTGATCAACGCCGTTAAAGAACTGGCTGCCGAAGCGGCCAAGCCAACTTGGGCCTGGGCTCCACAGCCTGAAGCTACCGCTCTGCTGGGCGCTATCCGTGCCGAGTTCGGCGACGCGATCTCCCAGGCCTACACCATCACCATCAAGGCCGACCGTTACGCTCGCCTGGGTGAGTTGAAAGACCAGGTGGTTGCCAAGCTGTCCGGTGAAGAAGGCCAGCCTTCTTCCAGCGAAGTGAAAGCTGCCTTCGGTGAAATCGAATACCGCACCGTTCGCGAAAACATCGTAAACGGCAAGCCACGTATCGATGGTCGCGACACCAAGACCGTACGTCCTCTGAACATCGAAGTCGGTGTTCTGCCAAAGACCCACGGTTCGGCCCTGTTCACCCGTGGCGAAACCCAGGCCCTGGTTGTTGCAACTCTGGGCACCGCCCGTGACGCGCAGCTGCTGGACACCCTGGAAGGCGAGAAAAAAGACCCGTTCATGCTGCACTACAACTTCCCGCCGTTCTCGGTAGGTGAGTGTGGTCGCATGGGTGGCGCTGGTCGTCGCGAAATCGGTCACGGCCGTCTGGCCCGCCGTTCGGTTCAGGCGATGCTGCCAGCCGCCGACGTGTTCCCGTACACCATCCGCGTTGTATCGGAAATCACCGAATCCAACGGTTCGAGCTCGATGGCTTCGGTCTGCGGCGCTTCCCTGGCCCTGATGGACGCTGGCGTGCCAATGAAGGCACCGGTTGCCGGTATCGCCATGGGTCTGGTTAAAGAAGGCGAGAAGTTCGCCATCCTGACCGACATCCTGGGTGACGAAGACCACCTGGGCGACATGGACTTCAAGGTAGCCGGTACCGCCAAAGGTGTTACCGCGCTGCAGATGGACATCAAGATCAAGGGCATCACCGAAGAGATCATGGAAATCGCCCTGGGCCAAGCCCTGGAAGCGCGCCTGAACATCCTCGGCCAGATGAACCAGATCATTGGCCAGTCGCGTACCGAACTGTCGGAAAACGCTCCGACCATGATCGCGATGAAAATCGACACCGACAAAATCCGTGATGTCATCGGTAAAGGCGGCGCGACCATTCGTGCGATCTGTGAAGAGACCAAGGCTTCGATCGACATCGAAGACGACGGCTCGATCAAGATCTTCGGCGAAACCAAGGAAGCGGCTGAGGCAGCACGCCAACGCGTTCTGGGCATCACCGCTGAAGCTGAAATCGGCAAGATCTACGTGGGTAAGGTTGAGCGCATCGTCGACTTCGGCGCATTCGTCAACATCTTGCCTGGCAAGGACGGTCTGGTTCACATCTCGATGCTGAGCGACGCTCGCGTTGAGAAAGTGACCGACATTCTGAAAGAAGGCCAGGAAGTGGAAGTGCTGGTACTGGACGTGGACAACCGCGGCCGTATCAAGCTCTCCATCAAAGACGTGGCAGCTGCCAAGGCTTCGGGCGTTTAATTACCCCCTTCGCTTGAAAGCTTTGACGTTGTAAAAAATGCCCCGCAGTGAACGCTGCGGGGCATTTTTTTGCTCTGTACAGAAAGATCAAAAGATCGCAGCCTGCGGCAGCTCCTACTCGGTTTCAATGTAGGAGCTGCCGCAGGCTGCGATCTTTTGTTTTTAGGGCGTATGAAGTTGCCTGACTCTATAGTCAGTGCTAGGTTTAGCCCACTGCCCGTGTAGCTCAGCCGGTAGAGCAGCGCACTCGTAACGCGAAGGTCGCAGGTTCGATTCCTGTCTCGGGCACCAGCGACACGTTGTTTTCAGATGATCCACGAATGGTTCTGAAGGCCAGACAAATCGGGCTTCAATCGGTTTATTTGCGTCAGAGAGATCCTTGATGATCCAGATCCATCTTCCATTCCCCCGATCAAAGAGAACGCCATGACCGTTAAAGAAGTGTCCCAGGAAGCTCGTCACGAAGAAGCGCTGAAGAAGTATTTGCTTGAGTCCCCCCAGCTGGCTGACGAGATCAAGGACCTGCCCGCTGACGATCAGAAAGACCAGATCCAGTGGGCGTTCGAGGACGAAGCAGAATCCCAGGGCCTGCAACCCTGGGAGCTGACGCTCAAGTACACCTCGACACCGGAAGAGTTCGAAGCTGCGCGCCTGGTTTTGCACAAGGAAGCAGCCGAAGTCCTGGGCGTGGAGTGGGACGAGTACTGCGAGATGAATAATCTCGTCGTCTGACCCTTGCAGGAGCAATCCTGCTCGCGATGGGCGCTTACGATAACCCGTGTTTACCGGGTAAACACGGTGTTTTCAGGCTCATCGCGAGCAGGCTCGCTCCCACAGTATTGAAATCAGATACTCAAGCGCATCGACAGATCAACCGCCTTCACATCCTTGGTCATCGCACCGATCGAAATATAATCCACACCGGTTTCAGCAATCGGCAGCAGCGTGCTTTCGTTGACCCCGCCGCTGGCCTCCAGCTTCGCCTTGCCACCGTTCAGGCGCACTGCTTCGCGCATGTCATCCAGGCTCAGCTCGTCGAGCATGATGATGTCGGCACCCGCTGCCAGCGCTTCCTTCAGCTCACCCAGGCTTTCCACCTCGATCTCCACCGGCTTGCCCGGGGCAATCTTGTGCGCGGCGTTGATGGCTTCTGGAATGCCGCCGCAGGCCGCGATGTGGTTTTCCTTGATCAGGAACGCGTCATACAGGCCAATGCGGTGGTTGTGGCAACCGCCGCAGGTGACCGCGTACTTTTGTGCCAGGCGCAGGCCGGGGAGGGTTTTACGGGTGTCGAGCAGCTTGACCTCGGTGTGTGCAACGAAATCCGCCAGGTACCGGGCGCGAGTGGCAACGCCCGACAGCAGTTGCAGGAAATTCAGTGCGCAGCGCTCGCCCGTCAGCAGCGAGCGCGCCGGGCCTTCGAGGTGAAACAGCGCCTGATTGGGTTGCACCCGGTCGCCGTCACTCACCTGCCAGTGCACGGCGACTCGCGGGTCCAGCTGCCGGAACACGGCATCGACCCAGGCGGTACCGGCGATGACGGCGGCGTCACGGGTAATGATGGTGGCTTTGGCCAGGCGTTCTGCCGGGATCAACAGTGCAGTGATGTCGCCGCTGCCGATATCTTCAAGCAACGCACGGCGCACGTTGGCTTCGATTTCGGCAGTCAAATCGGCGAGACGTAGATTCGGCATAAAGGGCTCCACAAACAAAGTGCTCCGATTATAGGGCCATGGCACGCGGCAACCCAAGGCATCAGAAGCCCTGCTCGGTGGTGAAACCTGCATTTGGTCGCCTGGCCCGGGAGATCAATCGTGGCAAGTGATCGCGCACGGAGGGTCTATCGCGGCATACTGGGGGCCAATACAGTCGACCCTGAAGGAGCCGGTATGCAGTTGGACCCCGCGAGTGGTTGGTGTGAAGGCGCCCAGGTCTGTCCTTCGCCGAACTTCAATGCGCGCCCTACGGATGAAATTTCCCTGCTGGTGATCCACAACATCAGCCTGCCGCCAGCGCAATTCGCCACCGGCAAGGTGCAGGCGTTTTTCCAGAATCGCCTGGATGTCACGGAGCATCCGTATTTTGCGGGGATTGCCGATCTGCGAGTGTCCGCCCACTTTCTGATTGAACGAGATGGCACCCTGACTCAATTTGTCTCTTGCCTTGAGCGTGCCTGGCACGCGGGGGTCTCGGTTTTCGAAGGGCGGGAAACTTGTAACGATTTTTCCGTGGGCATTGAGCTTGAAGGCACCGATGATCAGCCTTTCACTGACGCTCAATACGAGGCGCTGACGGGGCTGACCCGACAATTGCAGAGGGCTTTCCCGGCCATCACGCCACAGCGTATTTGCGGTCATAGTGACATCGCACCCGGTCGCAAGACCGATCCGGGGCCAGCGTTCGACTGGGCACGCTATCGCGCAGCCCTGGCAAAAGAGGAACAACAATGAGTTTTCTGGTGTTGCTGTTGGCGGTCTGGATCGAGAAGTTCTCGGCCCTGCGTCATCGGGTCCAGCGCGACGGCGGATGGTTGCGCGAACTGCACAAGCTTGAAGCCAGCCCCCGCCTGGCGAGCCACCCATGGCTGGTGCTGGTGATTCTGGTGTTGCTGCCTGTTGCGCTGCTGGGCCTGCTGTTGGTCGTCCTCGATCCAGTGGCCTACGGCTTGTTGGCCTTGCCTGTGCATTTGCTGGTGGTGATCTACAGCCTGGGCCGCGGCGATCTGCTCGCCGGCCTCGGCCCCTTCCGCGACGCCTGGCGCCGGGAGGACTTGCAAGCGGCCGGGCATGTGGCGAACCGTGATCTGGCTATCTGCGCAGACAGTGGCGAACAGTTGCTCGAACGCGTCCAGGCGCACTTGCTGTGGGAGGCCTACCAGAGTTTCTTCGCGGTGATCTTCTGGTACTTCCTGCTGGGCCCGGTCGCTGCACTGAGCTATCGCCTGCTGGCACTGGCCGAAGTCCACTCCCAGAACCCCGCAGTCGCCGAGCGTGCCGCGCAATTGCGCCATGCCTTCGACTGGATACCGGTACGCCTGTTGGCGGCGAGCTTTGCATTGGTCGGCAACTTTGTTGCGGTCAGCCGGGTCATGCTCCACGAACTGCTGAACTGGGACATCAGCGCGGCCCAGCTGATCGAAAAAGTCGGCCTGGTGGCCGGCGAGATCCCCGCACCGGTGGTCGGCCCGGACGGCATCAACAGCCTCGACCGGATCTGGGAGCTGCTGCTGCGCGCAGCCGTGCTCTGGTACGCCGGTTTCGCCCTGTGGACAGTCCTTCCCTGAATCCTGCCCCCTGACGACGAAGATCGATGCACACGATCTTCGTCGTTAACCTTAAGTTACAAAAACTCCCGCCGATTTAAGCTATACAGAGACAGCGCTCAATAGTGGCTATCTGCTTTCTCTGTGCGCCTGCCAATAACAATAAGAAATCCAAGGGAGACTTCACAGTGAAGAGCTTGCTCTATCCCGCCGTCGCGCTAATGAATCGCCTGAGCTTTGGCATGAAGTTCAGCCTGATCAGCGTGCTGTTCCTCATACCGATGCTGGTGACCAACTTTTATCTGGTGCGCGATTCCTATCGCGAATTCCAGGGCACGCGGGTCGAACTGCAAAGCATCGACCTGCTGGGCAGCAGTCTGGCGCTGCGCCGAGATCTGGAAACGCTCAACAACCTGGTGCAGATCAACGTCACCTTGGGGCAGTCGGGCAAGGCCGGCAACGTCGAGTCGACAATCAGCGCTTTGGAACAAAGCCTGTTGGCACGCCTGCAGGGGTTGAGCGCCATGTCGTCGGACCCGGAACAGATTGCGGTGTTCGAGGCCAAGCGCGATGAAATGATCGCTGCCTTCAAGGCCCAGCAGGCCGAGAGCTCCGTGCAGAGTAAAAGTGGCATGATCGGCAAGCTGCTTGGCAGCGCGCAGATTTTCAGCCAGATCATTGCCAGTCAGGCCGGCCTGAGCCGCGATACGCAAAGCGACATGCGCCAACTGACCGAACTCATTACCACCGTTACCCCTGCGGTCACCCAGTTGCTGGGTGAAGGGCGGGCCATGGGTGCGTTTTCCCTGGGGCAGGGCTTTCTCAATTCGGCGTCGAGCACCCGCTTCGACGAGCTGTTGGCGCAAATCGAAAAGCTCCAGGGCGAGTATGGGCTGAAGCTGCAGGACGCACTCGGTTCAAGCAAGGCGGCCAGGGAAAGCCTGGCGGCTCAAGCCGATGTCAGCCAGTCGACCTTGAAAAAAGCCAGCGAGCTGTTTGAAGAGCAGGTGGTCATGGCTGATACGCTGGACGCGCCGTGGCAGGGTTTCTACGACCAGGTCACGGGCCTGATGGGCCAGACCTACCAGCTCAATGAAGCCACCCTGAAATTCCTCGAGACCCAGCTGCAGCAACGCCTTGAGCAGAACCGCACGCACATGGTGCTGCAGGCTGTGGCGTTATCGGTTGTGTTCATCCTGATTTTCTATCTGTATGGCGGTTTCTACGCGTCCACCCGCACCACCTTGAAGAACCTGGGCGCGATGATGGACAAGGTCGCGGCCGGCGACATGACAGTAACCTTCAACGCCAATAGCCGCGATGAACTGGGTGAGTTGGGCGAGGTGTTCAACGCAACCGTGAAGAAAATCCACGACTTGATCGAGCGCGTGGGGCACACCGTAGGTGAAGTCGAGCGCCAGGCCGGCCAGGTCGAAAACGTCTCCGCGCGCAGCAACCAGGCCGTGGCGGGGCAGCGCCTGCAGATCGAGCAGGTGGCGACCGCCATGAACCAGATGTCGGCGACTTCCCTGGAAGTGGCGCGCAGTGCCGCCGCAGCGGTCAGTAGCGCCCACAGCGTCAATGACGAGACGCTTAGCGGGCGCGGGCTCGTGCAATCGCAACAGGGCAGCATTGCCGCTCTGGCCGGGGAAATCGACCAGTCGGTGCTGGTGATCAATCAACTGGCCACCGACAGCCAGGCCATCAGCCGCGTGCTTGAAGTGATCAAGAGCATTGCCGAGCAAACCAACCTGCTGGCGCTCAACGCGGCCATCGAGGCCGCGCGGGCGGGTGAGCAGGGGCGTGGATTTGCGGTAGTGGCCGATGAGGTCAGGACCCTGGCCAAGCGCACCCAGCAATCGACTGAAGAAATCGAGCAAATGATCAGCAAGCTGCACAGTGGCGTAGGCGCCGCGGTGAAGGCCATGGGCAGCAGTCATCAGATGGCCAGCGGTACCGTGGGGCAGTCGGAGAAAGTCCAGCAGGCGCTGGAAAACATCCTCGACGCAGTCGGCATGATCGTCGACCAGAACCAGCAGATCGCGGCTGCCGTCGAGCAGCAGACGGCCGTGGCGCATGACATCGACCAGAACATCGTCGAGATCAACCGTGCGGGCGAAAGGACGGCCGAAGGGGCGCACCAGACCGAAGACGCGAGCAGGGCACTGTCGCTCCAGGTGGTGGAGTTGAAGCAGCTGATCAGCGCATTCCGGGTGTGACACCCCGGCTGGCCCTGCAGATGCAAACTCAGCGCAAGCAAGGCTTTGTGAAAGCAAACTTTTGTATGAGCCAACCTCTGTAGGAGCAAAGCTTGCTCGCGATGACGGCCTGACATTCAGCACCTATGTCGACTGTCATGCCGCAGTCGCGAGCAAGCTTTGCTCCTACAGGCCGCTCTGAGCTGGAATAGTCCAATCGAACACTGCGCACGCATTGGCACTGCTGGCAGCCGCCAACTGCTCTGCACTGACGCCCATGATCGCCGCCAACGCCACACAGATAGCCGGCAAATGCGCCGGGCTGTTGCGCTCGCCGGGGTACATCGCCGGTGCCATGTCCGGCGAGTCGGTTTCCAGCACCACGGCGTCCAGGGGCAACTCGGCCAGCACCCGGTGCATGCGCAGGGCCTGGGGCCAGGTCGCGGCGCCGCCCAGGCCGAGCTTGAACCCCAGCTTGATGTACTCGCGAGCCTCTTCCTTGCTGCCGGCAAACGCGTGGATGATGCCCGCGCGTTTCAGGCGCAGGCGTTTGAGCGTGGCGATCACGGCCGCATGGCTGCGACGCACATGGATCAGCGCCGGCAAGTTGAAGTCCGCTGCCAGTTGCAATTGCGCTTCGAACAACGCCTGCTGGCGCTCGCGGTCCAGGGTTTCTATGAAGTAATCCAGGCCGATCTCGCCCACCGCGCACACCTGTCGAAGGCCGGCCAAGCGCTCAAGCCAGGCACCCAGCTCAGATAGATCCTCAGGCTGGTGCTGGTCCAGATAAACCGGGTGCAAGCCGAACGCCGCGTACAAGTCAGAATCGCTTTGCACCAGGTCCCACACCCGCTGCCAGTTATCCTGGTAAACCCCCAGCACCACCATCCGCCGCACACCCAGTGCGCGGCTTTCAGCCAGCAGCGCCGTGCGATCAGCGTCGAAATCGGCAAAGTCCAGGTGGGTGTGGGTATCGATCAGCTCCACGATTCAGTCCTGGCGAATACGCTGCTTGAAGGTCCGGGCGATGGCTTGCACGCCAGGTTGATAGTCCGACTGCTCGATGGCCGCCAATGCCAATTGCAGGGCCTTGTCGGCGATCAGCTGATGTTGCTGGGCCATGGCATTCACCGGCAGTGGCAGGAAATCCAGCAACTGGGTGTCGCCAAATGTGCCAAGGCGCAACGGCCGGGATTTCAGTGGGAAATCGTGCAAGGCATCGAACACGCCCTGCAACAACACATAGGAGGTGGTAACCAGTGCATCGGGCAGGTGACCCAGGCGTTGCAGCATTTGCTCCATCAACTGCTTGCCACATTCGCGGCTGAAGGACTCGCCGTGCTCTATCAGCACCTCGCCATCAAACCCGGCCAACGCCTGCTTGAAGCCTGCAGCACGCTCCTGGCTGATGCTCAGTTCAGGGCGCGCGCCGATCAGGGCAATCTGCGTAGGCAAGGGCTGCAACAGACTGCGGGTCAATTGCAGACTGGCTTCGCGGTCGTCACTGATCACCGAACAGAAATGCTCGGGTTCCATGACCCGGTCGATCGCGATGATGGGAATTCCCTTGGCTTGCAGCTGGCGATAACTGTCGTCGCCACTGGGCAGGCAACTGGCGACGATCAGCGCATCGCAGCGCCGGGCGCGAAACAGCTGCAACAGTTGCCGCTCGCTCTCGGGTGCGTCGTCCGAACTGGCGATCAGCAGCTGATAGCCACGGGCCCGCGCGCCTTGTTCGAGCAATTTGGCGATTCGCGCGTAACTGGGGTTTTCCAGATCCGGCAGAATGAACCCCAGGGTGCGGGTGTGCCGACTGCGCAAACCTGCCGCTTGTGGATTGGGGGTGAAGCCATGCTGTTCGACTACCGCGCGCACGCGCTCGACCGTGGCGCTGCTGATGCGCTGCTGTGCAGCCTTGCCATTGATGACGTAACTGGCGGTAGTCACGGAGACCCCAGCCAACTGGGCGATATCACTGAGTTTCAACTCGGGTTTTCCTTGTTTTTTCGAGCTTGCCCGACATTTTCGCCAATCCTACCCGATTCAGGCAGGCGACCATTGTGGCAGCGCATCCGACAATCTGGACTTCAAGGATGGGACATTATCGAGTAACGTGCCAATCTTTCTAGATTAAACGTTTCAGCAGGCGTATTTTCTACGTTTAAGGCGCCTTGGCCAGTTCTGCCGTGAAACTGCCAAATTTGCTGAACAAGCGCCTAAGCTGAACTATCCAAAACAATACCTGGCACCTTGTCGGCGCCAAAAAGGAGAAAGCATGCTCGAGCTCACTATTGAGCAGATATCCATGGGCCAATCGGCCGTGGATAAGTCCGCAGCGTTGCATTTACTGGCCCAGCACCTGGTTGCCGATGGACTGGTCGCCGAGGGGTATCTCGCCGGCTTGCAAGCCCGGGAAGCCCAGGGCTCGACTTTTCTCGGTCAAGGTATTGCCATCCCCCACGGTACCCCGGATACCCGCGACCAGGTGTTTTCCACCGGCGTGCGCCTGATGCAGTTCCCCGAAGGGGTGGACTGGGGCGACGGGCAGATTGTCTACCTGGCGATCGGCATCGCGGCCAAATCCGATGAACACCTGCGCCTGCTGCAACTGCTGACCCGCGCCTTGGGCGAGACCGACCTGGGCCAGGCCCTGCGTCGTGCCAGCAGCGCCGAAGCCTTGCTCAAACTCCTGCAGGGCGCACCGCAGGAACTGGCGCTGGATGCCCAGATGATTGGCCTGGGTGTGTCCGCCGACGACTTCGAAGAGCTGGTGTGGCGCGGTGCCCGTCTACTGCGCCAAGCGGATTGTGTGAGTAATGGTTTCGCTGCGGTACTGCAGCAGGTTGAAGCGCTGCCGCTGGGCGATGGTTTGTGGTGGCTGCACAGCGAACAGACAGTCAAGCGTCCTGGCCTGGCCTTCGTCACGCCGGACAAGCCGATGCGCTACCTCGGCCAGCCGCTGAGTGGCCTGTTCTGTCTGGCCAGCCTCGGCGAGGCGCATCAGGCCCTGCTAGAGCGTCTGTGCGCGTTGTTGATCGAAGGGCGTGGCCATGAGCTGGGCCGTGCAACGAGCAGCCGCAAAGTCCTCGAAGTGCTGGGGGGGGAATTGCCTGCCGACTGGCCAAGCGCACGGATCGCCCTGGCCAACGCCCATGGCCTGCACGCACGCCCGGCGAAGATCCTCGCTCAACTGGCCAAGGGTTTTGACGGCGAGATCCGAGTCCGCATCGTCGATGGCCAGGACAGCGCGGTGTCGGTGAAGAGTTTGAGCAAGCTGCTGAGCCTTGGCGCGCGCCGTGGTCAGGTGCTGGAATTTGTCGCCGAGCCGGGAATTGCCGCTGACGCGTTGCCCGCTCTGCTGGCTGCCATCGAAGAGGGCCTTGGTGAGGAAGTCGAGCCATTGCCCGCCGTGAGCCAGCAGCGAGAAGTGCTCACCGACATCGCCGAGGTGCTTCTGGCACCGGCATCCGGCAGCCTGGTTCAGGCGATCGCCGCCGCTCCCGGGATCGCCATCGGCCCGGCGCATATCCAGGTGCTGCAAGCCATCGAATACCCGCTGCGGGGAGAGTCGGCCGCCATCGAGCGCGAGCGTCTCAAACTGGCGTTGGCCCAGGTGCGGCAAGACATTCAAGGGTTGATCGAACGGAGCAAGGCCAAGGCCATCCGCGAGATTTTCATCACCCACCAGGAGATGCTCGACGACCCGGAACTCACCGACGAAGTCGACACCCGACTCAAGCAGGGGGAAAGCGCGGAAGCTGCGTGGATGGCGGTGATCGAAGCGGCGGCCCGGCAACAGGAAGCCTTGCAGGATGCATTGCTCGCCGAACGCGCAGCCGACCTGCGGGACATCGGGCGCCGGGTGCTGGCGCAACTCTGTGGCATCGAGACGCCGAGCGAGCCGGATCAACCCTACATCCTGGTGATGGACGAAGTCGGTCCTTCCGATGTGGCACGTCTCGACCCGGCGCGCGTTGCCGGCATTCTCACTGCACGCGGCGGCGCTACGGCACACAGTGCAATCGTCGCCCGGGCCCTGGGCATTCCGGCCCTGGTCGGTGCGGGCGCGGCCGTGTTGCTGCTGGCCCCAGGTACGCCATTGCTTCTGGATGGCCAGCGCGGTCGCCTGCACGTGGACGCCGACGCCGCCACCTTGCAGCGCGCTACCGAAGAACGTGATACCCGCGAACAACGGCTCAAGGCCGCCGCCGAGCAACGGCATCAACCGGCCCTGACCAGCGACGGCCACGCCGTCGAAGTGTTTGCCAACATTGGCGAAAGTGCGGGTGTCACCAGTGCCGTGGAGCAGGGCGCCGAAGGTATTGGCCTGCTGCGTACCGAACTGATCTTCATGGCTCATCCGCAACTGCCGGACGAGGCCACGCAAGAGCTGGAATATCGCCGCGTGCTCGATGGCCTCGCCGGTCGCCCGCTGGTGGTACGCACCCTCGATGTCGGCGGTGACAAACCCTTGCCGTACTGGCCGATCGCCAAGGAAGAAAACCCTTTCCTTGGAGTGCGGGGCATTCGCCTGACCCTGCAACGTCCCAAGGTCATGGAAGCGCAATTGCGGGCCTTGTTGCGGGCCGCGGACAACCGGCCATTGCGCATCATGTTTCCCATGGTCGGTAGCGTCGACGAGTGGCGCCAGGCCCGGGACATGACCGAGCGCCTGCGCCTGGAAATCCCTGTGGCGGACCTGCAACTGGGGATCATGATCGAAGTGCCGTCGGCGGCCTTGCTGGCGCCGGTGCTGGCAAAGGAAGTCGACTTCTTCAGCGTTGGCACCAATGACCTGACCCAGTACACCCTGGCCATCGACCGCGGTCATCCGACCCTGTCGGCGCAGGCGGACGGCTTGCACCCGGCGGTGCTGCAACTGATCGACATCACCGTGCGAGCCGCCCACGCGCATGGCAAATGGGTCGGTGTGTGCGGCGAGCTGGCTGCCGATCCACTGGCGGTGCCAGTGCTGGTCGGCCTCGGCGTGGATGAGTTGAGCGTCTCGGGTCGCAGCATCGCCGAGGTCAAGGCGCGCATCCGCGAGCTCAGCCTCACCCAGGCCCAAACCGTTGCCCGCCAGGCCCTGGCCGTCGGCAGCGCGAATGAAGTACGCGCACTAGTGGAGGCCCTGTAATGGCCAAGATCCTGACCCTGACCCTCAACCCGGCACTGGACCTCACTGTCCAGCTGCCCCGCCTTGAACCCGGCCAGGTCAATCGCAGTGACGAGATGCACACCCACGCGGCCGGCAAGGGCGTGAACGTGGCGCAAGTACTGGCAGACCTCGGGCATCAATTGACGGTCAGCGGGTTTCTCGGTGCAGACAATCCCCAGGCATTCGAGACGCTGTTCGCCAGGCGCGGCTTTGTCGATGCGTTCATTCGTGTTCCGGGTGAAACCCGCAGCAACCTCAAGCTCGCCGAGAGCGATGGGCGCATCACCGACGTCAACGGTCCGGGACCGCTGGTCAGCGCCGCGGCGCAGCAGGCGTTGCTTGACCGCCTGGATGAAATCGCACCCGATCATGACGCGGTCGTCGTCGCCGGCAGTTTGCCCCAGGGTGTCAGCCCGGCATGGTTGCAGGCACTGATTGAGCGTCTGAAGAATCTCGGCCTGAAGGTGGCCCTCGACACCAGCGGCGAAGCCCTGCGCGCAGCGCTCAAGGCCGGACCCTGGCTGATCAAGCCCAACGCCGAAGAACTGGCCGAGGTATTCGATAGCGAAGTGGTGTCGGTGGCTGCGCAGGCCGAAGTCGCGAGTCGCTTGCACGCGCAAGGTATCGAGCACGTAGTGATTTCCCATGGCGCGCAAGGTGTGAACTGGTTCAGCGTTGGCTCGGCGATGCACGCCACGCCGCCCAAGGTCAGCGTCGCCAGCACGGTGGGCGCAGGTGATTCGTTGCTTGCCGGCATGCTCCACGGTTTGCTCAGCGCCGACACGCCTGAACAGACCCTGCGCACCGCCACGGCGATTGCCGCGATGGCGGTGACCCAGATTGGCTTCGGCATTGGCGACACCGCGCAATTGGCGCAGCTCGAACAGGGTGTGCGCGTACGCCCCCTGACAGAACAATAAGAGGGATTGTCATGAAGTTAGCCATTGTTACGGCCTGCCCGAACGGCATGGTCACCAGTGTGCTGTGCGCCCGTTTGCTGGATGCTGCAGCGCAGCGTCAGGGCTGGGGCACCAGTGTCGAAGTTGCCGATGCGGCGCACCCTGAGCGGCAATTGTCGGCGGCCACGCTGGAGGCGGCCGAGTGGGTATTGCTGGTGACCAGTGCGCCTGTGGACATGTCGAGATTCGTCGGCAAGCGCGTGTTCCAGAGCACTCCGGCCCAGGCCCTGCAGGACGTGGAGGCGGTGCTGCGCAAGGGCGCTGATGAGGCGCAGATTTACGAGGCCCCCGAAGCCGTTGCCCAGGCACTGCCCACCGGCCAGACCACGCCGAGATTGGTGGCGATTACCGCCTGCCCGACCGGTGTCGCCCATACGTTCATGGCCGCCGAAGCCCTGCAGCAAGCGGCCAAGCGCCTGGGCTACGACCTGCAAGTCGAAACCCAGGGGTCGGTCGGCGCGCGCAATCCGCTGAGTGCCGAGGCCATTGCCCAGGCCGATGTGGTGCTGTTGGCCTGTGACATCGAGGTGGCGACCGAGCGTTTTGCCGGGAAAAAAATCTACCGCTGCGGCACGGGTATCGCCCTCAAGCAAGCCGAGGCCACCCTCAACAAAGCGCTGGCCGAGGGCTCGCAGGAAACTGCAGCGAGTGGAACCAAAGGCCCCGCCAAGCAGGAGAAGACGGGCGTCTATAAGCACTTGCTGACCGGCGTGTCGTTCATGCTGCCGATGGTCGTGGCAGGCGGCTTGATGATCGCCTTGTCGTTTGTGTTCGGCATCACCGCGTTCAAGGAGGAGGGCACCCTGGCTGCCGCGCTGATGCAGATCGGTGGCGATACCGCATTCAAACTGATGGTGCCGTTGCTGGCGGGTTACATCGCCTACTCGATCGCCGACCGCCCGGGCCTCGCGCCGGGGATGATCGGCGGTATGCTGGCGAGCACGCTTGGCGCGGGCTTCATCGGCGGGATCATTGCCGGTTTCATCGCCGGTTATGCCGCCAAGGCGATCAATCGTTATGCGCGATTGCCGCAGAGCCTCGAAGCGCTGAAACCGATCCTGATCATCCCGTTGCTCGCCAGTTTGTTCACCGGCCTGGTGATGATCTATGTGGTTGGCAAACCCGTTGCCGGGATGCTGGAAGGGCTCACTCAATTCCTCGACAGCATGGGCACCACCAACGCGATCTTGCTGGGCGTGTTGCTCGGCGGCATGATGTGCGTCGACCTTGGCGGGCCGATCAACAAGGCCGCCTACGCGTTCTCGGTAGGGCTGCTGGCATCGCAGAGTTACGCACCGATGGCCGCGACCATGGCCGCCGGGATGGTGCCGCCGATCGGGTTGGGCATCGCCACCTTCATCGCCCGGCGCAAGTTCGCCCAGTCAGAGCGGGAGGCGGGTAAAGCTGCTTTTGTGTTGGGGCTGTGCTTCATTTCCGAAGGCGCGATTCCCTTCGCTGCCAAGGATCCGTTGCGGGTGATCCCGGCGAGCATCGCTGGTGGGGCGCTGACGGGTGCATTGTCGATGTACTTCGGCTGCAAGCTCATGGCACCGCACGGCGGGTTGTTCGTGCTGGCCATTCCGAATGCGATCAACCATGCCTTGCTCTATCTGCTGGCGATCGTTGCAGGGAGCCTGGTGACGGCGGTGGCCTATGCGCTGCTCAAGCGCCCGGAAGCCGTCGAACTGGCACTCGAGCCCGCCAAGGCCTGATAGCAGTCCCCTGTAGGAGCGAGCTTGCTCGCGAAAAGACCGAGGGCAGCGCGGGGCATCAGCTTCCCCGCGTCTTCGTTAACGACCATCGCGAGCAAGCTCGCTCCTACAGGGTATCGGCGGCGCACGCAGAGCCGACCGTGGGAGCAAAGCTCGCTCGCGATAGCGGTCCAGCTGTCACATCAATGCTGGATTGGAGACGCCATCGCGAGCAAGCTTTGCTCCCACAGGGGATATCCCGGGATTTTGGGTTTCAGTAAACGTCGCGTCTGTAGCGGCCTTGCTCGATCAGCTTGTCGACGTGTTCAATTCCCAGCACTTCGTTGAGTACGTGATCCACCCCTGAGGCCATGCCCTGCAGGCTGCCGCAGATGTAGATCACGGCGCCTTCGGCCAGCCATTGCTTGAGTAGATCGGCCGACTCGCGCAGCCGGTCCTGCACATAAATCTTCTGCGCCTGGTCTCGCGAGAACGCCAGGTCCAGACGCTCCAGATCCCCCGAAACCAGCCATTCCTGCAGCTCATCGCGACAAAGAAAGTCGTGCTCGCGATTACGCTCGCCGAACAGCAGCCAATGCCGCTGCTGGCCATCGGCGATGCGCGCCTTGAGCAAGCTGCGCAGCCCGGCCAGGCCGGTGCCGTTGCCCAGCAAAATCATCGGTACCGGTTCGGTTGGCAGGTGGAAACTGCTGTTGCGCCGAACCCGTAGGCTGATGCTGCCACCTACCGGTGCGTGCTCGGTCAACCAGCCGGAGCCGACGCCCAGGCTGCCGTCCGGGTGCACTTCCTGACGCACGATCAGTTCCAGGATGCCGTCGGCGGCGATCGAGGCGATGGAGTATTCGCGCATGGCCAGCGGCACCAGTGCATCCACCAGCGACTGGGCATGCAGGCCGACCAGATGCGCGCGGTTCTGCGGCAGTTGGCGACTGGCCAGGGCCTGCTCCAGGGTTTGTGCCAGGCCATCGAGGGTCACGGTGGCTCGACCGTCTATCCCCAGGCCATCGAGGAAGTGCTCGATCGCCCATGAGCAGTTACGCGGCAGTACCTCCACCAGGTCACCGGCGAGCCAGCCGCTGGCAGTGGGGGCGGTCAGGCCCAACAGGTAGACCGGCGAACCGCTGCTGTCCGGGTTCATCAGTTCGCGGCGGGTCAGCGTCCAGTTGTCGTAGCTGGGTGCTTGCCAGGTGTCCAGGGGCGCCTGTCCGGTCAGCTGGCCGAGTTGCTGCTGCCAGTGACGCAAGGCGTAGGGGTCGCCGCTGTCGACTTCCACCGGGGCGAACAGCGTCTTGCCGCCATGCTCGCCCAGCCAGGTGTGCAAGCGTCGGGCGAATCCGCAGAAGTGTTGATACTGGCGATCACCCAGGCCGAGCACCGCGTAGTTCAGGCTGTCCAGGCTCATGGCGCGACCCAGGACCTTGCGCTCGAAACCTCGGGCGGTGTCCGGCGCTTCGCCGTCGCCAAAGGTACTGACTACGAACAGCGCGTTGCTGGAATCCTGCAAATCCTGCTCGCTGACACTGGCCAGCGGCTGCACGTTCACCGGCAAGCCGGCGGCTTGCAACTGGCCCGCAGTCTGCCAGGCCAGTTGTTCGGCAAAGCCGCTCTGGCTGGCGAAACCGATCAGCCACGCCGGACCATCGACCAGCGGCGGTGCAAGGCCGTTGCGGGCTTCTTTGATCTGCTTTTTCTTGCGTCGACGATCCAGATACAGCAACCAGCCGGTGACGAAAAACAACGGCATGGTCAGGGCGCTGATGGTCAGGATCACCCGACCGACAATCCCGAAGTAACTGCCAACGTGCAGGGCATAAATACTGGTCAGCAACTGCGCCTTGAGGCTCTTGTCGCTGTAGCGGTCATGCCGCTTGACGATGCCGGTGGCCGGGTCGAGGGTGATCTGGTTCAGCGCACGGTCGTGGGGTGACGTGTTCAGCAGGTAAAACACGGTCGCCGGTTGGCCGGCCACAGGCGGCATGCGAATGTTGTAGGCGCTCAGTGCCGGGCCCGCAGCGCTGTAGATGCTGCTCCACATGGCCGCGTAGTCGCCCGTTGGCGCCGGACCGCTCGGTGCAGGACCGCGTCCGCCGCGCACCCGCTCGTTTTGCGGCGAGTCGGATAGCAAGCGGGTCAGGCCCTTGTTGTACCACTCGTAAGACCATGACAGGCCGGTGAGTGCCGCCAGGAGGTAGAACAGCAGGCACCAGGTGCCGGCGACCGAATGCAGGTCCCAGTTGAAGCTGCGGCCTTTTTTCTTCCAGTCCAGGGTCAGCCAGGCGCGCCAGCTTTTCCACTGGCGGGGCCAGCGCAGGTACAGGCCGGACAGGCAGAAGAACACCAGGATCAGCGTGCATGCCCCGGTGATCTGCCGGCCGGTATCGCCCATGGCGAGGAAGCGGTGCAGTTGCAGCATCAGGCCGAAAAAGCCCTGGCCGGCGGCATCGCCCATGAACTCGGCGGTGTAGGGATCGAAGTAGCGCATCTCGCCGCGGCGTTCGCCGGGCTTGGGGGTGAAGAACACCTTGGCCGCTGCGCCGCTGTCGGTTTCGACGCTGAGCATCGAGACTTTCTTGCCGGAGGCCGCTTCGATGCGTTCCACCAGTTCGGCAGGCGGCAGGACGCCGGCGACCTGCTTCTGGACCTGCAACACCGATGGGTTCAGCGCACTGAGGATTTCATCCTGGAACGACACGGTCGCCCCGGTGATGCCCATCAGGGCCAGGACCAGCCCGGCGCTGATGCCGAAAAACCAGTGCAGCTGGAACAGGGTTTTCTTCAACACGTCGCTCGCCTTGTCCGTTCGAAAATAATCATCACGGCGCGCATTATGCCGTGGGTTGACGGGATGCCTTGTCTATTACGCACAAAAGCCCCGTTCATCTGGATGAACGGGGCCAGGCGGTAACGCGCGGCGCTACCCGTAGGAGCGAGCTTGCTCGCGAAAAACTCGAGAACAGCACGGGGTATCAGGCTGCCCGCGTCATCGTTGACGTCCATCGCGAGCGAGCTCGCTCCTGCTATGGGTGGAGTTCACCCTTTATCAGAAGTGGAAGTTGGTGCTCAACAATGCCGTACGGCCCGCCGCCTGGTTGGCGAAGTGGGTCGAGAAGGCTTTGTCGTAGTAGGTTTCGTCGGTCAGGTTCTGCACGTTCAGCTGCAGGTCGACGTTTTTGGTCAGCTTGTAGGCAACCATCGCGTCGTAGCGAACATAGTCATCAACCATGGTGGTGTTGGCCACGCTGCCGAACACGTCATCGACGTAGAACGCGCCGCCACCGACGGTCAGCTTCGGCGTGACCTGGTAGGTCGTCCAGAGGCTGGCGCTGTTTTTCGGCGTGTTAGGCAGTTCGTTGCCATCGTTGGCTGCGCCCAGTGGGCCGCCGTCGACTTGCTCGCTGTCCATGTAGGCGTAACCGGCGAAGACCTGCCATTTGTCAGTGATCTTGCCGCTGGCCGACAGTTCGATACCTTGTACGCGGGTCTTGCCGGCGTTTTCATAGGACGTGGTGTCCACTTGAACACGAGCATTGTCCTTTTCGGTGCGGAAGATATCGGCGGTCAGGGACAGGCGATCATTGAGCAGATCCCACTTGGTACCGATTTCGTAGTTCTTGGTGGTTTCCGGCTCCATGTCGCTGCTCAGCAGGTTGCCGGTGCGATCCGGAGTGCCACCCAGCGGGTTGCCTTCCTGACCTTCGCCCAGGGTATTGCCCGGCGGCGTCGCTGACGTAGCGTAGGAGGCGTAGATGCTGCCGTTCTCAGCCGGCTTGTAGACCACGCCGAACTGACCGGTGATGAACTCGCTGGTGTCCTTGCCTTTGGAGGCGTTGCCATTGGTCACCACGGTCGCGCCGGCAGCGTTGTAGGTCTTGTACTTGGTGTCGAAGTGGTCGTAGCGCAGGCCCATGTTGACCAGCCACTGCTGGGACAATTCCAGGGTGTCGAACACGTACAGTGCGCGGGTGGTGCTGGAGGTGTCGGTGCCGGCGTAGTTACGCGAGATTGCGCCGTTCCACGGATCGCTCGGGTTCGGGTTCGACAGCGAGGTGCAGTTGTAGCCGCTTGGCGCGCCAATCAGTGCAGGGCTGCAGTTGGTGGTGACTGGGTTGCCGCCTGGAGTGGTATCGGTGTCGACGCTGTACGAGGACTTCTGACTCTTCTCGTGGCTCAACTCGATACCGGTGGCGAAGCTGTTCTTGAACCCGGCGATGTACACGTCACCAAACAGATCGGTCTGGTTGGTGGTGGTGTCGGTGTTGCTGACACGGGTGTTGGCACGACGCCAGACGCTGCCATTGTTGACGTTGCCCTTGGAGTCGTCTGGCTGGGTCAGGATGTAATCCTGCATGCTGCTGCCGTGGCGCAGGGTGTTCTTCACGGTCAGGGCATCGTTCAGGTCATGCTCGATGGCGATGGTCGCGGTGTCGGTGCGGCCCTTGCGGAAGTCGCGTCCGTCCAGGCCGTAGAAGTTGCTGCTGTCGCCACCGTCATCCGGCGTGTCCGGGTTGGACTTGGTGCGCGCGGCAGAACCGGCAACCGGAATGCTGTACGGAATGCCCGAGTCTGGCGTGTCGTTGCTTTCCAGATGGTAGTAATCGAGATTGACGCGGGTGTCGGTACCCAGGCCGAAAGCCACGGACGGCGCGATGCCCCAGCGGTCGTAATCGACGCTATCACGGCCGGCGATGTTGCTTTCGTGGCTCATCAGGTTCAGACGGCCAGCGGCGGTGTCGGTGAACTGGTAGTTGCCGTCGAAGGTGTAGCGTTGCGTCTGGTCCGAACCCCAGGTGAATCCACCGTCGAGGGAATCGCCCAGATGGGCCCTCTTGCTCACCATGTTGATGCTGCCACCGGCAGCGCCACGGCCGCCAATGGCCGAGTTCGGGCCTTTGCTGACTTCGATCGACTCTACCGCGAAGATCTCGCGGCTTTGCGAGCCGGTGTCGCGCACGCCGTCCAGGTACGTATCGCCCTGGGCATCGAAACCACGGATGAATGGGCGGTCACCCTGGGGGTTGCCACCTTCACCGGCACCGAACGTGATGCCCGGAACAGTCCGCAACGCATCCTGCATGTTCAGGGCGCCAGTGTCCTTGAGTACCTGTTGCGGAATCACGGTGACAGAGCGCGGCGTGTCTACCAGTGGCGCGGTGTACTTGGGCGAGGAGGCTTTTTCGACGTTGTAGCTGGTCGCTTCCTGAGCTTCAGCGTTGATCGAGGTGGCGTCCAGGGAGATCGTGTTGCCCTGCGCCTTGGCGTCGGTCTTCTCTGCGGCGAAAACCATTTGGCCTGCGGAGCCGGCAGTGATTGCCACGCCAATTGCAGACGCGAGCAAACGCGGTGAACTGACAGGTGATTGTAGTTGTTGGCGTGACATTGAAATTCCCCTCCCCAAGGATTTGAGGTCGCGGAATATAGGGTAAACAGGTATTCGTATCAATTGCGAAACATTACTATTCGCACTGAATTTACATTCTTTACAATTTAACCTTACGGTTTTTGCTGATTCGTTCGTCGCGAGGGTTTTACACAGTCAATAAGAATCAATACCATTGACATCCCTTTGCCTGCAGGTATTGCCTCCATGTTGCTGCACATTCCCGGCGTGTTCGCGAAAGAAGAAGTGCAGCGTATCCGGGAGGCCCTGGAGCAGGCGGATTGGGCGGATGGCAAAATCACGGCGGGCTACCAATCGGCCAAGGCCAAGCATAATTTGCAGCTGCCGGAAGGCCATCCACTGGCCAAGGAAATCGGCGCAGCGATGCTGGAACGGCTGTGGAAAAATCCGCTGTTCATGTCCGCTGCCCTGCCGCACAAGGTCTTCCCGCCGTTGCTGAACTGTTACACGGCGGGCGGCAGTTTCGACTTTCATATCGACAACGCAGTGCGCCAGCCGCAGAACAGTATCGAGCGTGTGCGCACCGACTTGTCGGCCACCCTGTTCTTCAGCGAGCCCGAGGACTATGACGGCGGCGAACTGGAGATCCAGGACACCTTCGGCACCCAGCGGGTGAAATTGCCTGCCGGTGATATGGTCCTGTATCCCGGCACCAGCCTGCACAAGGTCAACGCGGTTACCCGCGGGACACGTTTTGCCTCGTTCTTCTGGACCCAGAGCCTGGTGCGCGAGGACAGCCAGCGCGCGCTGCTGTTCGAGATGGACGGGGCGATCCGTCAGTTGACTCAGGACATGCCCGATCATCCTTCATTGATCCGCCTGACCGGCACCTATCACAACCTGCTGCGCCGCTGGGTCGAGGTATGACTTTTCAATTGCGCCGCGAGGAAGTTCTGGACGGTGAACGGCTCAAGGCCATGCTCGACGAAAGCCCGGCGCGTGCTGCCCAGGCCATCCTGATCGCCGCCCGGGAGAACCTCCTGGATGCCCAGGCATTGCTCGGGCAGATCCTGCTGGACGGGCAAGGTATCGAGCAGGATTTGCCACTGGCCCTGCGCTGGTTCGAGATCGCGGCGAAACGCGGCCACCTGATGGCGCGCAACATGCTGGGTCGCTGCCATGAACACGGGTGGGGGTGCGCTGCGGACGCCACAGTGGCGGCCGGGCATTATCGGATCGCCGCAGACGCAGGCCTGGATTGGGCGATGTACAACTACGCCAACCTGCTGGCAACCGGGCGTGGGGTGGCGGTAGATCAACGCCAGGCGCTTGATTTGTATCGCCGTGCCGCCGGGCTTGGCCACGCGAAATCGATGAACCTGCTGGGGCGTTATCTCGAAGAAGGCCAGTACTGCCCGGTTGATCCGAAGGCGGCGCGTGACTGGTATCGACGCTCGGCGGTTGGCGGCGATTTTCGCGGGCAGTTCAGTTATGCCGCGGTGCTGGCGGATGAAGGCAATGTCGCAGAAGCGCTGGGCTGGTTGCGCAAGGCGCTGGCGGGCGGGAACCTGAATTTCCTGCGGGTGGCGAGCCAGGCGTTGGCGAGCGCCGCCGATCCGCAAATCCACGCATTGGCAACCGACTACGCCCAGCGCCAAACCGAATTGGAACGCGGTCCCCTGTAACGGCTGGCAATGACGAAACCGTAGCTGCAATGCAATTCTGCGTAGGAGCTGCCGCAGGCTGCGATCTTTTGATCTGGCCTTTGAAAAACAAGATCAAAAGATCGCAGCCTGCGGCAGCTCCTACAGGGATTGCATTTCAAGGCACAAAAAAGCCCATGACGTGTCATGGGCTTTTTGTCTTGCGCGGCTACCGCTTACACGTAATACGATTTCAGCGGCGGGAAGCCATTGAACTCTACGGCGCTGTAACTGGTGGTGTAGGCACCGGTCGACAGCCAGTACATACGGTCACCGATTGCCAGGTTCAGTGGCAGGCCGTATTTGTAGTTTTCGTACATGATGTCGGCGCTGTCGCAGGTGGGGCCGGCGATGACTACTTCTTCCATCTCGCCTTTCTTCTCGGTCCAGATCGGGAACTTGATGGCTTCGTCCATGGTTTCGATCAGGCCGGAGAACTTGCCCACATCCGTGTACACCCAACGCTCGACGGCGGTGCGGGATTTGCGCGCAACCAGCACCACTTCGCTGACCAGGATGCCAGCGTTGGCGATCAGCGAACGGCCCGGCTCCAGGATGATTTCCGGCAGGTCGTCACCGAAGTCTTCCTTGAGGAAGCGGATGATTTCCTCGGCGTAGGTTTCCAGGCTGTTGGTGCGGGTGATGTAGTTGGCCGGGAAGCCACCGCCCATGTTGATCAGCTTGAGCACAATGCCGTCTTCTTCTTTCAGGCGCTCGAAGATCACTTTGACCTTGGCGATCGCCGCGTCCCATACGCTGATGTCGCGCTGTTGCGACCCGACGTGGAAGGAGATGCCGTAAGGCACCAGGCCGAGGTCGCGGGCCAGGATCAGCAGGTCCATGGCCATGTCGGTCTGGCAGCCGAATTTGCGCGACAAAGGCCAGTCAGCCGTGGTCGAGCCTTCGGTGAGAATACGCACGTAGACTTTCGAGCCCGGTGCAGCCTTGGCAATGTTGCGCAAGTCGGCTTCGGAGTCGGTGGAGAACAGGCGCACGCCCTTGTCGTAGAAATAACGGATGTCTTTGGATTTCTTGATGGTGTTGCCGTAGCTGATACGGTCGGCGCTGACGCCGCGGTCCATGACCTTGTCCAGCTCGTAGATCGATGCGATGTCGAAGCTCGACCCCTTGTCTTTCAACAGGTCGATGATCTCGACCGCCGGGTTGGCTTTTACCGCGTAATAGACTTTGGCGAACTCGAAACCGGCGCGCAGGTCATCGTAGGCCTGGCTGATCATCGCGGTGTCGATCACCACGAACGGGGTTTCTTGCTTGTCGGCGAACGCCTTCATTTTGTCAAAGGTGGCGCGCTCGAAATAATCTTCGACGTTGATCGACATGCTGGAGACTCCTAAGGGCAAACTGATTTGGTCAATGGGTGTAAATGAACGTCCTCCGTATCCCCACTTTGGTTCGCCTACTTCCCAAGGCATGTCGCCGAAAGCAAAAAAGGCCACGGGAGGCGGTGCTTCCCTTGGCCTTGCTGTCTCGTCGTCAGTACTTGAGCCGGATGGATCGTTTCCAGCATGGACGTTCGGCGCGAACTTTAGGGCGTGAGGGGCTCGAGATCAACAAAAAATGTCGCGTTTTTGCACGCTTCCGTCGTGCGGTCCTGGACAGTTACTGATGTAACCGACCTGCATGACAGTGTGATGTTCCCCAAGAAGGGAGATTTGAATACGTGTAGGAGCGAGCTTGCTCGCGATGGACGTCAACGATAACGCAGGGAACCTGATACCCGCGGGGCCATTGAGTGCATCGCGAGCAAGCTCGCTCCTACAGTTATTTTTTGTCAGGCGACCGCAGTCTCGGCTGGCGAAACAATGCTGGTCTTGCCGCCACGGGACTTGCCGGAGCTCAGGTACTCGGCAATCGACTCCTGGGTCACTTCACCCAGGAACACCCGATCCGCGTCCATCACTGGCAACCACGAGCGGTTGAACTCGTACATGCGCGACAGCAGGATGCGCAAATGCTCGTCGTAGGCCGCCGTGGCGTTGAACTCGCGCAGGTATTGCGCGCACGTGCCGGCCTGGCGATGCAGGTCACGACGTCGGACATAGCCCAGCGCCTTGTTCTCACCATCCGTCACCACCACATAACGGCGGTCATGCTCGTCCATCAGCTCCAGGGCGTCGGCCACCGGGGTTTCCGGGCTGACCGATGGCGCGTTGTCCGCCGCGTCTTCAGCCTTCACCAGCAATAGGCGCTTGAGGGTGCTGTCCTGGCCGACGAAGTTGCTGACAAAGTCATCCGCAGGGTGCGCCAGCAAGGTGTCCGGATGATCGATCTGCAACAATTTGCCTGCGCGGAAGATCGCAATCTTGTCGCCCAGCTTGATCGCTTCGTCGATGTCGTGGCTGACCATGATCACGGTCTTGTTCAGCGCGCGTTGCATCTCGAAGAATTCGTTCTGGATCATCTCGCGGTTGATCGGGTCGACCGCGCCGAACGGTTCGTCCATCAACAGCAATGGCGCATCTGCCGCCAGCGCGCGGATCACACCGATCCGCTGCTGCTGGCCGCCCGACAGTTCACGCGGGTAGCGATTGAGATACTGCTTGGGTTCAAGCTTGATCATGCTCATCAACTCGCGGGCGCGGTCGTGGCATTTCTGTTTGTCCCAGCCCAACAGGCGCGGGACGATGGTGATGTTTTCCTCGATGGTCATGTTCGGGAACAGACCGATCTGCTGGATCACATAGCCGATGTTACGGCGCAGGGTCACGGCGTCGAGGTCGGTGGTGTCCTCGCCGTTGATCAGGATCTTGCCCGAGGTGGGCTTGATCAGGCGGTTGATCATTTTCAGCGTGGTGCTTTTGCCGCAGCCCGATGGTCCGAGGAACACACAGATTTCGCCTTCATTGACGGTCAGGCTGACGGAGTCCACGGCTTTCACATCTTTGCCGTTGCTTTGGAAGGTCTTGCTGAGGTTTTGAAGTTCGATCATTTGAGCAGTCCTTTTGGAGTCAGCGTGCGTTGCAGCCATTGCAGAAGCAGGTCGGCGAAGATGGCCAGGAGACTGACCAGCACGGCGCCGACGATCAGCATCGACATATCGCTGCGGCTGATTGAAGCGAGAATGAGTACACCCAGGCCACCGGCACCGATGGTGGCGGCGATGGTCATGACACCGATGTTCATGACCACGGCGGTGCGTACACCGGCGAGGATCACCGGCACTGCAATCGGCAGCTCGACCATACGCAGGCGCTGGCCAAAGGTCATGCCGATACCGCGGGCGGCTTCGCGAATGCCAGGTTCCACGCCCGTCAGGGCGAGGTAGGTGTTACGCATGATCGGCAGCAGCGAGTACAGGAAGACGGCGGTGATCGCCGGCATCGGCCCCAGGCCCTGGCCGAATTTCGAGTAGAACGGCAGCAGCAGGCCGAACAGTGCGATCGACGGCACCGTCAGCAGCACCGTGGCGCTGGCCTGCAGCGGCCCGGCCAGTGTCGGGAAACGGGTCATCAGGATGCCCAGCGGCACGCCGGCTACGATCGCCAGGGTCACGGCAATGCCGACCAGGGTGATGTGCTGCCAGGTCAGATGCGCCACCTGGGCCCAGTCGAGATGGGAAAAGGCGTTCAAAAATTCCATGTCTTTTCCTCCTTAGTTGATTGGGTGCTGGCGCAGAAAATCGGCGGCAACGGATGATGGGCTTTCGTGACCGACGTCGACCCGCGCATTCAGAGCACGCATGGTCTCGTCATCGAACAGCTCGGCCAGCGGTTTGATTTCTTCCGCGAGTTTGGGATGAGCGTCGAGGTAAGCCTGGCGTACCACCGGCGCTGCGGTGTAGTCCGGGAAGTAGTGCTTGTCGTCTTCCAGCAACTTGAGTTTGAAGGCGTTCAAGCGACCGTCGGTGGTGTAGACCAGGCCGGCGAACACCTGGCCATTACGCAGGGCGGTATAGACCAGCCCGGCATCCATCTGGCGCGTGTTTTTCCGGGTCAGGTTCATGCCATAGAGCTCGACCATGCCGGCCATGCCGTCGGAACGGTTGGCAAACTCGGTGTCCAGGGCGACGAGGTGGTTAGTCTTCGCCTCAGCCTGCATCACCGTGTTCAGCTCGCTGATGGTGTTGATCTGCGGATAAGCCTTGGCGGTGGTTTCCGGCAGTGCCAGGGCGTAGGTGTTGCTGAACTTCGACGGGGTGAGCCAGACCAGGCCTTTTTTTGCGTCCAGTTCTTTCACCCGGGCGTAGGACTGGGCGCTGTCGAGCTTTTCAGTGATGTGGTTGTAAGCCACCAGCGACACGCCGGTGTATTCCCAAATCAGGTCCAGTTGACCGCTTTCCTGAGCGCTGCGAGCGAGGTTGCTGCCCAGACCGCCCGTCACCTGGGTGTCGTAACCCTTGGTGCGCAGGTACTGGGAAGTAATTTCCGCGAGCAGGGTCTGTTCGGTGAACACCCGGGCGCCGATGCGAATCACCGGTTTTTCAGCGGCTTGAGCCAATCCTGCGAACAGCAGGACACAGCCCATTATCAAGGTCATGCCTTTCAGGTGGAGAGCTTTCATAAATATTCCTTTGCCGAGGCTTAAGACGGGCGCAAGCCGCGTTCGAGCCAGAGGCGGCTGGCCAGTGTCACCAGACCATCGAGCAGCAAGGCCAGCAAGGCGGTACACGCCGCGCCGAGCAGCAGTTGCGGCTGATTGTTCAGGGCGATGCCAGGGAAAATCAGGCTGCCCAGGCTGTTGGCGCCGATCAGGAAGGCCAGCGGTGCCGTACCGACGTTGATCGCCAGGGCCACACGCACACCACCGATGATGATCGGTACGGCGTTTGGCAGTTCGACCCGCCACAGCACTTGAGTCGGCGTCATGCCGATGCCGACGGCTGCTTCCTTGAGCGAACCCTGGACGTTTTTCAGGCCTTCATAGGTGTTGCGCACGATCGGCAACAGCGAGGCAAGGAACAGGGCGAAGATCGCGGGACCACTGCCGATGCCAAGGATGCCCAGGGCGATGGCCAGTACGGCCAGGGGCGGCACGGTGTTGCCGATGTTGAAGATTTGCATGAAGCGTTCAGCACGGCCAACCATGGTTGGGCGACTGAGGAAGATACCGGCGGGTATGCCCACAACAAGGGCGGCCAGCATGGAAGCGAGGACGAGCATCAAATGGGCTTGCAGGTAAAACAACAAATCGTCGCGGTAATGTTCGATCGTATTGATGCCGATCCAGTGGACCAGCAGGGCCAGGAGTGCGACGACAACCGCACCTCCTATCAGCCCTTTGCCATAGCGAATAGCCACAGGCGGACTCCTTTTTTTCTTTGTCGGCGAGCGCAGTCCCGAGTGGCAGTGCCATTCCTGGCTGCCGGGCAATGCAACGTTCGCGAGAAGCAGCTCATGCCGCACGCCTTCCTGTAGGAGCGAGCTCGCTCGCGAAAAATGTCCCGACACCGCGGTTAACCAAATAGCCCGCGTTATCGTTGACGTCCATCGCGAGCAAGCTCGCTCCTACAGGGGAAATGCGTGCGGCTTATCGAGCCATAAGCGCAGCCTCGTCAGGCCAACTTGCTGATTTATCAGCCCCTGACACGAGTGCCGTAACAGGGGAGTGGACGTCTGCACCTTTTAAAAGGTTCCATAAATAACAGCAAATAGCCACCGTCGGAGCTGCCGAAGGTGTTTGGGGGAGGGTACGAGCGGTGGTCCGTGGGGCGCGTTTTAAGCTATACTCGCCGCCCTTTTTTGAATCACCTGCCAGGCGATTTCCCATGACCAAACAGGCCGCCGAAGTCGCGAAACGCCGCACTTTCGCCATTATTTCCCACCCCGATGCCGGTAAGACCACCATCACCGAGAAGCTCCTGCTGATGGGCAAGGCGATCGCGGTTGCCGGCACGGTGAAGTCTCGCAAGTCCGACCGCCATGCCACCTCCGACTGGATGGAAATGGAAAAACAACGGGGTATTTCCATTACCACGTCGGTCATGCAGTTCCCGTATCGCGACCACATGGTCAACCTGCTCGACACCCCGGGCCACGAAGACTTCTCCGAAGATACCTACCGTACCCTGACGGCGGTCGACTCGGCATTGATGGTCCTCGACGGCGGTAAGGGTGTGGAGCCACGGACCATCGCGCTGATGGACGTCTGCCGTCTGCGGGACACGCCGATTGTCAGCTTCATCAACAAACTCGACCGCGACATCCGTGACCCGATCGAACTGCTCGACGAAATCGAAGCGGTCCTGAAGATCAAGGCTGCGCCGATCACCTGGCCGATCGGTTGCTACCGCGACTTCAAGGGTGTGTATCACCTGGCCGACGACTACATCATCGTCTACACCGCCGGTCACGGCCACGAACGTACCGATGTGAAGATCATCGAGAAGCTCGACTCGGACGAAGCCCGCGCGCATCTGGGCGACGAGTACGACCGCTTCGTCGACCAGCTGGAGCTGGTGCAGGGCGCCTGCCACGAATTCAACCAACAGGAATTCCTCGACGGCCAGCTGACTCCGGTGTTCTTCGGTACTGCCCTGGGCAATTTCGGTGTCGATCATGTGCTCGACGCCGTGATCAATTGGGCGCCGAAACCCCTGGCGCGGGTCGCCAACGAGCGCACCGTGGAACCGATCGAAGAGAAATTCACCGGCTTCGTGTTCAAGATCCAGGCGAACATGGACCCCAAACACCGCGACCGTATCGCCTTCATGCGTATCTGCTCCGGCAAATACGAAAAGGGCATGAAGATGCGCCACGTGCGCACCGGCAAGGATGTACGGATCGGCGACGCGCTGACGTTCTTCTCCTCCGAGCGTGAGCAACTGGAAGAAGCCTTCGCCGGCGACATCATCGGCCTGCACAACCACGGCACCATCCAGATCGGCGACACCTTCACCGAAGGCGAAGTCCTGGGCTTCACCGGTATCCCGCACTTCGCCCCGGAGCTGTTCCGCCGCGTACGCCTGCGCGATCCGCTGAAATCCAAACAGCTGCGCCAAGGCTTGCAGCAACTGGCCGAAGAGGGCGCGACCCAGGTGTTCTTCCCCGAGCGCAGCAACGACATCATCCTCGGCGCCGTGGGTGTGCTGCAGTTCGACGTGGTCGCCAGCCGCTTGAAAGAGGAATACAAGGTCGAGTGCTCCTACGAGCCGATCACCGTGTACTCGGCGCGCTGGATCGATTGCGACGATAAGAAGAAGATGGAGGAATTCCGCGTCAAGGCTGTGGAAAACCTCGCGGTCGACGGCGGCGGTCACCTGACCTACCTCGCCCCGACCCGGGTCAACCTGGCGCTGATGGAAGAGCGCTGGCCGGACGTGAAATTCCGTGCGACGCGTGAGCATCACTAAGCGTTGAGCTGTCACACAAAAGCCCCGTTGCGAAAGCCTCGGGGTTTTTGGTTTCTGGCGAAGATCAAAAGATCGCAGCCTTCGGCGTATACCCGTAGATACCGTCTTGAACCTCACTGAGCAAGCGCAAGTTTCGGGTCATATGGTTGGCCCGACTTGAGCACGCCGTAAACGAAATGCAGCAGCTTGCGCATCGCGGCACAGATGATCTGCTTGGGGGC
>NZ_JZRI01000077.1:0-539 GCF_000952175.1 Pseudomonas sp. ES3-33 | reverse complement strand
AATACGCCGTGCCAGGGCTTCGGCCTGAGCATCGGCAACCCGGTGTCGGTAACCCTGCCTGCCGAGGCGTGCCGGGTGCTCGGCGCCTGATCCTGACTCGATGGCGGCCTTTGCGGCCTCATCGCGGGCAAGCCCGCTCCCACAGTGATTTGTGGTGTTCACAGAACCTGTGGGAGCGGGCTTGCCCGCGATGAGGCCAGTGGCCACCCATCACTATTTGGATTACACCGACAACCGCAACCGCGCCAGATCCCTTAACGGCGGCGCACCGAACAGCCGGCTGTATTCCCGGCTGAACTGCGACGGGCTCTCATACCCCACCCGATACCCCGCCGCCGACGCATCCAGCCCTTCGGCCAGCATCAACCGCCGCGCCTCCTGCAAACGCAGCTGCTTCTGATACTGCAGCGGACTCATCGCGGTCATTGCCTTGAACCGGTGATGCAGCGTCGACACGCTCAGGTTTACTTCCTTGGCCAGGTCATCGATGCGCAACGGTTGCTCGTAATTGCCATTGAGCCATTTGATCGCCTGGCTGA
>NZ_JZRI01000076.1:0-332 GCF_000952175.1 Pseudomonas sp. ES3-33 | reverse complement strand
AGCGTCGACGGCCCTGTCAGCGTGCTCAACTTCACCATCGGTGCGAACACCTACACCGCTGGCACCACGGCGACCATCGCCAATGTCGGCACCTTGGTGATCGGCGCGAACGGGGCGTACACCTTTACTCCAGCCGCCAACTACAACGGCAGCGTGCCGGTGGTCAGCTACACCGTCACTGACGGCTCCGGTAGCAATGTCACTTCGACCCTGAACATCAGCGTCACCCCGGTCGATGACAGCTTCACCGATGCCAGCGAAAGGGTGTCCACCCGTGAGGACGCTGCCGGTAACGGCAGCGTCCTCACGGGTACCTCGAGCGTCGACGGCCC
>NZ_JZRI01000075.1:0-824 GCF_000952175.1 Pseudomonas sp. ES3-33 | reverse complement strand
AGTGTTCAATATGCTGGTCCTATTAAGTCAATCACTAGGGCTCTTGAAGGTTACAGATGGCTTGGTCAGACAAAAGACATGAATGGTGGAGTGGTTTTTGAACCTTATATAAATACTCGTTTCGGTAAAAATGACACTGAAACGGGTGGGGCTATAATGGTAAAAGCTACTTACTACATTTATGATAAGCCGGTTAAAGAAGCTTTGATGATTGCACGCCAAAGTGAAATTCCGGGGTTTGTCGAGTTTTACGGATATGAATCGAGAGAGCTTCAATTGCACATCAGAATGGTTGACTCTGATACATTCCAAGCCTTTTCTAGTGCTGACCAATATCGCAAGCCAGAAAAGTTGATGACTTATAAGAAAGTTGAACAGTTTAATAAAAGTCAATATAAGAGCCAGTTAAAGTCAGCACAAGAAGACGGGACTTTTTATTAATAATGGTTTAAAAAATGAAAAGGCTAGCTGGATGATGTTTTTTGATTCCATCTTGGTTCGATGTTTTGATAAATTTAGCAATAAAATGGAGATTTAATATGGTCGGGATTATAAATTTTGTATTTGCGTCGCTGATTGCAACTTTTTCGCTCGCAGCATCAGCAGAAACCTTTGAGCGAGTTGAGCTTGATAAGGATAGAACCAGTGTTCAATATGCTGGTCCTATTAAGTCAATCACTAGGGCTCTTGAAGGTTACAGATGGCTTGGTCAAACAAAAGATATGAATGGTGGAGTGGTTTTTGAACCTTATGAAAACACTCGTTTCGGTAAAAATGACACTGAAACTGGTGGAGCCATAATGGTAAAAGCCACTTATTACCTT
>NZ_JZRI01000074.1:0-316253 GCF_000952175.1 Pseudomonas sp. ES3-33 | reverse complement strand
AGAAGTTTTCCAAGTTTCCTTAGTAACTTCAACCACTTGCGCTTTCGATCTCTCGTTAGCGGGAGGCGAATTCTACAGCGTTACACGCTGCTGTCAACACCTCTTTTTCAACTTCTTTTGCGCTTCGGTGACCTGAAGCAGCTGACCGTCAAAACTGCGTAACTCATTGTTTACCAAGGAGTTTTCCGTTTCGACTGCGCCGGAAGTGGGGCGAATTATAGACCGTTACAATTCGCCGTCAAGCGCTTATTTCAGCTTTACTCGGATTTGAGCGTAATGCGCGCAAATGCCTTCTTGCCAGCCTGGCAAACGTGGGTTGCGCCCAGTACGTATATAAAGGTGCGATCAACCACTTCACCATCTATACGCACACCACCAGAATTGAGCAGGTCACGCGCCACTGCCGAATTCTTCACCAGGCCTGCCTTATTAAGGACGGCTGCGATCGGCATGTCTTCAGCTGCGGTCAATTCGATTTCAGGCAGGTCATCGGGCAACTCGCCCTCTTTCATCCGGTTGCCTGCAGCACGATGGGCATTGGCCGCCGCTTCTTCGCCGTGGAAACGCGCAACGATCTCCTCGGCCAGCTTGATCTTGATGTCACGCGGATTAGCGCCCGCTTCGACGTCGGCACGCAAGGCATTGATCTCATCCATCGAGCGGAAGCTGAGCAATTCGAAGTAGCGCCACATCAGCGCATCAGGAATCGAAACCAGCTTGCTGTACATCACACCCGGTGCTTCCTGGATACCCACGTAGTTGCCCAACGACTTGGACATCTTCTTCACGCCATCCAGACCTTCCAGCAGCGGCATGGTGAGGATGCACTGAGGCTCCTGCCCATAACCCCGCTGCAGCTCACGCCCCATCAGCAGGTTGAACTTCTGATCGGTGCCGCCCAACTCCACGTCTGCGCGCAAGGCAACGGAGTCATAGCCCTGGACCAGCGGGTACAGGAACTCATGGATAGCGATTGGCTGGTTGGTGGTATAGCGCTTGTCGAAGTCATCGCGCTCAAGCATGCGAGCGACAGTGTATTGCGACGTCAGGCGAATGAAGTCCGCCGGCCCCATCTGATCCATCCAGGTGGAGTTGAACGCCACTTCGGTCTTGGCCGGATCGAGGATCTTGAACACCTGGGTCTTGTAGGTCTCGGCGTTGTCGAGAACCTGCTCGCGCGTCAGCGGCGGACGCGTGGCGCTCTTGCCGCTCGGATCGCCGATCATCCCGGTGAAGTCACCTATAAGGAAGATCACCTGATGCCCCAGCTCCTGGAACTGGCGCAGCTTGTTGATAAGCACCGTGTGACCCAGGTGCAAATCCGGCGCCGTCGGATCGAAGCCGGCCTTAATACGTAGCGGTTGGCCACGCTTGAGCTTTTCGATCAGCTCGGACTCGACCAACAGTTCTTCCGCACCACGTTTGATCAGCGCTAGCTGCTCTTCAACCGACTTCATAACAGACCCGCAAGGCTCGAATTCAAAGGGAACCAACCATACAAGATCACGGGTCAAATACAAAGTTTGGCCGGCGCAATGACGCCAATCCGCCGGCAGAGTGACCGCGGACTTGCTTCAAGGATGATTTGGTTATATTTTATACAGTTATTTCATCTTCATCATGTCATTCATCTTTTCCAATTCATCTTTTTCAAAGTCAAAAATTACCCATGACCAAAGAATCGTCTAAAGCGCCACCGCTTTACCCGAAGACCCATCTGCTCGCTGCAAGCGGTATCGCCGCCCTGCTGAGCCTGGCACTTCTGGTATTCCCTTCCAGTGATGTAGAAGCCAAAAAGACAACCCTGAGCCTTGAACTGGAAAGCCCTGCTGAACAACTGACACAAGATCAAGACGCCGCAGAAGCCGTTCAAGCCACAAATGAAACCGCCGCTTCGCCTTTCGCACAGATCGACAACAGCGCTGAACAGCCCCAGGAAACCGCTCAGGCCGAGCCAGCGCCTACGCCAGTGGTTGAAGAAAAGAAAGCCCCAACCCATCGGGAAGTGATAGTTGCCAAAGGGGACACGCTGTCCACCCTGTTCGAGAAAGTCGGCCTGCCCGCCACTTCCGTGCACGATGTACTGGCCAGCGACAAACAAGCCAAGCAGTTCAGCCAGCTCAAGCGCGGCCAGAAACTCGAATTCGAACTGAACCCGGACGGCCAGCTGGCCACGCTGCACAGCAAGGTCAGCGATCTCGAAACCATCACCCTGACCAGGAACGACAAGGGCTATGCCTTCAACCGCGTAACCGCCAAGCCGAGTGTGCGCTCTGCCTACGCCCACGGCGTGATCAACAGCTCGCTGTCGCAGTCTGCCGCTCGCGCCGGCCTGTCCCACAGCCTGACCATGGACATGGCCAGCGTATTTGGCTACGACGTCGACTTCGCCCAGGATATTCGCCAGGGCGACGAGTTCGATGTGATCTACGAACAGAAAGTCGTCAACGGCAAGGCCGTGGGCAATGGCCCTATCCTCTCTGCGCGCTTCACCAACCGTGGCAAGACCTATACCGCTGTTCGCTACACCAACAAGCAAGGCAACAGCAGCTATTACACGGCTGACGGCAACAGCATGCGCAAGGCATTCATCCGTACACCGGTAGATTTCGCCCGCATCAGCTCCAAGTTTTCCATGGGCCGCAAGCACCCGATCCTGAACAAGATCCGTGCGCACAAGGGTGTCGACTACGCCGCCCCTCGCGGCACGCCGATCAAGGCCGCCGGTGACGGCAAGGTGTTGCTGGCCGGTCGTCGCGGCGGCTACGGCAACACGGTGATCATCCAGCACGGCAACACTTACCGTACGCTGTATGGCCACATGCAAGGCTTCGCCAAGGGCGTGAAGACCGGCGGTTCCGTCAAACAGGGCCAGGTCATCGGCTACATCGGCACCACCGGCCTCTCCACTGGCCCGCATTTGCACTACGAATTCCAGGTCAATGGCGTGCACGTCGATCCCCTGGGCCAGAAAGTCGCGATGGCAGACCCGATCTCCAAGGCCGAACGCGCACGCTTCCTGGCCCAGAGCCAGCCGCTGATGGCCCGCATGGACCAGGAAAAATCCACCATGCTGGCTTCGAAGCGCTAAGCCATGACGCTCTACATAGGCGTGATGTCTGGAACCAGCCTGGATGGCCTGGACATCGCGCTGGTGGAGCTGGACCCGGCGATCAATTTGATCGCCACCCACTACATCCCCATGCCCGACTCCTTGCGCTGTGAGCTGCTGGCATTGTGCGCCAGTGGCCCCGACGAAATAGCCCGCTCGGCAATTGCCCAGCAAAACTGGGTCAAGCTTGCGGCGCAGGGCATCGCCACCCTCCTCGCTAAACAGAACCTGCAGCCCCCAAATATCCGCGCGATCGGCAGTCACGGCCAGACCATTCGGCACGAACCGGCGCGGGGTTTCACGGTACAAATCGGCAACCCTGCCCTGCTCACCGAGCTGACCAACATCACCGTAGTCAGTGATTTCCGCAGCCGTGACGTAGCGGCTGGAGGTCAAGGTGCGCCGCTGGTTCCCGCTTTCCACGAAGCGCTGTTTGAAGAACAGCCTGGCAACCGCGCAGTCTTGAATGTTGGCGGCTTTAGTAATCTGAGCCTGATCGAACCCGGCAAAGCGGTATCGGGTTTCGATTGTGGCCCGGGAAATGTGCTGCTGGATGCCTGGATTCACCAGCAACGCGGCGATAATTACGATCGCGATGGCCAGTGGGCGGCCAGCGGCAAGGTTGAACCAGCGTTATTGCGGGCCTTGCTGAGCGATCCATTCTTCGTGACCCAAGGCCCGAAAAGTACCGGGCGCGAGGTGTTCAACCTGCCATGGCTGACACAGCATCTGTCCCGGCTGACGGCATTCGCTGCACAAGACGTGCAGGCAACGCTGCTGGAGCTCACGGCATTGACCATCGTCGAGTCGCTGCAACAGGCACAATCGGCGACTCGGGAACTGCTGGTCTGCGGAGGAGGCGCGCATAACCTCGCGTTGATGGCACGCCTGGCCAGCCTGCTGCCCGACGCAACAGTCAGTAGCACCGGCGCCTATGGCGTAGATCCTGACTGGGTCGAGGCCATGGCCTTCGCCTGGCTGGCTCACTGCTGCCTTGAAGGTATCGCAGCCAATCGCCCTAGCGTCACCGGCGCTCGCGGCTTGCGCGTGCTTGGCGCCATCTATCCCGCCTGAACATCCACCGAATCCCGCACAGCAAAACGCCGCACAACCCAATGGGAGTGTGCGGCGCTTGATTTGGAATAGACGTGCGATCAGATCGAGAACGAAGAACCGCAACCACAGGTGGTCGAAGCGTTCGGATTCTTGATCACGAAGCGCGACCCTTCCAGCCCTTCCTGATAGTCGACCTCGGCACCCGCCAGGTACTGAAAACTCATAGGGTCCACAACCAGGCTGACACCTTCGCGCTCGACGATGGTGTCGTCATCGGCCACTTCTTCATCGAAGGTGAAGCCGTACTGAAAACCTGAACAACCGCCGCCCGTAACAAATACGCGCAGCTTCAAGCGATCATTCCCCTCTTCATCGACCAGGCTCTTCACCTTGTGCGCAGCACCGTGGGTAAATTGCAAAGCCGTGGGGGTGAAGGATTCGACGCTCATGCTAACTATCTCCCGGCGTTACGCCGCCATAATGCGTGATGACGGGCATTATCCGCTTCTCCTAGAAAATTGGTCAACTATTGTTACGGTATATCAATCACACCTATTGTCAGACCAGAATGCAAAAAGGCCCGCTTAACGGGCCTTTTTGCCGATCAAGGTAAGGCGTTACGGCAGCATGCCTGCGTGGGACAGCCCCAGGCGCTCATCGAGGCCGAACAGGATATTGAGGTTCTGCACGGCCTGACCGGAGGCGCCCTTCACCAGATTGTCGATGACCGACAACACCACGACCAGATCACCATCCTGCGGACGATGCACCGCGATTCGGCAGACATTCGCGCCGCGCACACTGCGGGTTTCCGGGTGGCTGCCAGCGGGCATTACATCGACGAACGGTTCGTTGGCATAGCGCTTTTCGAACAGCGCCTGCAGGTCGACGGAGCGATCGACAACCGTTGCATACAGCGTCGAGTGAATACCGCGAATCATTGGCGTCAGGTGCGGAACGAAGGTCAGACCGACTTCCTTGCCCGAGGCACGACGCAGGCCCTGGCGAATTTCCGGCAAATGACGGTGCCCTTTGACGGCGTAAGCCTTCATGCTTTCCGACGTCTCGGAGTACAGCGAACCGACTGCAGCCCCACGACCGGCTCCGCTGACACCGGACTTGCAGTCGGCGATCAGGCGAGAAGTGTCGGCCAGACCGGCTTCGAGCAGCGGCAGGAAACCCAATTGGGTAGCGGTCGGATAGCAACCCGGCACCGCGATCAGGCGCGCCTGGCTGATTTGCTCGCGGTTTACTTCCGGCAGACCGTATACCGCTTCCTCAAGCAATTGCGGGGCACCGTGAGGCTGGCCGTACCACTTGGCCCACTCATCTGCGTCCTGCAAGCGGAAGTCTGCCGACAGGTCAATGACCTTGGTGCCCGCCGCCAGCAACTCGCCAGCAAGGGCGTGCGCGACACCGTGGGGCGTGGCAAAAAACACCACGTCGCAGGCGCCCAGGGTCTTGATGTCCGGAACGCTGAAGGCCAGGCCGTCGTAATGACCGCGCAGGTTGGGATACATATCAGCCACGGCCAGACCGGCCTCGGATCGGGAAGTGATCACTGCCACTTCAGCTTGCGGATGCTGTGCCAACAGACGCAGCAGTTCGACACCGGTGTAACCCGTGCCGCCGACGATACCGACCTTGACCATAAACCTGCCCTCAACGAACCCACTGGAAAGCCGACGATAATAGGGCCCGTATCGTTCTGCGACAACCGGCAAGGTGACGTGCGGGCGCTCAAGCCTCTACTATTCGGGCTACCGTGAACCTGGGAATAACTAAAATGCTTTATCTGTGGCTCAAAGCGCTTCATATCGTCAGCATGGTCTGCTGGTTTGCCGGCCTTTTCTACTTGCCGCGCCTGTTCGTGTATCACGCGCAAAGCGAGGACACCGTCAGCAAGGAACGCTTCAGCCTGATGGAACGCAAGCTGTACCGCGGCATCATGGGCCCGGCGATGATCGCCACGCTGGTCTTCGGTGTCGCCCTGATCTACCTCAACCCCAGCATCTTCACCCAGGGCGCCTGGATTCACGCCAAGCTAACGCTGGTCGTGTTGCTGATTGGCTACCACCACATGTGCGGCGCCCAAGTGAAACGTTTTGCCCGTGGCGAAAACACCCGCAGCCATGTCTTCTTTCGCTGGTTCAATGAAGTGCCGGTTCTGTTATTGCTGGCTATCGTAATTCTGGTCGTGGTTCGGCCGTTCTAAACTCAACAGACACAACTCACCGGGGTACTTCCAATGTCGCTGCCCGCTTTGCTCGAACAACGTCTGCGCCTGCCTGTAGTGGCGGCGCCGATGTTCCTGATCTCCAACCCGCAACTGGTGCTGGCCTGCTGCAGAAATGGCGTGGTTGGCAGTTTTCCAGCACTGAACCAGCGCGAAAGCAGCGGCTTCAAGGCGTGGCTGGAAGAGATCGAAGCGGGTCTGGCGGTTCTGGACAACCCGGCGCCTTACGCAGTAAATCTCATCGTCCACAACAGCAACCCCAGACTGCAGGCGGATCTGCACATTTGCGTCGAGCATAAAGTGCCGATCGTGATTACCAGCCTGGGCGCAGTCAAGGAGTTGGTAGACGCGGTTCACAGCTATGGCGGCCTGGTGTTTCACGACGTGACGACTCGTCGCCATGCCGAGAAAGCTGCCGAGGCTGGGGTGGATGGCCTGATCGCGGTAGCGGCCGGCGCCGGGGGCCATGCCGGAACATGGAGCCCGTTCTCGCTCATTGCCGAGATCCGTCAATTCTTCGACAAGACGCTGCTACTGGCTGGCTGCCTGAACCACGGCCACGAGATCCTCGCCGCGCAACTGCTGGGGGCTGATCTCGCCTATTTCGGTACACGGTTTATCGGTACGACCGAAAGCCATGCGCCTGAAGCCTATAAACAAATGCTGCTGGACTCCCGGGCGGCGGATATCGTCCATACTCCAGCCGTGTCGGGTGTGCCGGCCAGTTTCATGCGCCAGAGCCTGGAAGCGGCCGGATTCGATACCGCGGCTTTGCAAGGGAAGGGCGAAGTGAACTTCGGTGCCAAACTGAAGCCGATCAGCGACGAAGCCAAGGCGTGGAAGACGGTGTGGTCCGCGGGCCAGGGCGTTGGTGAAATCGACGACCTGCCAAGCGTGGATGAACTGGTGGCACGCCTTGATGCCGAATACCGCAAGGCGCTGGAACTGGCCTCGACGCTGCCCAAACGCTGGCCGCGCTGAGCCCCTACCCGCCTCCTCAATGACCACTCGCGACAAGGATGCCTCGCAATGAGCGAAAACCGTTTCAAGATCATGTTCGACGGAGCTCTGCTGTCAGGCGTTGACATCACCACCGCCAAGCTCAACCTTGCCGAGCTGTTCAAGAGCGATGTGGCTGCCATCGAACGGCTATTCAGCGGCCGGCCGGTTGCGCTCAAACGCGACCTGTCGCACTCCGATGCCCAGACCTATCTTCAGGCACTGGCAAAAACCGGCATTGATGCACGGATCGAAAGTGAACCTTCGATCGAGCTGAGCCTGTCTGACGTCCCTGAACCCGCCCCTGTGGCAGCCTTCGTCCAGGATCCGCAATCGCCTTACGCGCCCCCGCACGCAGCAGTTGGTGAAACGGTGACGGGGTTCGCCCCACTCAAACCGTTCAGCTTCCAGGGTCGTATCGGTCGCTTGCGCTTTCTCGCCTGGACGATGGTCCTGACGTTGGTGACACTTGGCCTGGGCAGCGTATTGGCGCTCATGGGCCTGGCCGTCTTGAGTTCGGACTCGAGCGGCGGCCTGATTCTCGCCGGCCTGCTGGCTTTCATCCTGATCGCCGCGCTCGGGTTCGTGAGCATTCAGTTCAGCGTCCAGCGCCTGCATGACATTGGTTGGTCGGGCTGGCTGTGGCTATTGAACCTGGTGCCTTTTGTTGGCAGCTTTTTTCCTTTTGTCATGATGATCATGCCGGGCAACAGTGTCGCCAACCGCTATGGTGCTCCGCCTCCTCCCAACAGCAACGCTGTCAAAGTCCTGTCTTGCTTGTGGGTGGTATTTATTGCCCTGGTTTTCATTGGCGGCCTGGCCGGTGGCCTCTCGGCCATTCAGGATGAATACCAGAACGCGACCCAAAGCGCTTATGAAAGTGACTCCATCAGCCCTTCCGAGATCGAAGATCAAACCGCGGTGGAAACAGAGCTGGTGCCGAATTCAGCTGACGATGCAGCCGAAGAAGCCCAGCCACCTGTAGACTCTGCGAAAGAATGAACAGCACTCCCCGCCGGTGACACCTGCGTCGCGGGCGCGGAGCTGTTGCGATGGAGAACTGCATGACCCGTTACGCTCTGATCACTGGTGCCTCCAGCGGTATCGGCCTGGCGATGGCCGAAGCGCTGGCCCGGCGCGGCCGTAGCCTGCTCCTGGTGGCCCGACAGCGTGATCAGCTGGAAAGCATTGCCATTGAACTGACTCAACGTTTTGGCGTGGAGGTGCTTTTTCGCGCCTGCGACCTGGGCGAACCCTTGCGGCTGTCCGGTTTCCTGCTGGAGCTTGAAGAAGGCGACCGGCAGATCGACCTGCTGGTGAACTGCGCCGGTATTGGCACCTGCGGCCCGTTCCTCGCACAGGACTGGATGACCGAGCAGGACCTGATCGAAGTGAACATCCTGGCGATGACTCGCCTGTGTCATGCCATCGGCAATAGCATGGCGCTGCACGGTGGCGGGCAAATCCTCAACGTGGCATCGGTCGCAGCCTTCCACCCAGGTCCCTGGATGAGCACCTATTACGCCAGCAAAGCCTACGTACTGAATTTCTCCGAAGGGTTGCGCGTAGAACTGAAGAAGTGTGCGATCAAGGTTTCGGTGCTTTGCCCTGGCCCTACCCGTACCGGATTTTTCCGCACGGCCCAACTGAACACCGACAAGCTGAACAACACCCGGCTGACAATGAGCCCCGAAGAAGTCGCGCTCTATACCGTTCGCGCCCTGGAAAAAAATCGCGCGATCATCATCCCGGGGCGACGCAACCGCTGGCGGGCGTTCCTGCCGCGCCTGGGTTCACGCTGGCTCAACCGGACAATCGCGGGCATGGTCAACAAGGCCTATTGCCCGCGCTGATACCCTGCAAGGTAAAACCCTGGGCCCGGGCCAGCTCCGTGGGTACACTCAGGCCAGACCAAACAACGGAGAAAACAGCTGTGGATACTCTGTTCACCAAGATCATCAACCGGGAGATCCCGGCCAGGATCATTTACGAAGACGACCAGGTTCTGGCCTTCCACGACATCGCGCCACAGGCACCGGTGCATTTCCTGGTGATCCCGAAAAAGCCGGTGCGCACCCTCAACGACCTCACCGAGGAAGACAAAACGCTGGCCGGGCACATCCTCTTCACCGCCCAGCGCCTGGCACTGGAACTGGGTTGCGAGAAGGGTTTTCGTGTCGTGATGAACTGCAATGAAGATGGCGGGCAGACCGTCTATCACATCCATATGCACGTACTGGGTCAACGGCAGATGACCTGGCCGCCGGGCTAAGACATACCGCGACCTGTGTGTAGGAGCTGCCGAAGGCTCGGGCCGCGTTCGGACGATCTTTTGATCTTCTAGGTATCAAAAACAAGATCAAAAGATCGCAGCCTTCGGCAGCTCCTACATAAGCGTATAAAACATCACCGCGTGGCAAATGACCCAACGCAAACCTTCCCCGGCCGATTCGGTTAAACTGGTAGCCGAGATTCTTCCCGGAGGTCAGCATGACTACCCAACGTCACTACTCGCCCATTGACCGTCTACTGCTGCAAGCCGATGCTGCCATGCGTACCCTGCTGCCCTTCAGTGGCCAGCCGTACCGCCCATCGCCCGCTATCGTGCAACCGGATGTGCAGATGAGCGACGAAGACACCCGGCATGTCGCCGGCCTGATGCGCATCAACCATACCGGCGAAGTCTGCGCCCAGGCGCTGTACCAAGGCCAGGCCCTGACCGCCAAGCTGCCGCACGTGCGCGCTGCCATGGAACATGCTGCAGAAGAAGAGATCGATCACCTGGTCTGGTGCGAACAACGCATCCACCAGTTGGGGAGCCACACCAGCATTCTCAACCCGCTGTTCTACGGCATGTCGTTCGGTATTGGCGCAGTGGCCGGTTTGATCAGCGACAAGGTTAGCCTGGGCTTCGTTGCCGCCACCGAACACCAGGTGTGCAAACACCTGAACGAACACCTTGAGCAGTTGCCGGCCGAGGACGAAAAGTCCCGGGCGATATTGCAGCAGATGCGCACTGATGAAGAACACCACGCGGAAAGCGCGCTGGATGCGGGCGGGTTTCGTTTTCCGGCGCCGGTGAAGTTCGGGATGAGCTTGTTGGCCAAGGTGATGACCAAGAGCACCTACCGGATCTGATCTGATCTGATCTGATCTGATCGGTGGGAGCAAGGCTTGCCCGCGATGGCATTCTCCGGATCGCCATCGCGGGCAAGCCTTGCTCCCACAAGAGCGCTGCATCAGCCAGAGGTGTGCGGAAACCATAAAAAAGGCGACTACCGTGAGGAAGTCGCCTTTTTTGTACCCGTAAATCTTAGGTCGGCATGTTGCGCGCGTAGAAGATTTCCAGCATTTCGTGCTTCACACGGTCGGTCACCCGGGCGCGTTGCTCAGAGGACAGGCTGTTGGTGGCATCGCCGAACAGGTAGTTATCCAGTTCGAAGTTCTTCAACAGCATTTTGGTGTGGAACAGGTTTTCCTGGTACACGTTCACGTCGGTCATCTGGTAACTGGCGCGGGTGTCTTCGGAGAGGTAGTTCTGGATCGAGTTGATCTCGTGGTCGATGAAGTGCTTCTTGCCCTCAACGTCACGGGTGAAACCGCGCACACGATAATCCACGGTTACGATGTCCGAATCGAACTGGTGAATCAGGAAATTGAGCGCTTTAAGCGGTGAAATGACGCCACAGGTCGATACGTCAATGTCTACACGGAACGTTGCAATACCGTCATCCGGATGGATTTCCGGGTAGGTGTGCACCGTGATGTGGCTCTTGTCGAGGTGGGCCAGGATAATTTCAGGCAACGGCCCCGGAGACTCTTCGATCTGGCTGTCGGTCGGGGTGACCGGCTCTTCCGAGATCAGAATCGTGACGCTGGCACCCTGGGGTTCATAGTCCTGACTGGCAATGTTCAGGATGTTGGCACCAATGATATCGACAACTTCAGTGAGGATCTGCGTCAGGCGCTTGGCGTTGTACTCTTTATTGATGTACTCGACGTAAGCCTGTTGGTCTTGCGGGGTTTCCGCGTAGCAGATGTCATAGATGTTGAAGCTCAAGGTCTTTGTCAGGTTATTGAACCCGTGGAGCTTGAGTTTGCTTTTCACCGTTAAAAACTCTCTATGTATTGCGGCCCGGGCCGCGTGATCAAGCATGCCCGTCAGATGCGAACAACGCAGCTGCGTAGGACGGTTAACACCTCTTCGCGATGGCGATTTTGGTTGTCTGTTCGGGTGAGTGGCCTGACGGCAGACGGTCCACGACCCTGAAAAAAGTGGCGCATTATGCAGACGTCAGCTTGGGATCGCCAGAGTCTGCACTGCATTTATGATAGTTGAATGTCGATTCAACCGAGTTCGATGATTTCGTAGTCGTGGGTGATGGCCACGCCCGCCGCCCCAAGCATGATCGAAGCCGAGCAATATTTCTCCGCTGACAGCTCGATGGCACGCTTGACCTGAGCCTCTTTGAGCCCGCGGCCCTTGACCACGAAATGCATGTGGATCTTGGTGAATACCTTTGGATCTTCATTCGCGCGCTCGGCCTCGAGGAAGGCTTCGCAGCTTTCGACAGCCTGGCGCGACTTCTTGAGAATGCTGACGACGTCGAAATTGCTGCAACCGCCGACGCCCAGAAGGAGCATTTCCATCGGCCGGACACCCAGATTACGGCCGCCGGCATCGGGAGGACCGTCCATGACCACGACATGACCGCTGCCGGATTCGCCGAGGAACATGGCTTCGCCAGCCCATTGGATGCGTGCCTTCATCGCCCAGACTCCACTACATAAAAAAGGGTCGCCAGCTTAGCACAGGGCCCGTGGTTGACAGGGTTCACCTGTGCAGGACATAACCGCTCGCCCCAGGCAAAATCTCGAAAACTGCAGAAAGTGTCTGTTATGCTGGCGCCAAATCGCTGGCGCCTTGCCAGACCTGAAGCGAACAACAAGATCGTCCGATCGCGGCCTGAACTGTCGTCAGCTCGTGCAAATAAATCCAACTTACTGCGCAGTCTTTTCGGGATACAACCATGGTTGCTATTGCCCCCACCCCCAAGATCAAGAACCTCGACAAGCTGCTCATGCATTGCCAGCGCCGTCGGTATCAGGCCAAGAGCAACATCATTTGTGCCGGCGACCGCTCCGACACCCTGTTCTTCATCATCAAGGGCTCGGTCACGATCCTGATCGAAGACGATGATGGCCGCGAGATGATCATCGCGTACCTGAACTCCGGGGACTTTTTCGGTGAGCTGGGCCTGTTCGAACAGGCCGGCCAGGAGCAGCAACGCAGCGCCTGGGTGCGGGCGAAGATTGAATGCGAAGTCGCGGAGATCAGCTATGCGAAATTTCGCGAATTATCCCTGCAGGACCCAGACATTCTTTACGTGCTCAGCGGACAGATCGCCCAGCGCCTGCGCAATACCACCCGCAAAGTCGGTGACCTGGCCTTCTTCGACGTGACGGGCCGCGTCGCGCGCTGCCTGCTGGAACTGTGCAAGCAACCCGACGCCATGACTCATCCCGACGGGATGCAGATCAAGGTGACCCGCCAGGAAATCGGGCGGATTGTCGGGTGTTCCCGGGAGATGGTCGGTCGCGTGCTCAAGGATCTGGAAGAGCGCAACCTGGTAAACGTCAAAGGCAAGACCATGGTGATCTTCGGCACGCGTTAACCGCCGAACATCTGCTTGAGCATTTGCCGGTAGAGTTGGTCCAGTCGCATCAACGCTTGCGGTGCGGCGAATTTCTCATGCAACGCAATGTGGCTTTCGGCGCGTACTCGCTGCTCCAGGCCACAGGCTTGATTAAAACGATTGACCGCAGCCACCATGGATTCGCGCTGGTTATCGAGCAGCAAGGCCCCATGCACCAGGCCGACCGGCCGCGTACCACCCTTGCTTTGCCGCCAGCGTTGAGCGGTGCCAACCATTTTCCGACCGTCCAGGTTGACGTTGAAGCGACCATCACAGAATGCACCTTCCACTTCACCAATGGACGACGCCCCGCCCAACTCATCCAGCAGCTGACAGATAGGATCGCAGAGGCGGCGATAGGCTGTTTCGATACGATTCTGGTCACCCTCGCTGCGCGGTGGAGCATAAACCAACGCAATGTTGATCGTGGCAGCGGACTGCGGCACGGGCTCGCCGCCGGTTTCACGCAACAAGACTGGCCAACCGGCGGCAGCGGAAACTTCGCAGGCGGATTCGAACTGAGGCAGGCGATTGAGACGACGCGGCATGACCAGCGCCTGATCATTGGGCTGCCAGAACAGCAGGCCGAATTCCGATTCACCGGTGCAGACCTGCGCAAGCAGTTCCTGTTCGGCGAGCAAGCCGGCTTCTACAGAATGAGAGATTGGCTGGGGCATGGATGACTCAGCAAGACATGACATCTGTGGGGTTCTTGATGGCCTCTTCGCGGGCAAGCCCGCTCCCACAGGGATTGGGTTGCCTACGAAAATGCACTCAGTCGAGGGTAGAACCGCTGACTGCAGTACCACGCTCGGGGAAAAACAGACGCTGCAGTTCAGTACCCGGGCTTTCCGCGCGCATGAACGCTTCACCCACGAGGAACGCGTAGACGTCGCTGATTTCCATCAGCTCCACATCGGCACGGTTGAGAATGCCGCTTTCGGTAATCACCAAACGATCCCGCGGAATTCGCGGCAACAGATCCAGGGTAATCTCCAGGCTCACGTCGAAGGTATGCAGGTTGCGGTTGTTGATGCCCACCAGCGGAGTGTCGAGGGTTTTCAAGGCCCGCTCCAGCTCGTCTCCATCGTGAACTTCCACCAGCACGTCCAGGCCAACACCTTTGGCGACAGACGCCAGCTCGGCCATTTTCACGTCGTCCAGGGCGGAAACGATCAACAGCACACAGTCGGCGCCCAATGCCCGGGCTTCGACGATCTGGTAAGGATCGATCATGAAGTCCTTGCGGATCACCGGCAGTTTGCACGCCGCTCGCGCCTGCTGCAGGTAAGCGTCGGCACCCTGGAAGTAATCGATATCAGTGAGTACCGACAGGCAGGTGGCGCCGCCCTTTTCGTAACTTCTGGCGATATCGGCAGGTACGAAGTGCTCGCGGATCACACCTTTGCTGGGTGAGGCTTTCTTGATTTCAGCGATGACGGCAGGCTGCTTCGACTTGGCCTGGGCGATCAATGCGTTGGCAAAACCACGGGGGGCATCGGCCGCCTTGGCCAGGCTTTCCAGCTCGGCCAGACTCACACGAGCACTGCGCTCGGCGACTTCCTGGACTTTACGCGCCAGAATGTTTTCCAGAACCGTCGGTACACTCATCCTTCATTCTCCACTCTGAATACCGCGGTAAATGCACCCAGCTCCTCAAGCTTTTCCCGAGCAAGACCTGTGTGCAGCGCATCGTGCGCCAGGGCAACGCCCTCTTTCAAACTGGTGGCATGGTCGGCGGCGTACAACGCCGCACCGGCGTTGAGCACAATCATCTCGGCCGCTTTCTGACCGTTCTCGGTCTTGCGCTTGCCCAGGGCATCGCGAATCAGCTCCAGCGATGCCGCCGGACTCTCGACAGCCAGGCCGTGCAGGCTCTGGCTCTTCATGCCCAGGTCTTCAGGCTCTACCCAATACTCTGTGATCTGGTCGTTCTTCAATTCCGCAACGAAAGTCGGCGCGGCAAGACTGAATTCATCCAGGCCATCCTTGGAATGCACCACCAGCACGTGCTTGCTGCCAAGCCGCTGCAAGACTTCGGCCAAGGGACGGCACAACGCTTGGCTGAACACACCCACTACCTGATGTTTGACACCGGCCGGATTCGTAAGCGGGCCGAGCATGTTGAACATCGTGCGCAAGCCCAGCTCGCGGCGCGGGCCGGCGGCGTGCTTCATGGCACTGTGGTGGGTCTGGGCAAACATGAAGCCGATGCCGACGTTATCGATGCAGCGCGCCACCTGGACCGGCGTCAGGTTCAAGTAGATGCCAGCAGCCTCCAGCAGGTCCGCGCTGCCGCTTTTGCCAGACACCGCACGGTTACCGTGCTTGGCGACGGTGCAGCCGGCGGCCGCGACTACAAACGAAGACGCGGTCGACACGTTAAAGATGTTGGCACCGTCACCGCCGGTACCCACCACGTCGACCACACCGTCAAGGGTCTTGAGTTCGACCTTGTCCGCCAGCTCGCGCATGGCCGACACCGCGCCGACGATCTCGTCGATGCTCTCACTTTTCATGCGCATGGCCATCATGAATGCGCCGATCTGCGCATCCGTGCATTGTCCGGTCATGATTTCGCGCATCACATCGCGCATCTCGTCCGTGCTCAGGTCGAGTTGGCCGACGATACGACTCAGGGCTGTCTTGATATCCATGGAAAGTCCTTAGCGCGTGCCGCCGGTTTGTTTGAGGAAGTTGGCGAACAGTTCGTGGCCCTGCTCGGTGAGGATCGACTCGGGGTGAAACTGCACCCCCTCGATGTTCAGCGTCTTGTGGCGCAAGCCCATGATTTCGTCGACCGAGCCATCTTCCAGCTGAGTCCAGGCCGTCAGCTCCAGACAGTCGGGGAGGGTTTCGCGCTTGACGATCAGCGAGTGATAACGAGTGACCGTCAGCGGTCGATTCAGGCCGGCGAATACGCCCTTGTCCTCGTGGAATACCGGGCTAGTCTTACCGTGCATGACCTGGCGCGCGCGAACCACGTCACCACCAAAGGCCTGGCCGATGGATTGATGCCCGAGGCACACGCCCAGGATCGGCAGCTTGCCGGCGAAATGCTTGATGGCTTCGATGGAAATGCCGGCTTCGGTCGGTGTGCAAGGACCGGGGGACACCACGATGCGCTCAGGGTTGAGGGCTTCGATTTCGGCAATGGTGAGCTCATCGTTGCGCACGACTTTGACCTGGGAGCCGAGCTCACCAAGGTACTGCACAACGTTGTAGGTAAAGGAGTCGTAGTTATCGATCATCAGCAACATGGCGCTGGGAACCTCTTGAATTCACTGATTTTTGAACATGACCTTCAGATGATTACCCGCAGGGCGCTGCGCTTTGTCGGGTGCTGGAGTGGCGCCAGCAAAGCGGCAGGTAAAACGGGCAACGAAGGTAAATCGGTACAGGTCCGGCGAGGCCGGCAAAGAATTCAGGCGCGCCAACGCCAGCGGGCGTGTGCCTTGATGACTTGATCCAGGAGTTTGCTGATGATCAACACGGGGAAGGTCTCATTCATACGTCTTGGCACAGTAACTTAGCTGGGCGGAGCGTGCAATATCGCGGTGACGCCCGCAGGCGAATCATTAGAAGGGATCGCGACGGATGGCGAAAGGCCGGTTTTTTTTGGTACTGTCGTTTCGTTCACTACAACAATAAATAAACGGATTTGCTCATGATCAAACAGACGCTGTTTGTACCGCTCGCCGGATGCTTGCTCGCAATGGCCTGCACCCAAGCGATCGCCGCTCCAAACCCATACTCCAATTTTGTCGTGTTCGGCGACAGCCTCAACGATGCCGGGACCTTTACCGATTCAGGCGGGCCGGCAGGTGCGACCCAGCGCTACACCAACCGGACGGGGCCGGTTTATCAGGATGGCAGCGGCGAGTCGCGCTCGCTCAACTCTACCCAATTGCTGGGTGGCCGACTCGGGTTCTCTGCCGACGAAACCGCAGCGTCGACTTCGGCCGTGCGGGCCAACCAGGGTTTGGCGGATGGTAACAACTGGGCGGTCGGCGGCTACCGCACCGACCAGATCCTTGACTCGATCACCACCCAGTCCGCTACAGGGGAGCGCACCCGGGTCGGTTATCTGCCGTCGAACAATTTCCAGGCCGACCCAAACGCGCTGTACTACCTCTCGGGAGGTGGTAACGACTTCCTTCAGGGGCGCATCCTCAGCCCCGCCCAGGCGAACGCTGCCGCAGACCGCCTGGCCGACAGCGTGCAAGTGCTGCAGACCGCCGGCGCGAAATACGTGATGGTCTGGTTGCTGCCGGACATCGGCCTGACGCCGGCCATCAATGGCACCGGCCTGCAAACGGCCGCCACCCAGCTCAGCAATCAGTTCAACCTGCAGCTGGTGCAGCGCCTGCAGGGCATCAACGCCGAAATCATCCCGCTGAACATTCCCCTGCTGCTGCAGGAGAGCTTTGCAGATCCGGGACGTTTCGGCCTGGCGACTGACCAGAACCTGACGGCAACCTGCTTCAGTGGCAATGGCTGCACGGAAAACGCTACCTATGGCATCAACAGTGCCACGCCAGACCCGACCAAGCTGATCTACAACGATGGGGTCCATCCGACCGAAGCCGGGCAAAAGCTGATCGCCGATTACGCCTATTCCCTGCTCGCCGCGCCATGGGAGCTGACGCTGCTGCCGGAAATGGCCCACGCCACCTTGCGCGCGCATCAGGACGAACTGCGCAGCCAATGGCAATCGGACTGGGAAGACTGGCAAGCGGTCGGGCAATGGCGAGCCATTGTTGCCGGGGGCGGCCAGCATCTTGACCTCGACGGCCAGAGCAGCGGCGCCAGCGCCGACGGCAGCGGTTACAACCTGAATGTGGGCGGCAGCTACCGGCTCAACGACGCCTGGCGCGTAGGTGTCGCCGCAGGTTTCTACCGGCAGAACCTGGATGCCGGCAATAACGACTCGGACTACAAGCTCAATAGCTACCTGGCTACAGCATTTGCCCAGTTCCAGCAGAACCGCTGGTGGGCGGATGCTGCGCTGACAGCTGGAAAGCTGGACTACGACAATCTCAAGCGCAAGTTCGACCTGGGCGCCAGCGAAGGTGCCGAGAAAGGCGATACTGACGGGCATTTGTGGGCATTCAGCACGCGCATTGGCTACGACATTGCCCAACCAGGCAGCGAGTGGCACCTGTCACCGTTTGTCAGCGCCGATTACGCCAAGGTGGAAGTCGACGGGTACTCGGAGAATAGCAATCGCGCAACCGCGTTGAGTTTTGATGACCAGACCCGTAACTCGAAACGCCTGGGCGTTGGCCTGCAAGGCAAGTACCAGATCACCTCGCAAACCCGGGTGTTTGGTGAGTATGCCTACGAGCGCGAGTACGAGGACGATGTGCAGAAGATCAACATCGCCCTCAATAGCTTGCCGGCCAATGATTTCACCCTGCAAGGCTATACCCCGCAGAGTCATTTGAACCGGGTGAACCTGGGGGTGAGTCACAACCTCACCAAAGACCTCGCACTGCGCGCGAGCTACATCATTCGCAAGGATGACGACTTTACCCAACAAGGCGTAAATCTGGGTGTAGCGCTGGACTTCTGATCGGCTGATCGACAGGTGAAAAAAAACGGCGCCCTCACAGGCGCCGCTTTTTTTGGGGGTGCCCCCCTTTGTGTCAACTCATGCGTCCGGGGTTTGCTCGGCCAGCGCCACCGCGCGGAACATGGCGCGTCGCTTGTTCAATGTTTCTTCCCATTCCAGGGCCGGCACCGAGTCGGCAACGATCCCGCCACCGGCCTGCACGTGGAGCTCGCCATTCTTGATCACCGCCGTGCGGATCGCGATGGCGGTGTCCATGTTACCGTTCCAGGCAAAATAACCCACCGCTCCACCGTAGACTCCGCGTTTGACCGGTTCCAGCTCGTCGATGATTTCCATCGCACGAATCTTCGGTGCACCCGACAAGGTGCCAGCCGGCAGAATTGCCCGCAGCGCGTCCATCGCGGTCAGCCCGGCTTTCAATTGCCCGGTGACGTTGGAAACGATATGCATCACGTTGGAGTAACGCTCGATGACCATCTTCTCGGTGAGTTTCACCGAGCCGATTTCCGATACGCGACCGGTGTCATTACGTCCCAGGTCGATGAGCATCAAGTGCTCGGCGATTTCCTTGTCGTCGGACAGCAGGTCTTGCTCCAGCGCCAGGTCCGCTTCTTCGTTGGCGCCCCGTGGACGGGTGCCGGCGATCGGGCGCACGGTGATCAGGTTGTCTTCGACCCGCACCAACACTTCCGGCGAACTGCCAACGACGTGGAAATCACCGAAGTTGAAGAAGTACATGTAGGGCGTCGGGTTGAAGCAGCGCAGTGCCCGGTACAGATCAATCGGTGCCGCCTTGAAGTCGATCGACATGCGCTGGGAAGGTACGACCTGCATGCAATCACCAGCGAGGATGTATTCCTTGATGGTGTCGACGGCTTTTTCGTAATCGTCCTGGGTGAAGCTGGAGCGGAACACCGGGTCCGCCGCTTGCTGCTTGCTGAAGTCCAGGCCACGGCGCGGAGTGATTGGCTGGCGCAGTTGCTCCAGCAACTCCTGCAGCCGTGCCTGTCCCTGCTCGAATGCACCTTCCTGAGCTGGATCAGCCAGGACAATGGCGTGCATCTTGCCAGCCAGGTTGTCGAAAACCACCACCGCATCCGAGACCATCAGCAGGATATCCGGCACGCCCAGCGGGTCCGGGTTCGGGCACTTGCCCAGGCGTTTCTCGACATAGCGCACGCAGTCATAACCGAAGTAACCCACCAGGCCGCCATTGAAGCGTGGCAAACCAGCAATGGTCGGCACGTTATAGCGCGCCTTGAATTCTTCGACGAAGGCCAGCGGGTCTTCCGTCTCGTGGGTTTCGATTTCGACTCCATCGTGGGTCACGCTGACGTGGTGATCATGCACCCGCAACACCGTGCGGCACGGCAGGCCGATGATCGAATAACGGCCCCACTTTTCCCCGCCCTGTACCGATTCGAGCAAGTAGGAGTTCGGCTGGTCGGCCAGTTTCAGATAGATCGACAGCGGCGTATCGAAGTCGGCCAGGGTTTCGCAGGCCAGGGGAATGCGGTTATAGCCGGCAGCGGCCAAACGCAGGAATTCTTCGCGGATCATGGGGTAGCCTCGTGGCTTGAGGTGCTAACAGTCAGGTATGCAAACGCGCCGGAACGCCGGCCAGAATCGAGTCAGGCGCGCCAACGCCAGCGGGCCAGGGCCTTGATGACTTTCATCCAGAGTTTGCGGGTGACCACCACGATGGCGTTTCCATTAGGGGATTGAACAGCGTCGGGCAACGTTATCCCAGAGGCCGTATCCAGGCAACCGGGAATTAGCTTGCGCAGGTCGTCAATCACCAGTGCCGGCGATTCTTCGGCAATCGGCCGGCCATGGTTATAGCCGTAGCTCAGCGCGACGCACTTGACCCCTGCCGCTTTCGCCGCCAGCACGTCGCTGCGCGAATCACCGACGAACAACGACTGCGAAGCCGGAATGTTGGCCATTTTCATCACAAAGAACAGCGCGGCCGGGTCGGGTTTTTTTTGCGGCAGGGTATCGCCGCCGATGATCCATTTGAAATAGCGACCGATCTTCATCTGGTCCAGCAGCGGCGCGACGAAACGCTCCGGCTTGTTGGTGATCAGCGCCATTTCCACGCCCTGCTTGTGCAACCATTTGAGCGTGTCGCGAACACCAGGGTAGACCACCGTGAGCTCATGACTCTCGCTGTAGGCTTGCATGAAGATATCCAGCGCGCCTTCGGCTTCACCGTCATCAACCGTTGAGTGATCGATGCCACCGGCCAACGCACGTCGTACCAGCACCGGCGCGCCGTTGCCGACCCACTTGCGTACCGACTCGAGGCCCGCAGGCTGGCGGCCGAGCTTGAGCAGCATGTTGTCCACGGCGACAGCCAGGTCGGGGACCGAATCGATCAGTGTGCCATCCAGATCGAACATCACCAGGCGCGGCAACGCCCCCGGGAACAGCTGCTCAAAGCCACTCATGGACGGGTCAACGCCAGTTCGGAGCGCATCTTCTCGATCACTTCCTGGTAGTTCGGCGCGTTGAAGATGGCCGAGCCGGCGACAAAGGTGTCAGCCCCCGCCGCCGCAATTTCACGAATGTTGTTCACGTTAACGCCGCCGTCGATTTCCAGGCGGATGTCGCGACCGCTGGCATCGATCAGTGCCCGCGCTTCGCGCAGCTTGTCGAGGGTGCCCGGAATGAACTTCTGCCCGCCGAAGCCGGGGTTGACGCTCATCAGCAGAATCATGTCGACCTTGTCCATCACGTACTTGAGTACGTCGAGCGGAGTCGCCGGGTTGAACACCAGGCCAGACTTGCAGCCTCCCTCGCGGATCATTTGCAGGGAGCGGTCGACATGCTGCGTCGCTTCCGGGTGGAAGGTGATGTAGGTCGCGCCGGCTTCGATGAAGTCGCCGACTATACGGTCTACCGGGCTGACCATCAGGTGCGCGTCGATCGGCGCGGTCACGCCGTATTTACGCAGCGCCGCGCAGACCATCGGACCGATGGTCAGGTTCGGCACGTAATGGTTGTCCATGACGTCGAAGTGGACGAAGTCGGCGCCAGCGGCCAGGACGTTGTCCACTTCCTCGCCCAAGCGGGCGAAGTCGGCGGAGAGAATCGACGGAGCAATTACGAAGGGCTGCATGACGCACCTTTTCTGAGCAAAATCACGATGGCGCGCATTGTATACCTCATGCTTTGACGCGCGCGACGTGACTGCGATGATCAGTAAGCCGCCCGGTAGATCTTCTCGATATCGACGGCGCTCAATTGACGAGGATTGTTGCGCATCAGACGTTCGATCCCCGCGGCTTCCACGGCCATGGCCGGGATCGCATCCTCGGGAACGCCGAAACTGCGCAGGCCCTGGGGAATTTCAACCGCAGCGCACAATGCCGCCATCGCCTCGACGGCTTTGTGCGCGGCCTCATTGGCACTCAGATGAGCAGTACGGACCCCCATGGCCTCGGCAATATCCTGCATTCGCTCAACGCAGGCCATTTTGTTCCAAGTCATGACATGGGGCAGCAACAACGCATTGCTGACGCCATGGGCGATATTGAAGCGCCCGCCCAACGGATACGCCAGTGCATGCACCGCACCGACCCCGGCATTCCCGAACGCCATGCCGGCCATCAGGCTGGCAGTGGCCATGTCTTCGCGGGCCTGCAGATTGGAGGGGTTGGCGTAGGCCTTGGGCAGCGCCCCGGAAATCAGCTTGATCGCGCCGATGGCCAAGGCATCGGTAATGGGCGAAGCATTGACCGAAAGGTAGGACTCGATGGCATGCACCAGCGCATCGACGCCGCTCGCTGCCGTGACGCCGCGCGGACAGGTCAGGGTCATCTGCGGGCTGACCAGCGCCACGTCCGGCAACAGGTAGTCGCTGACAATTCCTTTTTTGAGTTGTGCGACCTTGTCGGACAGGATCGCCACATTGGTCACTTCCGAGCCGGTACCGGCAGTAGTCGGTATGGCGATCAACGGCGGGCCTTTGCGGGGCACCTGGTCGACACCGAACAAATCCTCAAGCGCACCGTGATAACCGGCATAGGCTGCGACACTCTTGGCGATGTCGATCGCACTGCCACCGCCCAGGCCGATGAGCCCGTCGTGCCCGCCTTCGCGATAGACCTGCATGCAATCTTCAACGATGGCGATTTCCGGATCCGGCAACACCCGGTCAAAGATCTCATAAGTGCGACCGCCCAATTGCGCCAGCGCGAGCTCGACTGTGCCGGATTTAACCAGCGCAGCGTCGGTGACGATCAGGGGGTGGTCGATGTCCAGCCGGGAGAGCTCAGCGGCCAGCTGCTCGATGGCACCTGCACCGGTGATCAGTTTGTGGGCGATTTTGAAAGAGGAAAGACTCATGTGCGCAGCCTCTTATAGGTAGGAGCTGGGCAACAATAGTAGCTGGGGATTGGAGGTTGTCTGGTATTCAGGGTGTGAATGACCTGGAACACTCAATCCCGCACAAACCCTCTGTAGGAGCTGCCGAAGGCTGCGATCTTTTGACCTTGATTCCTAAGATCAAAAGATCGCAGCCTTCGGCAGCTCCTACAGGAAGGGTCGTGTCAGACCTGTGCGGTCCGCAGTTTTTCGCTGCGCCCGCGCAGCCATTCCAGGGTCAGCAGCAGGATCACCGAGAAGGCGATCAACAGCGTCGCAGCTGCGGCGATCGTCGGGCTGAGGTTTTCGCGAATTCCGCTGAACATCTGCCGTGGCAAGGTCGCTTGTTCAGGACCGGCCAGGAACAGCGTCACGACCACTTCATCGAACGAAGTCGCAAAAGCAAACAGCGCCCCGGAAATCACCCCCGGTGCAATCAACGGCAAGGTCACACGACGGAACGCAGTCAGCGGCGAAGCCCCCAGACTTGCTGCGGCGCGCACCAGATTCTGGTTGAACCCCTGCAACGTCGCCGACACGGTGATAATCACAAAGGGCACACCCAACACCGCGTGCACCACGATCAGCGAGAAGAAACTGTTGCCCAGCCCCAGTGGTGCGAAGAACAGATAACTCGCCACACCGATGATTACCACCGGCACCACCATCGGCGAAATCACCAGGGCCATCACCAGCGCCTTGCCCGGGAAATCGCCCCGGGTCAGGCCGATCGCTGCCAGTGTGCCAAAGATCATCGCCAGCACCGTGGCCGCCGGGGCCACGATGATGCTGTTCTTCAGGGCGCGCATCCATTCCGCCGAGGCGAAGAAGTCCTGATACCAGTGCAGCGAAAAGCCTTGCAGCGGGTACACCAGGAAACTGCCCGAGTTGAACGACAGCGGAATGATCACCAGCACCGGCAGAATCAGGAACAACAAAATCAAGCCGCAGAGAATCCGCAAGCTGTAGAACCACACCCGTTCGATGGGCGACATGTAAGGACTCAGCATTCCGTTCTCCCCTTAGCTCAGGCGCAGGCGACTGGCGCCTACCAGCCAGCTGTAAATCAGATAAAGCACGACGGTCGCCAACAGCAGCAGCCCACCCAGTGCGGTCGCCATGCCCCAGTTGATACTGGTATTGGTGTAGAAGGCGACGAAGTAGCTGACCATCTGGTCGTTCGGGCTACCCAACAACGCGGGCGTGATGTAGTAGCCGATGGCGAGGATGAACACCAACAGGCAACCGGCACCTACACCGGCATAGGTCTGCGGGAAGTACACCCGCCAGAAACTGGCGAACGGATGGCAGCCCAGGGAAATCGCCGCGCGCATATAGGTAGGCGAGATGCCTTTCATCACGCTGTAGATCGGCAGGATCATGAACGGCAGCAGGATGTGCACCATCGAGATGTAGACCCCGGTACGGTTGAACACCAGTTCCAGCGGCTTGTCGATGATGCCCATGGCCATTAGCCCGCTATTGATCAGGCCGCCCGATTGCAGCAACACGATCCAGGCTGCGACTCGCACCAGAATCGAGGTCCAGAAAGGCAACAGCACCAGAATCATCAACAGGTTGCTTTGCCGTGAAGGCAGGTTGGCCAGCAGGTAAGCCAGTGGATACGCCAGCACCAGGCAGATCGCCGTGATGACCAGACCCATCCAGAAAGTACGGGCGAAGATGTCGAGGTAGATCGCCTGGTCGGGAGTGGCCGGGGCCACTTCGCCGAGGTCGTCGATGCGGTGATCGACAGCAGCCAGCAGGTAATAAGGCGTGATGTTGCTGGTATTGCGGCGCACGGCTTGCCAATAAGCTGGGTCGCCCCAACGCTCGTCGAGGCTTTCCAGCGCTTCTTTATAAGAGGCTGGTTCAGTGGCGAACGGCAAGGCACGCGCAGTCTTGGTCAACAGGCTGCGGTAGCCGGCCAATTCCATGTTCAGGCGCTTGGACAGGTCTCCCAGGGTCTGATTCTTGCGAGCTTCGGCAAGGTCTTCGCTGGCGGCTTTATAGACCGGTTCAGCGGGCAGGCCTCGACCATCCCAACTGGCGATGGCAGCCACGGTGCGCGGCATACCGCCGACCACCTCCGGGTTGCCAACACTTTTATAGAGCAGCGCCACAATCGGCACCAGGAACACCAGCAGCAGGAACAGCACCAGCGGCGCGATCAAGGCTTGCGCTTTCCAGCGGTTGATCCGCTCGGCGTGCTTGAGCCGCTGCTTCAAGGTGGGGTCAGTGCCCGCGTTCAGGGGAATGGCGGTGGCCATGGCGTACTCCGGAAATCTTTGGATGGGCGGCATTACCGAAGTAATGCCGCATTACATCAACATTCATGAAACACGCCGCCCCCTGTAGGAGCTGGCGCAGCCTGCGATCTTTTGGCGGCCTTGAGATCGCTGGAGATCAAGATCAAAAGATCGCAGCCTTCGGCAGCTCCTACTTGGCCGCCCAGGAATTGAAACGCTGCTCCAGTTGCTCACCGTTGTCAGCCCAGAAGCTGACGTCGATCTGCACCTGGTTGGCGATGTTTTCCGGGGTGGTCGGCATGTCCTTCAGGACATCCTTGGCCAGCAACGGTACGGCCTGGGTATTGGCCGGGCCGTAGGCGATGTTTTCCGAGTAGGTCTTCTGCTGCTGTGGCTGCACCGAGAACGCGATGAATTTCTTCGCCGCTTCAGCACGCGCCTTGTCCAGACCTTTAGGAATGGCCCAGGCATCGAAGTCGTAGATGCCACCGTTCCACACGACCTTCAGGTTGCTTTCCTTCTGCACGGCGGCGATGCGGCCGTTGTACGCCGAGCTCATGACCACATCACCCGAAGCGAGGTACTGCGGCGGTTGTGCGCCCGCTTCCCACCACTGGATGCTTGGCTTGAGCTCGTCGAGCTTCTTGAACGCGCGGTCCTGACCGTCTTTACCCGCCAGCACTTTGTAGACGTCCTTGGGCGCTACGCCGTCGGCCATCAAGGCGAATTCCAGGGTGTACTTGGCGCCTTTACGCAGGCCACGCTTGCCCGGGAACTGCTTGGTGTCCCAGAAATCCACCCAACTGGTCGGCGCGGTTTTGAGCTTGTCGGCGTTGTAGGCCAGCACGGTCGACCACACAAAGAAGCCTACGCCGCACGGCTGGATGGCGCCCTTGACGTAGTCTTCGGTCTTGCCGAACAGTGCCGGGTCGAGTTGCTCGAACATGTCTTCGTCGCAGCCGCGGGACAGTTCTGGCGATTCAACTTCCACCAGGTCCCAGGACACGCTCTTGGTGTCGACCATGGCCTTGACCTTGGCCATCTCGCCATTGTATTCGCCCGCCACGATCTTGCCGTTGCCCGCCGCTTCCCAAGGTGCGTAGAAGGCTTTGACCTGCGCCGCCTTGTTCGCCCCGCCAAAGGACACGACAGTCAGGTCGGGACCTGCCGCCATTGCGTGTGCCGCACCGATCATGCCCATGACCAGGGCGGTGAATTTCAGGGATTTCAACATTTATATTGTTCTCCACGTGCAGGGTTGGTGTTGCAGGGGGCGATTAATTCGCCTCTAGAAGTGGGTCGAGCGCGCGAACGTGTTCGACTTGCCAGCCAAGCGGTACTACGTCACCAACGGCCAGCGCGGGATCGAGCTCGGCTATCGGCTGTTTAACAAAGAAATCGGTCTTGCCGCAGACTTCCAGGCGTACCCGGACGTGGTCACCCAGGTAGATGAATTCCGCCACCCGTCCTGAGAAGCGGTTGACGCAGGATTCGCTCGAACCGTTGAGGCTTATGCGCTCCGGGCGAATTGACAGCGTGACTGGCTCGCCGGTCTTGCCGACGTTCACTGCCAGGGCTTCAACCTTCTCGCCACGGCCCAACTCGACCACGCAGCGGTCACCGGTGTGGCTGTGCAGGCGGCCATTGAGGCGATTGTTCTCACCGATAAAGTTGGCGACGAAGGTGTTCTTCGGCTCTTCGTAGAGGCTGCGCGGCGGGGCGATCTGCTGGATTTCGCCTTGGTGGAACACGGCCACGCGGTCCGACATGGTCAACGCTTCTCCCTGGTCGTGGGTCACGTAGACCACGGTCACGCCCAGGCGCTGGTGCAGATGCTTGATCTCCATCTGCATGTGTTCGCGCAGTTGTTTGTCCAGTGCGCCCAGCGGTTCGTCCATCAGCACCAGTTGCGGCTCGAACACCAGCGCCCGGGCCAGGGCCACGCGCTGCTGCTGGCCACCAGACAGCTGCGCCGGATAGCGTTGGGCGAAGGCGTCGAGCTGAACCATGCTCAGGACTTTTTTCACCTTGTCGCTGACATCACTTTTGTTCAGGCCGCGCACGCTCAGCGGGAACGCAAGGTTCTCGGCAACGGTCATGTGCGGGAACAACGCGTAGTTCTGGAACACCATGCCGATGTCACGCTTGTGCGGCGGCACGTTGTTGATGGAGCGCCCGGCCAGCAGGATTTCGCCAGCGGTCGGGGTCTCAAAACCGGCGAGCATCATCAGGCTGGTGGTCTTGCCGGAGCCGGACGGCCCGAGCAACGTGAGGAATTCGCCTTTGCGAATATCCAGGTTGAGGTCTTTGACGATCAGGTTCTCGCCGTCGTAGCTCTTTTGCACTCCACGAAAGCTGACCAGAATGTCGCTGGCCCCTGCGCTTGAATCGACCTGGCTCATACCCACACCTTTGTTGTTGATGACTGCTGTGGACTAAGCCTAGTGGACGCTGGGGACCACGCAAATCGGGGGGCAGGAGAGAATCGCCTCAGCCGGCTGGAAGGTTGGGGGTAGGGATTGCCCTACAAGGATGGCGCGTTTGGGCAAATGCACCGGCACCTTGCCAGCTACAGGCTTGAAGCACAGGCAAAAGCGGCTTGAAGGGATGTCGCAGATAGATATGTCGCCACATATCCCCGTAGGAGCTGCCGAAGGCTGCGATCTTTTGATTGTGGCTCCTAAAGGAAAGATCAAAAGATCGCAGCCTTCGGCAGCTCCTACGGGGTTTAGCGCAATTAGAGGAGTTTGTGCTCCATCGCATATTTCACCAGCTCCGCCAGGGAGGTGATGTTGAGCTTCTGCATCAACCGCGCCTTGTGGGTGCTGATGGTTTTGCTGCTCAGCGCCAGTTGCTGGGCAATGTCGTTGACGTTGGCGCCCTGGGCCAGGCGCTCGAACACCGAGAATTCACGCTCTGACAGCAGCGAATGCAGCGGCCGCGAATCGGTCAGCCCCACCTCGAAGACCATTCGGTCAGCCAGGTCGGGGTCAATGTAGCGCCCACCCGCTGCGACCTTGCGGATGGCCGTCAGCAGCAGCGCCGGGTCACTGTCCTTGGTCGCGTAGCCTGCCGCGCCTACTTTTAAAGCGCGGGCGGCCATTTGCGCCTCGTCATGCATCGATAGCACCAGGATGGCCGGGGGATTGTTCAGCGCGCGAATCCGCGGAATGGCTTCCAGCCCATTGACCCCGGGCATGGAGATATCAAGCAGCACCACTTCGCAGGGAACATGACGCAGGGTCTCGAGCAACTGCTCGCCATTGCTCGCCTCCCCTACCACCAGCAAGTCCTTGGCCAGGCCGATCAACTGCTTGATGCCTTCGCGGACAATGGTGTGGTCTTCGGCTACCAGTACACGGATCACATTGTTCTCCATTCTTCTTGTTTCAGATCCAGGATCATTCGCGAGCAAAACCCCTCCCACAGGGAGACCGGGTCGAGGCACAGATCCCTATTACACTCCAACTGCTGTGGGAGCGGGCTTGCTCGCGAAGGCTTCATCATTGACAACACAAACCTTCAGGCCCCATCCAGCGGCACTCGCACCATCAGCGTCGTACCCTCACCCGGCTCACTCTCAAGCGACAACTCGCCGCCCATGATCAACACCCGTTCGCGCATGCCCACCACGCCAAAGGAAGTAGGCCGACCGGTTGAGGCGACAAATCCTGCGCCATCATCGCTGACCGTCATGAGCAACTCGTTGCCCTCGCGAACCAGCGTCAGTTCGACAGTATGCGCCTGGGCATGACGCATGACATTGGTCAACGCTTCCTGAAGGATCCGGAACAGTCCAATGGCCATAGCGTCGCTGAGCACTGGCAGGTTGTCCGGCACCTGCACCAGGCAGGGAATATGGGTGCGCGCTTCGAAGCGCCGGGCCTGCCATTCAATCGCCGAAGCGATCCCGGCGTCGAGAATTGGCGGGCGCAACGCTGTCGCCACGTCCCGAACCAGCTGGAACAACTGTGCAATCAGGCGCTTCATACTGTTCAAGCGATCCTGCAGGCCAGGATCAAGCTGCGCGTAGGACAGTTCGCACATCGAGGTCTCCAGCTTCAGCACGGTGAGCATTTGCCCCAGCTCGTCGTGGACCTCCCGGGCAATTCGCGCTTTCTCCTCTTCCCGCACGCTTTCCAGGTGCGCGGACAACTCCCGTAGCTGCTCGCGCGAGCTGGCCAGCTCCAGTTCGATGCGCTTGCTTTCGCTGATGTCCCAGACGATGCCATCCCAGACGTAGGCGCCGTCTTCCAGTCGACGGGTAATCGCCTTGATCTCGGCCCAGCGCTGTTCGCCCTGGCGGGTAAGAATTCGTCCTTGCCATGACCAGTCGCTGTCGGTGTCCAGCGCCAGGTCCTGGGTCCTGTGGTAGCTGGCTTTGTCATCCGGATGCACCAGGCTGCGCAGGCCCTTGTCGCGATGGGCGAGAGTCGCCGGGGAGTAACCGACCAGGGTTTCGCTGCCTTCACTGATGTAGGCAAAGTCGATCTGCCCTGTCACCGGCGCCCGCTCCAGGCGAAAGACCAATCCCGGGACGTTGGCGGCGATCCCCTGCAGCCGCGCTTCACTTTCCTGCAGTGCGGCCAGGGCACGGCGACGTTCAGTGACGTCGTTGAGGTAAACCACCAGGTACTCGCCTTCGCGAAATCGCAGGAAGCTCAACGACACGTCCGTTGGCAAGATACTGCCGTCCGCCCGCACGCAGTTGGTTTCGAAACTTTGCGGCCCCTCCTCGCTGGCACGGGCTCGCTTCCACAGGTTCAGCCAGCGATCCATGTGCAGGCCGGGTTCGAAATCGATCAATGGCCGGTCAATGATTCCGCCGGCGGCATAACCCAGCATGGTCTCGGCTGCACGGTTGGCATAGCGCACATGGCTGTCCCAATTCACCCACAGAATGCCGACCGTACTTTGATCGATGGAAAACTGCGTGAGCCGCAGCGCTTCTTCGCTGGCTGCACGCAAGGCAATGTCTTCACGTGCCGCGACCAGCCGCTGCTCCAGACTGTGCTGTTGGCGCCGTTGCCAGAAGACGATGGCCATGCTGCTGAACATCAGCACCGCAAACAACAGACACAGGTTTTGCCAGAAGCCTGGCGACTCGGCCAGCCGAGGGTATTTGGGCTGCAGCCACTGGTTGTGCAACTGTTCGAGGTCCTTGGCCGGAATCGCCCGCAACGCCGCCTCGACGATGCCTGCCAGTTCAGGCCAGTCACGGCGGGTCGCAACCCGCAGCAACTGCGGCAAGCCAATGTCACCCACCACCACCAGTCCGGCGAACTCCGGTTCGGCGGACAATCGACCGAGCTGCGCCTCATCGACTACTGCGTAGCTGGCCTGCTGGCTCAGCAGCAGTTGCAAGGCCTGGCGCTCGATCGGCACGCCCTGCAAATTCAGATGCGGGTAATTGCCGCGCAGATAGTCAGCAGTCGCACCTGGCATGCGCACCGCCACCCGGGTCTGGCTATCGAGTTTTTCCAGCTCTACCACGCCAGCGCTCTTCTGATCACTGACCACCAGCTGGGGCACCCGCATATAAGGGTCGGAAAACTGCCATAGCCGCAGACCTCCCGGGGTTTGCGTCAGCCCAGGGGCAATGTCGATTTCGTCTTCTCGGGCCGCCGCCTCCAGTTGCGCCAGGTCGGGGAAATTGCGCCAGCTCAATTCGACCTTGAGGGATTTGGCCACCCACTTCATAAGCTCGACATTGACCCCGGACAGCCGCTGCAAGCGCCGATCGTATTGGGCATAAGGCGTTTGCAGCACCACCCCGACGCGCAACTCGCCATGACTGGCCAACCACTGGCGCTGCGCCGGCGACAGTTGCGCAAGATGCTCGGAAGGCGCGGAGGCCGCCCAACCCGCCAGGGAAAAGCACAGACAGGCAATCATTAACAGGCAGCGCACAACCATCATTAAAGCCCCACACACTGACAAATACTGACTAACCCATTAGGCTGCCGGAATCACTTCTGGCCTGGAATATCCGATGCCCATTGTCTACCACCTGGCACTGCCAGCATTGTGCCTGTCGCTGATCCTGCCTTGCGCGTTTTCCGTCAAGGCGGCCGACCCGGCCCCTGCTGCTGATTCCCCTGCTGCATCTGCGCCAACGCAACGCCAACCGCTGCTTGAGCGTAGTCAGGAAGACGCGGCCGCACTCGAACGCACCTTGCCCGCTCAGGAACAGCAACAGCTGCAAGCGGGCAGCGAGACCTTCCTGGCGCTGTGGAAGCCGGCGAATACTGCAGAGCCCAAAGGTGCGGTGATTATCGTCCCGGGCGTCGGCGAGACAGCTGACTCACCGCAAGCGATCGGCCCATTGCGTCGTAAATTACCGGATGCCGGCTGGAGCAGCCTGAGTATCACCTTGCCAGACCTGCAAAGCGACGCCATTGCCCCTCGCGTCCTCGAAGTGCCCCCGGCGATCAAGGCCCCTGACACAGGGACCAAGGATTCGACCACTTCCACGCCCATCGAACAGGCCGCCGGCGGCGAGGCCGATGTGGCAGACAAGGCTGTGGTCGAAAGCGTCGACGAACAGCGAAGGGTCGATGCCGAACGGATTTTCGCGCGAATAGACGCGGCAGTGGCCTACGCCGAAGGGCAAAGCGCTCGCAGCATCGTCGTGCTGGGACATGGCACCGGCGGCTACTGGGCAGCCCGATACCTGAGCGAGAAGCAGCCACCGCAGGTCGAGAAGCTGGTAATGGTCGCGGTCAAGACGCCGGCATCCACCAAGCCCGAGCTGGTCGAGCTGACCTCGACGCTCAAACTGCCCACCGCAGATATTTTCTACATGGACAAGCCGCTGGACCGCGATGAAGCGCTCAAGCGATTGCAGGCGAGCAAGCGGCTGAAGACGGCAGCGTTCAGCCAGGTTTCGTTGAAAGCCTTGCCAGGAAATGCCAAGGATCAACAAGAGCAGCTGGTCCGCCGGGTGCGGGGTTGGTTGAGCCCTCAGCCGGCGGGATGAAAACGCTAGCGAAAATCCCGACGCTGACGGATTACCGTGTAGGCGTTATGCAACTCGCGGGTTTTGTCCGTCGCCTCGCGCACCTGCAACGTGGTTGCCCCACTGCCGGCGATCTTGTCCGGATGATGCCGACTCAGCAGACGACGGTAGGCGCGCTTGATCTGCGCCGGCTCACTGGTAGCCGACACCCCCAGCAGCCGCATCGCGTCCTGATAGGTCAGCGCGCTGCTGATCGCAGGTCGTTTCTGCGGTTCATATTCGCTCGCCAGGGCCTGCACCTGCTGTGGCGTCCAGCCCAGCCAACGACCCCATTGGGCAATCAGCTCCAGCTCACTGCGACCGGCACGCCCATCCGCCCAGATCATGCGCCAACAGGCGCGCAACACGCCTTCGGCAGCGAAAGGTTGGGCGCTCAGGCGTTGCAGGTATCCGCGCAGCCGGTCATGTCCTGATTTGCCGCGATTGAATGCGACAATCGCCCGGCGTTGCGCGGACTCGGTCATTTCCAGCGATCGCATCTCCTCTCGGGCCTGCTGAATGTGACCTGCCACCACCTGTCCATCGCATTTGGCCAACCGCCCGAGCAGGATGAACAGCAGTTCATCGTTGCGCAGGACTGGCCGGCCGCCGAGCTTTTCCCGCAAGTGTCCCCAGCTCTGCAGCTGTAGACGCCGGTCCAGCGCCTGCCCCAATAGCGCGCCGAGCATGGCCCCCGGAATGCTGGCGATGGCAAAGCCCGCCCCGGCTCCAATCAGAGTCCCTGGCCACAGCATCTCAGCGACTCGCTTCTATCAAGGTTTCCACTTCTGCCAGGCGCTCGTGGGTGCCGACATCTACCCAGCGTCCATCGAGGCGTTCACCAGTCACCTGCCCCTGCGTCATGGCCGCGCGCAGCAACGGCGCCAGCTTGAACGCACCCGTTGAGCAATTTTTGAACAACTGCGGGTGCAGCACCGCAATCCCGCTGTAGGTCAGCGTCGCATCATCTGCTTGCCCGTCGCGCACCAGCCCGTCGCGCAGGCTGAAATCCCCGGCAGGGTGATGCGCGGGGTTGTCCGCCAGCACCAGGTGCGCCAGCCCGTCGATGGGGTGTTTCAACACGCTGAAGTCATAGTCGGTCCAGATATCGCCGTTGACCACCAGGAAAGCGTCGTCACCCAACAATGGCAGCGCTCGGAACATGCCGCCGCCGGTCTCCAGCGGTTCGCCTTCAGGCGAGTAGTGAATCCGCACGCCGTATTGCGATCCGTCACCCAGGTAGTTCTCGATCTGCTGGCCGAGCCAGGCATGGTTGATCACAATCTCGGTAAAACCGGCAATCGCCAGCGCCTTGAGATGATATTCGATCAACGGTATGCCGCCGGCACGCACCAGCGGTTTGGGAGTGGTCAGCGTCAGCGGGCGCATCCGTTCGCCCTTGCCTGCCGCGAGAATCATCGCCTTCATGCTTGAACTCCGGCACGCAAGCTATCAAGCAATGCACCCAGATCCGCCAGTTCCGGCCGGCGAGCGACCACAGCATCTATATAAGCAAAGAAGCGCGGCACGTCGGCCAGGTAGCGGGGTTTGCCATCACGGTGACAGATGCGGGCGAAGATGCCGATGACCTTCAGATGACGCTGCACGCCCATGAGGTCGCTGGCGCGCAGGAAGCTTTCGAAGTCCGATTGCACCGCAATGCCCAGGGCACCGGCCTGCTGCCAGTAATCTTCGAGCCAGCCGCGTACGCGTTCTTCGGGCCAGCTGAGAAAAGCGTCTTTGAACAGGCAAGTGACGTCATAAGTGACGGGGCCGTAGACCGCATCCTGGAAATCCAGCACGCCGGGATTCGGTTCGCTGAGCATCAGGTTGCGCGGCATATAGTCGCGATGCACCAGGACTTTTGGCTGCGCCAGCGCACTGTCGATCAACAGGTCGCTGGCCTGCTGCCACAGTGCCTGCTGGGTGGAGTCGAATTCGACGCCCAGTTCGTGCTTCACATACCAGTCCGGGAACAACTCCAGCTCACGGCGCAGCAAGGCCACGTCATAACTTGGCAGCGGCGCCACCATTGGCAGTTGCTGAAAGGCCAGCAAGGCTTGCAAGGCATCCTTGAACAAATCGTCGGCATTTTCGCTGTCGATCACGTCCAGGTAGGTCTTGTTGCCCAGGTCATTGAGCAAAAGAAAACCGCGTTCCAGGTCTTCGGCGTAAATTTTCGGCACATTGATGCCGGATTTCGCCAGCAAAAAAGCGATGTCAACGAAGGGTTTGCAGTTTTCCTGGGGCGGCGGCGCATCCATCACGATAAAGCTGCGGCCCGCGCCCTCCCAGCGGAAATAGCGCCGAAAACTCGCATCGCTACTGGCCGCAGTCAACGTGGCTGGGGGTACGGCTCCCCAGCCCTGCTCTGCAAAGAGGGTGGCCAACTGTTCTTCGAGCCAAACTTTCAGGTGTTGCAAACGTACATCTTGGTCAGGCATTGCAAGGGTCTCCGACGGCGCTAGCCGTCAAGCGGGTCATGCTTTATTATCCAGCATCTTTTTCAGACCATCGAGAGGCGTGCGGCCCACACCGCGGGCAGATGGCACGCAGGAAGCCCGGACTAATAAGATGGCATTGAAATCCCCCGCGTTTCGTAAAAAATTTCCGTTGTTGGTTACCGGCAGTCTGCTGGCCCTTCAACCTCTAGCCACTTCGTTCGTGGTCGCCGCGGAACAGTATGACTGCTCAGTCTCTGCTTCGGGTGCCTGGGACTGTGCGCCAAAATCCCCAGCCGCTGCTTTGCCACCTCGCCCCGTCCATGACGGCAGCGCGGTAAGTGCAAGCGGCGAGACGCCTGCCGACAGCGGTACGAGCGACGACACCGGCGCCAAACCGGCACTGGTGACCGAAGCCAAGGGCCGCGGCCTGAAGTCTCGCAGTGCAGACTACAGTCACCTCGACTGGGTTCCGCGCGAGAACCTCACCGCAGCGCAATTGGCTGAAACCGGCCCTTACTGCTCGGGTTCCTATATCGAACCCACTCGTCCTGGCATGAATGACAAGACGAATAAAAGTGACGCCCCGACCTTTATCGGCGCCAAGGCCTCTCGCTATAAGCAGGAAGAACAGGTTGCAGCACTGGCCGGTGACGTCGTCATGCGCCAGGGCAGCATGCAGGTCGAAGCCGACGAAGCCAACCTGTACCAGGCCGAGAGCCGCGGTGAGCTGAGCGGCAACGTGCGCATTCGCGACAATGGTGCCCTGATCGTTGGCGATCACGCCGATGTACAATTGGACACCGGTGAAGCCAAGGTCGACAACGCCGAATACGTTCTGCACAAATCCCGTATCCGCGGTAGCGCCCTGTACGCCAAGCGTGCCGAAAACGCGATCATCCGCCTCAAGGACGGTACGTACACCACGTGCGAACCGAACAGCAATGCCTGGCAGCTCAAGGGTAATAACATCACCCTGAACCCGGCCACCGGCTTCGGTACCGCGACCAACGTGACCTTGCGGGTCAAGGACATTCCGGTCCTGTACACGCCGTACATCTATTTCCCGATCGACGACCGTCGCCAGTCCGGCTTCCTGCCGCCGACCATCGGCACGGGCACCGATACCGGCTTCATGCTGGTAACTCCGTACTACTTCAACCTGGCACCGAACTACGACGCCACGTTGTACCCACGCTACATGAGCAAGCGCGGCCTGTTGATGGAAGGCGAGTTCCGCTACCTGACGCCGTCCAGCGAAGGACAGTTCGGCGCCGCGTACCTGAACGACGACGACACCGAGCGCAGCAAACAGACCGACTACGAAAAAACCCGCTACATGTACAACTGGCAGCACAAGGGTGGCCTCGACTCGCGTGTTCTCACGCAGGTCGATTACACCAAGATCAGCGATCCTTATTACTTCCAGGATCTGCAGACTGACCAGATTGGCGTGAAAAGCGCGGATTATGTGAATCAGCAGGGGTCGGTGACGTACCGCGGTGATAGCTATACCGCTCGCGTGAACGCTCAGGCTTATCAACTTGCTACTGTGTCGGACATCACTCCGTACGACCGTTTGCCGCAGATCACCTTCAACGGTGCGCTGCCCTATACTCCAGGCGGCCTGAATTTCACCTATGACACTGAACTCGTGCGATTCGACCGTGATTTGAAAAACGGCGATTTCTCGGACGAAGATGGCGTTGTGACTCCCCGTCTGGACAATAATGTTACCGGCCTCGCCCGCGCTACCGGCGATCGTTTAAATTTGGCGCCTGCCGTCAGCTTGCCACTGGATTGGTCATACGGTTTCCTGAAGCCAACGCTGAAGTATCAGTACACCCAGTATCAACTTGACTTGGACAGTATCGGCAAATCTCAAATTGCCACCCAGAATGCGGAACAGGACAAGCTCAACGGCACCTTCGACACCAATCAGAACCGTGGCGTGCCGATTGCTAGTATTGACAGCGGCCTTTATTTCGATCGCAAAACCACGTGGTTTGGCAAGAACTACAACCAGACTCTTGAACCGCGATTGTTCTATCTATATGTGCCTGAGACGGATCAGGAAGATATTCCTGTCTTCGACACCAGCGAATATACCTTCAACTATTCGTCGCTGTTCCGTGACAACCGCTTCTCCGGCTCCGACCGGGTCGGCGACGAAAACAAACTGTCCCTGGGCGTCACCAGCCGCTGGATCGAAGAAAACGGCTTTGAACGTCAGCGTATCAGCGTCGGCCAGGCGCTCTACTTCAAGGACCGTGAAGTCCAGTTGCCGGGTATCGATGCCAAGACCCGTGATGACGCGAGATCCAATGTTTCGCCCTACGCACTGGAATACGAATACCGCTGGAACCGTGACTGGCGCACCACTGCCGATTACAACTGGGACCCGGACAGCCGCAGCCCTCGCTCGGGTAGCGCGATGTTCCATTACCAGCCTGAAGACAACCCGAACAAGGTCATCAACGCCGGTTATCGTTATCGCAATGACCAGGTTCGTTACGACCAAACCTCCGGTAAATGGCAGGTTGGTGGCGGTGACTACGGAACCCCTGGCACGCCGGGCTACGTGAAGGACTACTACAAGATCCAGCAGCACGACTTCTCGGTTATCTGGCCGATCGTGCCGCAATGGAACGCTATCAGCCGCTGGCAGTATGACTACAACCGCAACCGTACCCTGGAAGCCTTTGGTGGCTTTGAGTACGACAACTGCTGCTGGAAACTGCGCGTGATCAACCGTTACTGGGTTGACTACGACGAAACCAGTCAAGACGCTCCGCAAAACGAAAAAGGCGACCATGGCGTCTTCCTCCAAATTGTTCTGAAGGGACTCGGCGGCCTCACCGGCGCCAAAGTAGAGAGCTTCCTCGACAAAGGCATCCAAGGTTATCGTGAACGTGAAGACCAAGCTTTCTGATTGTCTGCGCCCGCTCATGCTGGGCGCGCTGTTCCTGGGTACCGCGGCCAACGCCGCGGTGCAGTCCATCGATAGAGTGGTGGCCATCGTCGATAACGACGTGGTCATGCAGAGCCAGCTGGATCAACGGGTTCATGAAGTTCAGCAAACCATCGCCAAGCGTGGCGCCGCCGCGCCGCCGCCTGGTGTGCTGGACCAGCAGGTTCTTGAGCGCCTGATCGTCGAAAACCTGCAGTTGCAGATCGGCGAACGCTCCGGCATCCGCATTACCGATGAAGAACTGAACCAGGCTGTCGGCACCATCGCACAGCGCAACAACATGTCGGTGGATCAGTTCCGCGCCGCCCTGACACGTGACGGCCTGTCCTACGATGACGCACGTGAGCAGATTCGTCGCGAAATGATCATCAGCCGCGTGCGTCAGCGCCGTGTGGCGGAGCGCATCCAGGTGTCCGAGCAGGAAGTGAAGAACTTCCTCGCTTCCGACCTGGGCAAGATGCAGCTGTCCGAAGAGTTCCGCCTGGCCAACATCCTGATTCCTACACCGGAAAGCGCCAACTCTGAAGCGATTCAGAATGCTGCCAAGCAGGCAGACTCGGTTTACCAGCAGCTCAAGCAAGGCGCTGACTTTGGTCAATTGGCCATCGCCAAATCCGCCAGCGAAACCGCACTGGAAGGCGGCGACATGGGCTGGCGTAAAGCTGCTCAATTGCCACCACCGTTCGACCGCATGCTGAGCACCATGGCCGTGGGCGACGTGACCCAGCCGATGCGCACACCAGGGGGCTTCATCATCCTGAAGATCCTCGACAAGCGTGGCGGTGAAGCTCAGGTGCGTGACGAAGTGCATGTACGCCACATCCTGGTCAAGCCAAGTCCGATCCGTGACGAAGCGAAGACCAAGGCGCTGGTCGAGTCGCTCTACACCCGTATCGAGTCGGGCGAAGACTTCGCCGAGCTGGCAAAAAGCTATTCGGAAGATCCGGGTTCTGCCCTCAACGGCGGCGACCTCAACTGGATCGACCCGAACGCCCTGGTGCCAGAGTTCCGCGAAGTGATGGCCAATACTCCACAAGGCAAGCTGTCCAAGCCGTTCCAGACTCAATATGGCTGGCACGTCCTGGAAGTCCTGGGCCGCCGCGCTACCGACAGCACCAACCAGGCGCGCGAACAGCAAGCCATGACCGTACTGCGTAACCGCAAATACGACGAAGAGCTGCAAACCTGGTTGCGTCAGATCCGTGACGAAGCGTACGTCGAGATCAAACTCCCTGGTGCAGACCAGGCAGCGCAGTGAACCCCAAACGTTTCGCGCTGACACCCGGCGAGCCGGCGGGCATAGGTCCTGACCTGTGCCTGCTACTCGCCTCGCAAGCCCAGCCACACCCCCTGATTGCCATCACCAGCCGCGACTTGCTCATTGAGCGGGCCGCGCAACTGGGTGTGGCCGTTAATCTGCTGGCAGTGACACCGGACAGTTGGCCAGACGCCCCGGCGCCAGCCAACAGCCTGTATGTGTGGGACACCCCGCTCAATGCCAAGGTCACTGCCGGGCAACTGGACAAGGCCAATGCCGCTTTCGTCCTGGAAACCCTGACCCGCGCTGGCCAAGGCTGCCTGGACGGGGATTTCGCCGGCATGATCACCGCCCCGGTACACAAGGGCGTCATCAACGAGTCGGGCATCGCCTTTTCCGGGCACACGGAATTTCTCGCTGACCTGACCCACACGGCACAAGTGGTAATGATGCTCGCGACCCGTGGCCTGCGCGTGGCGCTGGTCACCACTCACCTGCCGCTGCGCGAGATTGCCGACGCAATCACGCCTGAGCGCCTGGAGCGCGTGACACGTATCCTGCACACCGACCTGAAAGAGAAATTCGGCATCGCCCAGCCACGCATCCTGGTTTGCGGGCTCAACCCGCACGCCGGTGAAGGCGGTCACCTGGGCCATGAAGAAATCGACATCATCGAACCTACATTAGAGCGCTTGCGCGGTGAGGGTATGGACCTTCGCGGTCCCCTTCCCGCCGACACTCTGTTTACCCCCAAATATCTGGAGCACTGCGACGCAGTGCTGGCGATGTACCACGACCAGGGCCTGCCGGTGCTCAAGTACAAAGGCTTCGGCGCGGCAGTCAATGTGACCCTCGGCTTGCCGATCATCCGCACGTCGGTCGACCACGGCACTGCCCTGGACCTGGCCGGCAGCGGCAAAATCGACACCGGCAGCCTGCAAGTCGCCCTGGAAACCGCCTACCAGATGGCCGAGACCCGTATATGACCGAGCATTACCAACACAAGGCGCGCAAACGCTTTGGCCAGAACTTCCTGCACGATGCCGGCGTCATCGACCGCATCCTGCGCTCCATCCATGCCAAGGCTGAAGATCGCCTGCTGGAAATCGGCCCCGGCCAGGGAGCGCTGACCCAAGGCCTGCTCAGCAGCGGCGGCCAGCTCGACGTGGTGGAACTGGACAAGGACCTGACCCCGATCCTCAACCAGCAGTTTGCCGGCAAGAGCAATTTCAACCTGCACCAGGGCGATGCACTGAAGTTCGACTTCAACAGCCTGAACGCAGCGCCTGCCAGTCTGCGTGTGGTCGGCAACCTGCCCTACAACATCTCTACCCCGCTGATCTTCCACCTGCTACACAACGCCCACCTGATCCGCGACATGCACTTCATGCTGCAAAAAGAAGTGGTCGAGCGCATGGCGGCAGGCCCGGGGGGCGGAGACTGGGGCCGTTTGTCGATCATGGTTCAGTATCACTGCCGGGTCGAGCATCTGTTCAATGTCGGCCCTGGCGCGTTCAATCCGCCGCCCAAGGTTGATTCGGCGATCGTGCGTCTGGTGCCTCACGCGGTGCTCCCGCATCCGGCAAAAGACCACAAGCTGCTGGAGCGCGTGGTTCGCGAAGCCTTCAACCAGCGTCGCAAGACCCTGCGCAACACCCTCAAGCTGCTGCTGAGCAATGACGAAATCGAAGCCGCCGGCGTTGATGGCAGCCTGCGTCCGGAGCAACTCGACCTGGCCGCCTTCGTGCGCCTGGCCGACAAGCTCAGCGAGCAGGTACCCCAGGCACCTGCTGCCGACTGACCAGCGATGAGCGCTATCGGGTAGGACGCCAGTCTGGTTTACTACCCGGTACTTGGCCTAGACTGACTCCCTCAGCTACGCCCCGCGTCCCGCTTCGTTTTTAAGGCCTCTTGCATGTCCGATCCTCGCTATCAGGTCGACGTCAGCGTCGTCACCCGCTATCTGGCAGAACAATCGCAACCCGAGCACGAACGCTTTGCCTTCGCCTACACCATCACCGTGCAGAACAATGGCCAGCTACCGGCCAAGCTGTTGTCGCGGCACTGGGTGATCACCGATGGCGACGGGCATGTCGAGGAGGTTCGCGGTGCGGGCGTCGTCGGCCAGCAACCGCTGATCGATCCAGGCAAGAGCCACACCTACAGCAGCGGCACGGTCATGACCTCCAAGGTCGGCACCATGCAGGGCACCTACGAAATGATTGCCGACGACGGCAAGCACTTCGACGCCGTCATTGCGCCGTTCCGCCTGGCGGTGCCCGGAGCCCTGCACTGATGGCAACGTACGCCGTCGGAGACCTCCAAGGCTGCCTTGACGCACTGCAATGCCTGCTCAAAAAAGTTGTCTTCGACCCGACTCATGACCGGCTATGGCTGGTCGGTGATCTGGTCAACCGTGGCCCGCAGTCGCTGGAAACCCTGCGCTTCCTCTACGGCATGCGCGAGTCGCTGGTATGCGTACTGGGCAACCACGACCTGCATTTGCTGGCAGCCGGGAGGAACATCGAGCGCCTGAAAAAAGGCGACACCCTGCGTGAGATCATCGATGCGCCCGATTGCGCAGACCTGCTGGACTGGTTACGCCAGCAAAAGCTCATGCATTACGACGAACAGCGCAACATGGCGCTGGTGCATGCGGGTATCCCGCCACAATGGTCGCTGCGCAAAGCCTTGAAATGTGCCGCCGAAGTCGAGACAGCCTTGCGCGACGACAACCTGTTGCCACCCTTTCTCGACGGCATGTACGGCAATGAACCAGCGAAATGGGATAGCGAACTCAAAGGCATCACGCGCCTTCGAGTAATCACCAACTATTTCACCCGCATGCGTTTCTGCACGGCCGAAGGCAAGCTCGACCTCAAGAGCAAGGAAGGCCTGGACTCGGCACCACCGGGCTACAAGCCCTGGTTCCAGCACAAAGAACGCAAGACCAAAGGCTTGAAGATCATCTTCGGCCATTGGGCAGCGCTGGAGGGCAACGTTGTGGAGCCGGGCATCTCGGCCCTCGACACCGGCTGCGTCTGGGGCGGCGCCCTGACCCTGATGAACGTCGACACCGGCGAACGCCTGTCTTGCAAATGCGACGCGCACGGCCATGTCGCCGCTGAGCCCATCGCCCCCACACTCACCGCATCATCGTCAGCCAGCATTCAGCGCTAGGCTACGCTTTCAGCCGAGCCACAGGAGCCCGCCATGAGCGAATTCAAACGTATCCCCCCAGAGCAGGCACAAACCCTGCGCGAACAAGGCGCTGTAGTGGTCGACGTCCGCGACCCCGCTACTTTTGCCGCGCTGCACATCGCAGGTTCCAGGCACCTGGATAACCACTCCCTGCACGCGTTCATCCAGGGCGCCGACCTTGATGCACCGACGGTCGTTGTGTGTTACCACGGCAATTCCAGCCAAGGCGCGGCCGCTTATCTGATCAGCCAGGGCTTCTCCGATGTCTACAGCATGGATGGCGGTTTTGAGCTGTGGCGTACGACTTATCCTGCGCAAACCGCGCAAGGCACCTCGGAATAATATTTTTGTAACGCGTAAGCCCCAGCCACTGTGGGCTAGCGCCGTGGCAGACGAACGGTCTGCCACAACTAATTGCGTATCTCGCCTTTACCTCCCGAATTCCCAACTATCCTTAAGCCCAGGCCATCCAAAACAGGGGAGAGCCGGTACACCGGCGCGCGGGTCATCGGGAGTAGCTTTCGGAGTCGTCAGCTCTGAAAGAGTTCTGGGGGGTAAACAGCGACCGCCTGTTCGGTTGCTGCCAGCATCGACTGAGTGATCCGGCGTCGGCTCCACGTATCGAGCGAGGTGACGTCATGAGTATCTTTAGCCACTTCCAACAACGCTTCGAGTCCACACGCCAGGAAGAACTCTCGCTGCAAGAGTATCTTGAGCTGTGCAAACAGGACCGCAGTGCCTACGTTTCTGCCGCCGAGCGTCTTTTGCTGGCCATCGGAGAACCGGAACTGCTGGACACCTCGACCAACTCGAGGCTGTCGCGAATCTTTTCCAACAAGGTGATCCGTCGCTATCCGGCCTTTGAAGACTTCCACGGGATGGAAGAATGCATCGACCAGATCGTGTCGTATTTCCGCCATGCCGCTCAGGGCCTGGAAGAGAAGAAACAGATTCTTTACTTGCTCGGCCCCGTCGGTGGCGGTAAATCGTCCCTGGCCGAGAAGCTCAAACAGCTGATCGAAAAAGTGCCCTTCTACGCGATCAAGGGCTCGCCGGTCTTCGAGTCACCCCTGGGTCTGTTCAACGCCACAGAAGATGGCGCGATCCTCGAGGAAGACTTTGGTATTCCCCGGCGCTACCTCAATACCATCATGTCGCCATGGGCCACCAAGCGCCTGGCTGAGTTTGGTGGCGACATCAGCCAGTTCCGTGTAGTGAAACTCTATCCGTCGATCCTCAACCAGATCGCCGTGGCCAAGACCGAACCTGGGGACGAGAACAACCAGGACATCTCGGCGCTGGTGGGCAAGGTCGATATCCGTAAACTGGAAGAATTCCCGCAGAACGACGCCGACGCCTACAGCTACTCGGGGGCCCTGTGCCGGGCCAACCAGGGCCTGATGGAATTCGTCGAAATGTTCAAGGCGCCGATCAAGGTGCTGCACCCATTGCTGACCGCTACCCAGGAAGGTAACTACAACAGCACCGAAGGCCTGGGCGCGATCCCGTTTACCGGGATCCTGCTCGCCCACTCCAACGAATCGGAATGGCACACCTTCCGCAACAACAAGAACAACGAAGCCTTCATCGACCGGATCTACATCGTCAAGGTGCCTTACTGCCTGCGCGTCAGCGACGAAGTGAAAATCTACGACAAGCTGCTGTTCAACAGCTCGCTGGCCAAAGCCCACTGCGCACCTGACACCCTGAAAATGCTCGCCCAGTTCACCGTGCTCTCGCGCCTCAAAGAGCCGGAAAACTCGAATATCTACTCGAAGATGCGGGTGTACGACGGCGAAAACCTCAAGGACACCGATCCGAAGGCCAAGTCGATCCAGGAATACCGTGACAATGCAGGCGTCGATGAAGGGATGAACGGCCTCTCGACCCGCTTCGCGTTCAAGATCCTGTCCAAGGTCTTCAACTTCGACCCGCACGAGATCGCCGCCAACCCGGTGCATCTGCTCTATGTGCTGGAACAACAGATCGAGCAGGAGCAGTTCCAGGCCGAAACACGCGAACGTTATCTGCGGTTCCTCAAGGAATACCTGGCCCCGCGTTACATCGAATTCATCGGCAAGGAGATCCAGACCGCCTACCTCGAGTCCTACAGCGAGTATGGGCAGAACATCTTCGATCGTTATGTGCTGTATGCGGATTTCTGGATCCAGGATCAGGAGTATCGCGACCCGGAAACCGGCGAGATCCTCAACCGTGTAGCGCTGAACGAAGAGTTGGAGAAAATCGAAAAACCGGCAGGCATCAGCAATCCGAAGGATTTCCGCAACGAAATCGTCAACTTCGTACTGCGTGCCCGTGCCAATAACAACGGCAAGAATCCGACCTGGCTCAGCTACGAAAAACTGCGGGTGGTCATCGAGAAGAAAATGTTCTCCAACACCGAAGACCTGCTGCCAGTCATCAGTTTTAATGCCAAGGCCAGCAAAGAGGACCAGCAGAAACACAACGACTTCGTTACACGAATGGTCGAGCGTGGATATACCGACAAACAGGTACGGCTGCTATCCGAGTGGTATCTGCGGGTGAGAAAGTCCCAGTAAGGGAGCTGCAGGCGGCAAACAACGAACCCTCCACAGATACGCGGTGTTTGCGTATTTGTGGCCATATGTCGCGCGCCGCTTGTTTCTGAAGCTTCTGTCTTGCAGCTTGAAGCTTATGACTCGAAGCTCCCCGGAGGGCCTATGAGCTATGTGATCGACCGACGTCTCAATGGCAAGAACAAGAGCACGGTAAACCGCCAGCGGTTTTTACGGCGCTACCGTGACCACATCAAGAAAGCCGTCGAAGAGGCGGTGAGCCGGCGCTCCATTACCGATATGGAACACGGCGAGCAGATCAGCATCCCTGGTCGCGATATCGATGAGCCAGTGCTTCACCACGGCCGTGGTGGCAAGCAGACCGTCGTGCACCCGGGCAACAAGGAGTTCACCAGCGGCGAGCACATTGCCCGTCCACCGGGCGGTGGCGGCGGCAGAGGGCCCGGCAAGGCCGGCAACTCCGGTGAGGGCATGGACGAATTCGTCTTCCAGATCACCCAGGAAGAATTCCTCGAATTCATGTTCGAGGATCTTGAACTGCCCAACCTGGTCAAGCGCAACCTGACCGGTACCGACACCTTCAAGACCGTCCGCGCGGGCATCAGCAACGAAGGCAATCCGTCGCGGATCAACATCATCCGCACCCTGCGCTCGGCCCATGCACGGCGTATTGCCCTGTCTGGCAGCAGCCGGGCAAAATTGCGTGAAGCCAAGGAGGAGTTGCTGAGACTGAAGCGGGATGAACCGGACAACTTCGGCGATATCCAGGAAATAGAGGCAGAAATCGAAAAACTCAGTGCGCGCATCCATCGCGTGCCTTTCCTGGACACTTTCGACCTCAAGTACAACTTGCTGATCAAGCAACCCAACCCCAGTTCGAAGGCGGTCATGTTCTGCCTGATGGATGTCTCAGGCTCCATGACCCAGGCGACCAAGGACATCGCCAAGCGCTTTTTCATCTTGCTGTACCTGTTCCTGAAACGTAACTACGACAAGATCGACGTGGTGTTCATTCGCCACCACACCAGCGCACGAGAAGTGGACGAGGAAGAGTTTTTCTATTCTCGCGAAACCGGCGGCACCATCGTTTCCAGCGCCCTGAAGCTCATGCAGGAGATCATGCAGGAGCGGTATCCAAGCAATGAGTGGAACATCTATGCGGCACAGGCCTCCGACGGGGACAACTGGAACGACGATTCACCGATTTGCCGCGACATCCTGATCAATCAGATCATGCCGTTCGTGCAGTACTACACTTATGTCGAGATTACCCCTCGGGAGCACCAGGCCCTGTGGTTCGAATACGAACGCATTGCCGAAGCCTTCTCTGACACTTTTGCCCAGCAACAACTGGTCTCGGCCGGGGATATCTATCCGGTCTTCCGTGAACTCTTCCAGCGCAGGTTAGTGACATGACCGCCAAAGAGCAGAAGCGCCAACCCATTTCCACCGGCTCCGAGTGGACGTTCGAGCTGATCCAGGCCTATGACCGCGAAATCAGTCGTATCGCCGCTCGCTACGCACTCGATACCTATCCCAACCAGATAGAAGTGATCACCGCCGAACAGATGATGGATGCGTATGCATCAGTGGGCATGCCGCTGGGCTATCACCATTGGTCCTACGGCAAGCACTTCCTCAGCACCGAAAAATCCTACAGCCGCGGCCAGATGGGGCTGGCCTACGAGATCGTGATCAACTCCGACCCGTGCATTGCGTACCTGATGGAAGAGAACACCATCTGCATGCAGGCACTCGTGGTAGCGCATGCCTGCTATGGCCACAACAGCTTCTTCAAAGGTAACTACCTGTTCCGCACCTGGACCGACGCCAGTTCGATCATCGATTACCTGGTGTTTGCCAAGCAGTACATCATGCAGTGCGAAGAGCGGCATGGCATCGACGCGGTGGAGGACCTGCTGGATTCCTGCCATGCGCTGATGAACTACGGGGTCGACCGCTACAAGCGCCCCTACCCTATTTCAGCCGAGGAAGAACGCCGCCGTCAGAAGGATCGCGAAGAGCATCTGCAGAAACAGATCAACGACCTGTGGCGCACCATTCCCAAAGGCGCGGACAAGTACAGCGAGAAGGACAATGCGCGCTTCCCCGCCGAACCTCAGGAAAATATCCTGTACTTCATCGAAAAACATGCACCGCTGCTGGAGCCCTGGCAGCGTGAGATCGTGCGCATCGTGCGCAAGATCGCCCAGTATTTTTACCCGCAACGCCAGACCCAGGTCATGAACGAAGGCTGGGCCACGTTCTGGCATTACACGCTGATGAACGACCTTTACGATGAAGGCCTCGTCACCGATGGTTTCATGATGGAGTTCCTGACTTCTCACACCAGCGTGGTCATGCAACCGGGCTTCGACAGCCCGTACTACAGTGGCATCAACCCTTATGCCCTGGGCTTTGCGATGTACCGCGACATCCGCCGCATGTGCGAAAGCCCTACCGAGGAGGATTACCGCTGGTTTCCAGACATTGCTGGTACGGACTGGCTTTCGAGCATCAAATTCGCCATGAGCAGCTTCAAGGACGAGAGTTTCATCCTGCAGTACCTGTCACCCAAAGTGATACGTGACCTGAAGCTGTTCAGCATTCTCGACGATGATCAAAAGGACGATCTGCTGGTTCCGGCCATTCACGACGAAGGCGGTTACCGCACCATCAGGGAGACCCTGGCGGCGCAGTACAACCTCGGCAATCGTGAACCCAACGTGCAGATCTACAGCATCGATCGGCGCGGCGACCGCTCCCTGACCCTGCGCCATCAGCAGCACGATCGCAAACCGCTGGGCGAGTCGACCGACGAGGTTCTCAAACATCTTCACAGGCTGTGGGGCTTCGATATTCATCTGGAAACCCTGCAAGGGGAGAAGGTGATGAAGACCCAACATGTGCCTCCCAAAGGCGAACACGCTGAAGGTGATTACGGCCGGCTGGACCTGGCTGTCATTCATCTTTGAACCCGTTTGTGCCTCCGGTGGTTCGACGCAAAGGTTATTCTGTCGAGCTAACGGAGGTTTTTTATGCAGATTTATAAAGTCGGCGGTGCAGTGCGCGATCGCCTGCTGGGTATTCCGGTCACCGATATCGATTGGGTAGTGGTAGGCGCCACCACCGAAGAGATGCTCGCCAAGGGTTTCCGGCCCGTGGGCGCAGACTTTCCGGTGTTCCTGCATCCCAAAAGCGGTGAAGAATATGCCCTCGCCCGCACCGAGCGCAAAAGCGGGCGCGGCTACGGTGGCTTCACCTTCCATGCCAGCCCTGAAGTCACCCTTGAAGAAGACCTGATCCGCCGCGACCTGACGATCAACGCCATGGCCGAGGACGATCAGCAGAATCTGACCGATCCCTACCACGGCCAGCAGGACCTGAAGGATCGCCTTCTGCGCCATGTTTCACCTGCGTTCGCCGAAGATCCGCTCAGAGTACTGCGCGTTGCCCGCTTTGCAGCTCGCTACGCCGGGCTCGGATTTACGGTGGCTCCGCAAACGCTGGAATTGATGCGCCAGCTCGCCGATTCCGGTGAATTGCAGGCGTTGACGGCTGAGCGCAGCTGGAAGGAAATCTCCCGCGCACTGATGGAAGACCAGCCGCAAATATTTATCGAGGTGTTGCGCGAATGTGGCGCGCTCAAGGTGTTGATGCCTGAAGTCGACGCCCTGTTCGGGGTACCGCAACCGGAAGCCCATCACCCGGAAATCGACACCGGGGTGCATACCCTGAGCGTGTTGCAGCAGTCTGCCCTGCACAAGCTCCCCCTGACCGTGCGCTGGGCCTGCCTGCTGCACGATCTGGGCAAGGGGCTGACCCCCACGGAGGAATGGCCACGCCATATCGCCCACGAGCACACCGGGCTGAAGCTGATCAAGGCGGTCAACGAACGCTTCAAGGCACCGAAGGACTGTCAGGAACTGGCGTTGCTGGTGGGGCAATACCACACCCATGGCCACCGCGCCCTGGAGCTGAAGCCCTCGACCTTGCTGGAACTGTTGCAGAGTTTCGATGTGTACCGCCGGCCACAGCGGTTTGAGGAGTTTATTGCGGCGTGCGAGATGGATGCGCGCGGGCGCAAGGGGCTGGAGCAGCGAAGTTATCCGCAGGCGGACTACCTGCGCGGGGCTGCAGCGGCAGCCCGCGGTGTGGCAGTTCAGCCGCTGCTGGAGCAGGGATTCAAAGGGCCTGAACTGGGAGAAGCGATCAAGCGCGAAAGGCTCAAAGCAATCAAAGCCTATAAGGAGCACGCGTAGAGCAGATCAAAAGATCGCAGCCTTCGGCAGCTCCTACATGGATTGACGCAAATTCTGTAGGAGCTGCCGAAGGCTGCGATCTTTTGCTATTACAGCAGCTCAGCAGGCGTCAGTTGCTCACCGCGCCACTCAAACGCCACCGGGGCCAACACCTGATCAATCTGAGCTTCACTCCACAAGGTCGCAAAGCTTTTTCGTACACCCGGATGCACACGGTCCGGGGCAATCAGCGACAACGGCCACAACACAAAGGCATTTTTAAGGATTTCTGCCCTCGGCAGTACCAGGCCATCGAAGTTGCCCACCAGGTCACCGAACAGCAACACGTCGATATCCAGGGGCAAACCTCGGCGATCTGGCGCATAACGACCGTTATCCGCCTCGATAAACTTGAGCCGACGGTCCAGCTCGATTAACGGCAGATCAGTCCAGGCCGATACCACGAAATTGAAAAACGGCCCACTCTTGATGCCCACCGGCTGGCTTTCGAACACCGCCGAGCAGCGTATATCCACCAGAAAACCCGCAAGGGCTTCCAGGCCCGCCTGCAGATGGGCTTCGCGCTCGATATTGCTACCGAGCCCGAGATAAACCTGGGTCAGCGACATCCGCGCTCGATCTCCACACCCACACCCCCGGTCGCCGCGGGGACAGCACCTGGCTTGGTCAGTTTGAGCCGAACCCAGGTGATCTCGAATTCGCTCATCAGGACTTCCACCAGACGCTCGGCAAAAGTCTCGACCAGTTGGTACTGCGCCTGCTCGGCAAAAGCCTGGATGCGCGCTGAAACGCTGGCGTAATCGAGTGCCAGGGTCAGGTCGTCTCCCGCCGCAGCCGGGCGGTTATCCCAGGCAAAACTCAGATCCAGACGCAAGCACTGCCGGATGCCTCGCTCCCAGTCGTAGGCACCAATGACGGTGTCGACTTCCAGGCCCTCGATAAACACTCTGTCCAAGCACTTTTCTCCGCTGCACGACAAGGGCGCAATGCGCCGTTAGAATCAGGGCGTCCTCGCCCGGAATAGTTAGCATGTTTTGGTTACTGGCGACTCTCGCCTACCTGCTCGGCTCGCTGTCCTTTGCCATCTTGCTCAGCCGCCTGACCGGTAATCCCGATCCGCGAATGAGTGGCTCGGGCAATGCCGGCGCCACCAACATGTTGCGTCTGGCCGGCAAGAAACTGGCGGTCCTGACCTTGATCGGAGACCTCTGCAAAGGCCTGGTGCCCGTATTGATCGCGGGTGTTGCCGGCCTTTCACTGCAGGAGCAAGCCTGGATCGGCGTCTGCGCCGTGATCGGCCATCTGTTCCCGTTATACTTCCGATTTCGCGGCGGCAAGGGTGTCGCCACCGCTGCCGGGATGCTGCTGGGGCTTTACCCCCCAGCGGCATTACTGGCCGTTTGCGCCTGGCTGCTGACGTTCTACCTGACCCGCACCAGCTCGCTCGCCGCGTTGATTGCCACCCCTCTGACCCTGCCACTGCTGGCGTGGCAAGAGCCCGCTGCCCTGCTACCGATGAGCGCGCTTACCGGCCTGATTGTCTGGCGTCACCGTGGCAATCTACGCGACCTGTTTGCCGGGCGCGAACGGCATTTCTAATTCAGCGCTGTGAGCGCCGTGCATCGCAGGCGGCTCAAAGCGCCGACAACTGTTCCATCGGCCAGCGGGCCTGCACACTGATTGCCAGGCTCTCATGCTGGCCAGCCTGCAAACGCTGACAACCGGCAAACGCGATCATCGCACCGTTGTCAGTGCAGAATTCCGGACGCGCATAAAACACATCGCCTTGCATTTCGCCGAGCATTTTTTCCAGCGAGGTGCGCAGTGCCTTGTTGGCGCTGACGCCCCCAGCGATCACCAGGCGCTTCATGCCGGCCTGTTTCAGGGCGCGCTTGCACTTGATGGTCAAAGTCTCCACCACGGCCTGCTGGAACGCCAGCGAGATGTCGCAACGGGCTTGATCACCGTCGTCCCCGGCGCTCACGCACTGCTGCCAGGTGTTCAGCGCGAAGGTTTTCAAGCCGCTGAAGCTGAAGGCCAGGCCCGGGCGGTCGCACATTGGCCGCGGAAAGGTGAAACGTCCGGCGACGCCCTGCTCAGCCAGGCGCGAAATTTCAGGACCACCCGGATAGTTGAGCCCCATCATCTTCGCGGTCTTGTCGAAAGCTTCACCGGCAGCATCGTCGAGCGTCTCGCCCAAGAGGGTGTATTGGCCGATCCCGTCGACCTGAACCAACTGCGTATGACCGCCTGACACCAACAAAGCGACGAACGGGAATTGCGGCGGTTGCGACTCCAGCATGGGCGCCAGCAAGTGGCCTTCCATGTGATGCACGCCGAGGGCCGGAATGCCCCAGGCAAAGGCCAGCGCCTGGGCACAAGACGCCCCCACCAGCAATGCACCGACAAGCCCGGGACCTGCGGTGTAGGCGATCGCGTCGATCTCGGTAGGCACGCAGTCAGCCTCGGCCAACACCTGACGAATCAAGGGCAGCATGCGCTTGACATGGTCACGCGAGGCCAGCTCCGGGACCACCCCGCCATAGGCGCGATGCAGGTCTATCTGGCTGAACAGCGCGTCGGCGAGCAGACCGCGCTCACTGTCGTATAATGCGACACCAGTTTCGTCGCAAGAAGTCTCTAATCCCAGTACTAGCATGGGTTTGCGCCTTGTTTAGGCTGAATTCGAAGGCGCGCATAATAGTCGCCACGCGATGCCCCGACCAGCGGTTTTCGATCAGAGGCTTTGCATTCCGAGCGATGAGGGGTTAACATCCGCAACCCTTAAAAACCGACGTCTTCAAGTGCTCTTTTGCCACGAGGATGTTGACCCCGGTAATGAATGAAGGTAGCTCTGGATGCCAGCCGTCAAAGTAAAAGAGAACGAACCCTTCGACGTAGCTCTGCGTCGTTTCAAGCGCTCCTGCGAAAAAGCCGGTGTACTGGCTGAAGTTCGTAGCCGCGAATTCTACGAGAAGCCTACTTCTGAGCGTAAACGTAAAGCAGCAGCCGCTGTTAAGCGTCACGCCAAGAAAGTACAGCGCGAACAGCGCCGCGCCGTTCGTCTGTACTAATACACAGACGTTCGTAGCAAGCTTCTGCCAAGCCCGGCCCTCAGCCGGGCTTATGGCATTTGCGGAAAACGCTTGATGCTTCACCGTCAAAGCCGCAGACGCGACCTAGACAAAATCCGCTTCACAGCGTCAGACCTGGCTCTTTTGCCAGCGGTGCACGTCTTTTCTGACGAGCCTTCCAAGGCTACTGACGAGCACACCCACTGATTCCTCTCACGACGATCAGCCCAAGGCACCCTCTTGCGTGCCCGCTTATGAGCTATCCGAGGCCACCGACTGGCGGTAGCGGATTTCAGCGCAATATTTTCAAATGGTCGAATACTGATGGGTACTAACGTCAGTTGATTTTCGACAGATACACTTCCCTACGGCGATTACGCAAACGACAGGTTCGAGCCGCCTTAACACGCGCCTCAAGCAACGGACCGCGCTCGCTCGCCGCAGGTTTTGGATCCATTCAGCGCAGATGACGAGAACGCCATGGCCGGGCTAATTCCCCAGAGCTTCATTGACGACCTTCTGAACCGCACCGACATCGTCGATGTGGTGAGCTCGCGCCTGCAAATGAAAAAAGCCGGCAAGAACTACACTGCCTGCTGCCCGTTCCACAAAGAAAAAACCCCGTCTTTCAGTGTCAGCCCCGACAAGCAGTTCTACTATTGCTTCGGCTGCGGTGCTGGCGGTAACGCCCTCGGCTTCATGATGGACCACGACAACCTGGATTTCGTCCAGGCCGTCGAAGAGCTTGCCAAAGCCGCAGGCATGGAAATCCCCAGGGAAGAAAGTGGCCGGCCGCACAAACCACGACAGCCCACCGACTCCCCGCTATATCCCCTGCTGACTGCCGCCGCCGAATTTTATCGCCAGGCGCTCAAGAGCCATCCGTCGCGCAAGGCTGCCGTGGATTACCTGAAGGGGCGCGGCCTGACCGGCGAAATAGCCCGGGACTTTGGCCTTGGTTTCGCTCCGCCTGGCTGGGACAACCTGTTCAAGCACTTGAGCAGCGACACCTTGCAGCAGAAAGCCATGGTCGATGCCGGCCTGCTGATCGAGAACGCCGAAACCGGCAAACGCTATGACCGCTTCCGCGATCGCGTGATGTTCCCGATCCGCGACAGCCGCGGCCGCATTATTGCCTTTGGCGGCAGGGTGCTGGGCGACGACAAGCCCAAATACCTGAACTCGCCGGAAACCCCGGTGTTTCATAAAGGCCAGGAACTCTACGGCCTCTACGAAGCACGCAAGAACAACCGCAATCTCGATGAAATCATCGTGGTTGAGGGCTACATGGATGTCATCGCCCTGGCGCAGCAAGGCCTGCGCAACGCCGTGGCAACGCTGGGCACAGCCACCAGCGAAGAACACTTGAAGCGACTGTTTCGTGTCGTGCCCAACGTGCTGTTCTGCTTTGACGGCGATCAGGCCGGCCGCAATGCCGCCTGGCGCGCGCTCGAAGCGACGCTGCCGTGCCTGCAGGACGGGCGGCGTGCGCGGTTCCTGTTCCTGCCCGAAGGCGAGGACCCGGATACCCTGGTCCGCTCGGAGGGCACCGATGCCTTCCGCGCAAGGATCAACCAGCACGCACAACCGCTGGCCGACTATTTTTTCCAGCAGTTGACTGAAGAATCGGACCCGCGCTCGCTCGAAGGCAAGGCCCATATGGCCACGCTGGCCGCACCGCTGATCGACAAGGTGCCCGGCGCCAACCTGCGTATCCTGATGCGCCAGCGCCTGAGTGAAATCACCGGCCTGAGTGGCGAAGCCGTCAGCCAGTTGGTGCAAAGCGCTCCGCAAGATGCGCCGCCGGCCTACGATCCAGGCATCGACTATGACGCCATGCCCGACTACAGCGACTATAATCAGCCGCAATCACCCGACATGTACACGCCGCAGCAGGAGTGGACGCCGAAGAAGCCTGGCGCCGGCGGCAAGAAGTGGGACAAGAAGCCTTGGGACAAGAACGGCAAGCGTGGCGGTGATCGCGATCAGCAGAGCGCACCACGCACGCCGATCGCTGTCGAAGCCCCTACACTGATTGCACTGCGCACGCTGATTCATCATCCGCAACTGGCCGGCAAGGTGGAAACCGCCGACCATTTCGCCAATGAAAGCAATACCTACGCACAACTGCTGGTCGCCCTTATCGAGGCCGTGCAGAAAAATCCTAAGCTAAACTCTATCCAGTTGATGGCCCGCTGGCACGGCACCGAACAGGGTCGCCTGCTCAAGGCTTTGGCGGAAAAGGAGTGGCTGATTGACGGCGACAACCTTGAACAACAGTTTTTAGACACCATTACTAGGTTATCAGCAGGTCAACACACAGACAGCCTGGAAGTTCTGATCAGGAAAGCAAGGCAGCCAGGATTGACTGCCGAGGAAGCAAATCAGATCGCAAATCAGATGCGCGACCTATTAAAACGTAATGTGGCTGTATCAAACCCGACCTCAACTGGCGCGTGAGGTCATAGCTCAGGTATAATCCTCGGCTTGTTTTTTGCCCGCCAAGACCTTCAGTGGATAGGGTGTTATGTCCGGAAAAGCGCAACAGCAGTCTCGTATCAAAGAGTTGATCACACTTGGTCGTGAGCAGGGCTACCTGACTTACGCGGAGGTCAACGACCACCTGCCGGAGGATATTTCAGATCCGGAACAGGTGGAAGACATCATCCGCATGATCAACGACATGGGGATCAACGTATTCGAGGTTGCGCCAGATAAGGATTCCCTTATGCTGGCCGACGCCGATACCGACGAAGCTGCGGCCGAAGAGGCAGCAGCAGCGTTGGCAGCGGTCGAGACCGACATTGGTCGCACCACCGACCCAGTGCGCATGTACATGCGTGAAATGGGTACGGTAGAGCTCCTCACTCGTGAAGGCGAAATTGAAATCGCCAAGCGTATTGAAGAGGGCATCCGCGAAGTGATGGGCGCAATCGCGCACTTCCCTGGCACGGTTGACCATATTCTCTCCGAGTACACTCGCGTCACCACCGAAGGTGGCCGCCTGTCCGACGTCCTGAGCGGTTATATCGACCCGGACGACGGTATTGCGCCGCCTGCTGCAGAAGTGCCGCCGCCAGTCGATCCGAAAGCCGTGAAAGCGGATGACGACACCGATGACGACGACGCCGAAGCAACTGACGACGAAGAAGAAGCCGAAAGCGGTCCGGATCCGGTCATCGCAGCACAGCGTTTTGGCGCTGTCTCCGACCAGATGGAAGTCACCCGCAAGGCCCTGAAAAAGCACGGTCGTGGCAACAAGCTGGCGATTGCCGAGCTGGTGCTTCTGGCTGAGCTGTTCATGCCGATCAAACTGGTGCCGAAGCAATTCGAAGGCCTGGTCGAGCGTGTTCGCAGTGCCCTGGATCGTCTGCGTCAGCAAGAGCGAGCGATCATGCAACTGTGCGTTCGTGATGCCCGCATGCCGCGTGCCGACTTCCTGCGTCAGTTCCCAGGCAATGAAGTTGACGAAAGCTGGACCGATGCACTGGCCAAAGGCAAAAGCAAATACGCTGAAGCCATTGGTCGCCTGCAGCCGGACATCATTCGTTGCCAGCAGAAGCTGATCGCGCTGCAAACCGAAACCGGTTTGACGATTGCCGAAATCAAGGACATCAACCGTCGCATGTCGATCGGTGAGGCCAAGGCCCGCCGCGCGAAGAAAGAGATGGTTGAAGCGAACTTGCGTCTGGTGATCTCCATCGCCAAGAAGTACACCAACCGTGGCCTGCAATTCCTTGATCTGATCCAGGAAGGCAACATCGGCTTGATGAAAGCGGTGGACAAGTTCGAATACCGTCGCGGCTACAAATTCTCGACTTATGCCACCTGGTGGATCCGTCAGGCGATCACTCGCTCGATCGCCGACCAGGCCCGCACCATCCGTATTCCGGTGCACATGATCGAGACGATCAACAAGCTCAACCGTATTTCCCGACAGATGTTGCAGGAAATGGGTCGCGAACCGACTCCGGAAGAGCTGGGCGAACGCATGGAAATGCCTGAGGACAAGATCCGCAAGGTATTGAAGATCGCTAAAGAGCCGATCTCCATGGAAACCCCGATCGGTGATGACGAAGACTCCCACCTGGGTGACTTCATCGAAGACTCGACCATGCAGTCGCCAATCGATGTAGCTACCGTTGAGAGCCTTAAAGAAGCGACTCGCGAAGTACTATCCGGCCTCACTGCCCGTGAAGCCAAGGTACTGCGCATGCGCTTCGGTATCGACATGAATACCGACCACACCCTCGAGGAGGTTGGTAAGCAGTTCGACGTAACCCGTGAACGGATTCGTCAGATCGAAGCCAAGGCGCTGCGCAAGCTGCGCCACCCGACGAGAAGCGAGCATCTGCGCTCCTTCCTCGACGAGTGATCACAAAACCCCCGGCCCAGGCCGGGGGTTTTGCTTTATGTAGATTAAATCCCCCGCACTTCCCTCCCGCCGAATTGCCCGTCTACACTCGAAACATTCCCCCGAGCCATAACGAGAGCGTTATGCCCAGACTGCCGACCGTGCTTTTTTTACTGTCGCTGATCACCTGGACCACAACGGCTGGCGCTCTGACTCTAACCGACGAAGAACGTAGCTGGCTGGACGCCCATCCGCACCTGCGCCTGGGTGTCGATGCGTCCTGGCCACCTTTCGAGTTTCGGGACGATCAGGGCCGCTACCAGGGTCTTGCCGCAGACTATATCGACGTGATTCGGCAACGCCTGTCGGTCGACCTCAAACCGGTCGAGCCCGTCAGCTGGACGGTGGTCCTGGAGCAGGTCAAACAAGGCAAGCTGGATCTGCTGCCGGGCATCATGTCGACCCCGGAACGCCAATCTTATTTATCCTTCACGCGCCCTTACCTGGACTTTCCGATCGTCATCCTCGCCCACGTGGGGGGCGCCCAGCCGCGCAAAATCGCGGACTTGTACGGGCTGAAAATCGCTGTGGTGGACAACTACGCCCCCCATGAACTGCTGCGCACCCATCATCCCGACCTGAACCTGGTGGCCATGCCCAACGTCAGCTCGGCGCTGCAGGCGCTGGCGACGGATGAAGTGGACGCCGTGGTCGGCGATCTCGCCTCCAGCGTCTGGAGCCTGCGCCAATTGAAGCTCGACGGCCTGTATGTGAGCGGCGAGACGCCCTACCGCTATCAACTGGCCATGGCCGTGCCCAAGGACAACAAAATACTGGTTGGCATCCTGGACAAGGTCCTGGCGGACATGAGCCCGGCTGAAATCAGCGCCATTCAGGAGCATTGGGTCGGCAACGTGCTGGATCACCGTACATTCTGGTCCGACCTGCTGGTTTACGGCCTGCCGGGATTATTGCTGCTGATCACCGTGCTGGCGGTCGTCATCAGGATCAATCGCCGACTGAGCTCGGAAATTTCCCGCCGGGTCGATCTCGAACAGGAATTGCGCAGCAGCGAGTATCACTACCGCGGCCTGGTCGAGAGCCTTTCGGCCATTGCCTGGGAAGCGCGTATCAGCGACTTCACCTACAGCTACGTGTCGCCGCATGCCGAAGAACTGCTCGGCTACCCGCTCTCCCATTGGCTGATCCCGGGGTTCTGGCGCAACATCATTCACCCTGCAGACCTGACCCGAGCCCAAACCTTCTGCGACCACGAAGTCCTGGCCGGGCGTGATCACACGGTCGATTACCGCGTGATCACCGCCGACGGTCGGTGCCTGTGGGTACGCGACATCGTCAGCCTGATCGAGCATGGGCACGAGCCGGTGCTGCGCGGCCTGATGATCGACATCAGCGACGCCAAACGCACGGAAGAAGCGCTACGCCTGTCCGAGCAGAAGTTCGCCTCGGTCTTCCAGCAGTGCCCTGACATTCTGGTGATTGCGCGGTTGTCCGATGGCTGCCTGCTGGAGGTCAACGAAGCGTTTGAGGAGCAGATCGGCCTCGGCTCCGAGGAAGTCATCGGCCAAACCGCCACTGACCTGAACATCTGGGGCATCCCCGGCGTCGGCCCGGGCCTGCTGCAGCGCTTGCAGGCAGGCAGCATCCGCAACCTCGAGATGCCCTTTCGCCGCAACAACGGCCAAGTGTTCACCGGCCTGATCTCCGCCGAACCCTTCGACCTGGATGCCACCCCGGCGCTGGTCGTTGTCGTTCGTGACATCAGCCAGCTCAAGGAGACCCAACAGCAGCTGCAAATCTCCGAGGAGAAATTCGCCAAGGCGTTCCACGCTTCCCCGGACGGCTTGTTGCTGTCGCGCCAAAGCGATGGCCTGTTGATGGAGGTCAACGATGGCTTCAGCCGCATCACCGGCTTCAACAGCGCGATGTCGGTCGACCGCTCCTCCCTGGAACTGGGCATCTGGGTCAACCTCAACGAGCGCAAGCAGATGCTCGACCTGCTCAACCGCGATGGTTTTGTTCGCGACTTCAGTTGCCACATCCGCCGCAGCGACGGGCAGATTCGCCTTTGCGAAGTGTCCAGCCGGCCGCTGCCAATCGGCAATGAAGATTGCATGTTGACCATCGCCCGGGACATTACCGAACGCCACCTGATGCAGGAGAAGCTGCAACAGGCCGCTACCGTGTTCGAGAGCACCGCCGAGGGCGTGTTGATCACCGACACCCAGCAGCACATCAGCGCGGTTAATCGCGCGTTCACCGAAATCACCGGTTACAGCGAAAGCGAAGCACTGGGTCACACCCCTCGCCTGCTCGCATCAGGCCTGCATGACAGCGCGTTTTATGCCGCCATGTGGCATCAACTGACCGCCGAAGGCCATTGGCAAGGGGAGATTTCCAACCGCCGTAAAAACGGAGAGCTGTACCCCAGCTGGCTGACCATCAGCGCAGTGCGCAACCGCGACCGATTCATTACCCACTTTGTTGCCGTGTTCGCCGACATTTCCAGCCTCAAGCACGCCCAGGCCAAGCTCGACTACCAGGCGCACCACGATCCACTGACCGGCTTGCCAAACCGCACATTGTTCGAAAACCGGCTGCTGACTGCGCTGAACAACCAGCAGGAAAACGGCGGCCAGGGCGCAGTACTGTTTCTCGACCTGGACCGCTTTAAACACATCAACGACAGCCTCGGCCATCCGGTCGGCGACCTGCTGCTCAAGGGCATTGCCGTGCGCCTCAAAGAGCAGCTGCGGGACATCGACACCGTGGCACGACTCGGCGGCGATGAATTCATCATTTTGCTTCCAGGCCTTCAACAACCCAGCGATGCCGACTACATCGCCAACAAGTTGCTCAATTGCTTCTCGGCGCCGTTCCAGGCCGGTGAACATGAGTTCTTCATCAGCGCCAGCATTGGCACCAGCCTCTATCCCCGTGACGGCGGTGACGTGGCCACACTGGTCAAGAATGCCGACGCCGCGATGTACCGCTCCAAGGCCAAGGGCCGCAACCGCGTCGAAAGCTACACCCGCGACCTGACCGCCCAGGCCAGTGAGCGGGTAGCGCTGGAACACGAGTTGCGCCGCGCCATCGAGCGCAATGAACTACACCTGCACTACCAGCCGAAGATCAGCCTCGACGACCATCGCCTGGTCGGCGCCGAAGCACTGATCCGCTGGCGCCATCCGACTTTCGGTGATGTGCCACCAGAGAACTTCATTGCCCTGGCCGAAGAAAACGGCATGATCCTGCAGATCGGCGACTGGGTACTGGAAACCGCCTGCCGCCAGATGCTGGAGTGGAATCAGCTCTATCAAAGCATGGGCCCGCTGTCGGTAAACCTGGCAGGCGCCCAGCTGCGCCAGCCCAACCTGCTCGGGCGCATCGAACAACTGCTCAAGGACAACCGTCTCAGACCGGATCTACTGCAACTGGAAATTACCGAAAACTTCATCATGAGCCAGGCGGAAGAAGCGCTGGCAGTGCTGCACCAGCTCAAAAACCTGGGCGTGCAACTGGCAATCGATGACTTCGGTACAGGCTATTCATCCCTGAGCTACCTCAAGCGGCTCCCGCTGGACATCCTCAAAATCGACCAGTCTTTCGTCCGCGGCCTGCCGGACGACCCGCACGACGTGGCCATCGTTCGCGCAATCATCGCCCTGGGCCGCAGCATGCAATTCACCGTGATCGCCGAAGGCGTCGAGACCCAGGCCCAGCAACAATTCCTCGCTGCCGAAGGCTGCGACCAGATCCAGGGTTACATCGTCAGCCTGCCCCTGCCACCCGACGAATTCGCCGCGACATTTCTTCGTACAACAGTTTCGAGCTTTTCGGATAGCACAGCCGAGAAACCATCGTTATAATCCGCGACCTACTGAGGGCCTATAGCTCAGTTGGTTAGAGCAGAGGACTCATAATCCTTTGGTCCACGGTTCAAGTCCGTGTGGGCCCACCAAACATAAAAGCCGCGCTTTGCGCGGCTTTTGCGTTTTTCTCTTCCTGGCTTGATTCCAGTCAGAACCTCACCGCACACGTCAGTGTGGTGGTGCCACCCGAACCAATGGAATGCCCCGCACCAACCCCAAACGCTCCAGCGTCGCCGCAGGCAACACCACCTCATACGTATCCGCCGACCGGCCCCACTGCTCCACGATAGCCATGCCATCCACCAGCACGCTTGCTAACCCGGAAATCGTTTCGGCCCGTTCTTCGACGATCTTCTGAGTCCGGACCCACAAGTCGTCTGTTATCACCTTGAGCTGCGCCGCTACCTGGTCGGATGACGCTGGATGGGTGTCAGGGCAGGCTATATTGCGCAGCAGATGCTGAAGCTCTTTGACTTTTGCGTAGTCCTGCTCAGCGCCCTGCGCACCCTTGAGAATGCCTACGGCTTGCGCCTTGTCGACCCGCCTGGCAATCGAATGAGTTGAAGACAGGGTCTGTCCCATGGCCCCAGCCAGAAGCACCATCACCCTGGCCTCCAGATGCGTCTTCATCGCCTCCATGGAGGCAATCGGGCGCGCCAGGGTGATCGAAGCACCGCCTTGGTGGCGCAAGTCCATGGTCACGGACAAGGTCACTCCACCTGTTGCAAACCCCAACGCTTGGGCCACCACGTAGTGCCCCATTTCGTGATGCGCAATCTGCAGTGCGCGTTCCCGGATGACCGGGGGCAACTTGCTGGTCATTTTCATCGCCTCGCATCCCTGGACAGTGCATTCGACTACGAGCGGCGGCAGCTGTCCATCCAGCAGGCCGGATTGGGTAGCCAGGGAGGCGCCCAGAGTGGGCACGCCGAGCGGGATCGGCAGTTGCATGCGAATGACCAGCGGGCCGGTGTGCTGCACCGTCTTCATCGGAACAGTGTTGAGCCTGGATCAAACATCCGCGATGTGTGGCGGGCCTGTAACATGCAGCCCCAATGATCCATGCCGCTGGAGACGCCCCTTGCCCGACATTCGCCCGCCTGTCCTTGACGAAATCGACCGCCAATTGATCGCCGCGCTGCAGATCAACGCCCGCGAAAGCGTGGCCATGCTCGCCAGGCAACTGGGCATTGCCCGCACTACAGTGACTTCAAGGCTGGCACGGCTGGAGAAGGCCAAGGTCATCACCGGCTATGGCGTGCGTCTGGGCCAGCGATTGGTTGACGGCGGGCTTCAGGCGTATGTGGGGATCACCGTGCAACCGCGTTCGGGCAAGGAAGTGCTGCGCCGTCTCAGTGCGATGGCGCAGGTCCAGCAACTGTGTGCGGTCAGTGGTGAATTTGATTATGTCGCCTGGTTGCGGACGGATTCGCCGGAGCAGCTGGATCAGTTGCTGGATCAGATCGGCAGTGTGGATGGGGTGGAGAAAACCACGACTTCAATCATTTTGAGCAGCAAGATTGATCGCGGGCAGCCGGTATGAGTTTCGGACAGGGGTGATCCTGCTGGCCTCATCGCCGGCAATCTTTGCCGCACCGATGGTCGATATGCCTATTTAATTCGTCATTCTGATCGGTAAACCAGCAAAACGACGACACATTGCGTCTTATTAACGTATTCGACGCGCTCTAGAATGGCCGGCATCTTTTCCTATACTCAGATGCGCATTCCGCGTCGGGTCGCCAGCAAGGTCAGCCATGAACAAGAACAATCGCCATCCTGCAGACGGTAAGAAACCAGTCACCATCTTTGGCCCGGACTTCCCGTTTGCCTTTGACGACTGGATCGAACATCCGGCCGGCCTGGGCAGTATTCCTGAAGACAATCACGGTGCCGAGGTAGCGATCGTCGGTGCGGGCATCGCCGGCCTGGTGGCGGCCTATGAGCTGATGAAGCTGGGCCTCAAGCCCGTTGTCTATGAAGCCTCGAAAATGGGCGGGCGTTTGCGCTCCCAGGCTTTCAACGGCGCTGACGGCATCGTGGCCGAGCTGGGCGGCATGCGTTTTCCCGTGTCGTCCACGGCGTTCTACCACTATGTCGACAAGCTCGGCCTGCAGACCAAACCGTTCCCGAACCCGCTGACCCCGGCGTCAGGCAGCACGGTGATCGATCTGGAAGGCAAAACTCATTACGCGCAGAAACTCGCGGACCTTCCTGCACTGTTCCAGGAAGTGGCTGACGCCTGGGCGGATGCGCTGGAAGCCGGCTCGCAGTTTTCAGATATCCAGCAAGCCATCCGCGACCGCGACGTACCGCGCCTCAAGGAGCTGTGGAACACCCTGGTGCCGCTGTGGGATGACCGGACCTTCTACGACTTCGTCGCCACTTCCAAGGCATTCGCCAAACTGTCGTTCCACCACCGGGAAGTGTTTGGCCAGGTCGGCTTCGGGACAGGCGGCTGGGATTCGGACTTCCCCAACTCGATGCTGGAAATCTTCCGCGTGGTCATGACCAACTGCGACGACCACCAGCACCTGGTAGTCGGCGGCGTGGAACAGGTACCGCTGGGCATCTGGCGCCATGTGCCGGAACGCTGCGTGCACTGGCCCCAGGGCACCAGCCTCAGTTCACTGCACAGCGGCGCTCCGCGTTCGGGGGTGAAGAAGATTGCCCACGCGCCGAACGGGCGCTTCACCGTCACCGACAATTATGGCGACTCCCGCGAGTACGCAGCGGTGCTGACCACCTGCCAGAGCTGGCTGCTGACCACCCAGATCGAGTGCGACGAAAGCCTGTTCTCGCAGAAAATGTGGATGGCCCTGGACCGCACCCGCTACATGCAATCCTCGAAAACCTTTGTGATGGTCGACCGGCCATTCTGGAAGGACAAGGACCCGCAGACCGGTCGCGACCTGATGAGCATGACGCTCACCGACCGCCTGACCCGCGGCACCTACCTGTTCGACAACGGCCAGTATGAAAATGGCGTCGACAAGCCTGGGGTGATTTGCCTCTCGTACTCATGGATGAGCGATGCCCTGAAGATGCTCCCGCACCCGGTGGAGAAGCGCGTGAAGCTGGCGCTGGACTCCCTGAAGAAGATCTACCCGAAAGTCGACATTGCCGCGCGCATCATTGGCGACCCGATTACCGTGTCCTGGGAAGCCGACCCGCATTTCCTCGGCGCATTCAAAGGCGCCCTGCCCGGTCACTACCGCTACAACCAGCGCATGTATGCCCATTTCATGCAGGACGACATGCCCCCTGAGCAGCGCGGAATCTTCATCGCCGGTGATGACGTGTCGTGGACGCCGGCGTGGGTCGAAGGGGCAGTGCAGACCTCGCTCAATGCGGTGTGGGGCATCATGAAACACTTCGGCGGTGAAACTCACGCCGAGAACCCGGGTCCAGGAGATGTGTTCAACGAGATCGGTCCGATCGCCCTGCCCGAGTAAAAGGAGTTCAAATGCGCGTAGCTCTATACCAATGCCCGCCACTGCCACTGGATGTCGCCGGCAACCTGCAGCGTCTGCATCAACTGGCACTGGAGGCCAAGGGTGCAGATTTGCTGGTATTGCCGGAGATGTTCCTGACCGGCTACAACATTGGCATCGATGCCGTCAGCGTACTGGCCGAAGTGCACAACGGTGAATCGGCGCAGCAAATCGCGCGCATCGCTAAAACCGCCGGCATTGCCATCCTGTATGGCTATCCCGAGCGCACCGAGGACGGGCAGATCTACAACTCGGTGCAATTGATCGACGCCCACGGTGAGCGCCTGTGCAACTACCGCAAGACGCACCTGTTCGGCGACCTCGATCACTCGATGTTCAATGCCGGCGGCAACGACTTCCCGGTGGTGGAGCTCAACGGCTGGAAGCTCGGCTTTCTGATCTGCTACGACCTGGAGTTCCCGGAAAATGCTCGACGCCTGGCCCTGGCAGGTGCCGAGTTGATCCTGGTACCGACGGCGAACATGATTCCTTACGACTTCATCGCCGACGTCACGGTCCGCTCCCGGGCCTACGAGAACCAGTGCTACGTGGCCTATGCCAATTACTGCGGGGCAGAAGGCGACATCCACTACTGCGGCCAGAGCAGCATTGCCGCACCGGATGGTAGCCGCGTAGCCCAGGCCGGTCTGGATGAAGCCTTGATCGTCGGCGAGCTGGATCGCCAGTTGATGCTCCAATCCCGGGCGGCCAATCGTTACCTGATCGATCGTCGTCCCGAGCTTTATGGCGACCTGAACAAGCGCTGATCCACCGTTATCCGCTAGCATTAGCGCTTCTCTGTACTGGAAGTGCTCATGCCTGCGTCGACTCCCTCCCGTCCCCACACTGAAACCCTGGCCAACGGCCTGCGGGTGACGCTGCGCCACGCGCCGCATCTCAAGCGCTGCGCCGCTGTGCTGCGGGTGAATGCGGGCAGTCACGACGTGCCTCTGGCGTGGCCTGGGCTGGCGCATTTTCTCGAACACCTGCTTTTTCTGGGCACCGAGCGTTTTCCCGCAGGCCAGGGCTTGATGGCCTACGTGCAAGGGCATGGCGGCCAGGTCAATGCGCGCACCAACGAACGTACCACCGACTTTTTCGTCGAACTGCCGCCAGCACTTTTCAGCGGTGGGCTGGAGCGCCTGTCGGACATGCTCGCTCACCCGCGTATGAACCTGGACGAACAGTTGCGCGAACGCGAAGTGCTGCACGCGGAATATGTCGCCTGGTCCCAGGACGCGACGGCGCAACAACAACATGCGCTGTTCGAAGGACTGTCGGCCACTCACCCGTTGCGGGGATTCCATGCGGGCAATCGCGACAGCCTGGCGGTCGAGCGGCCTGAGTTTCAGCGCGCCCTGCAGGACTTCCATCAGCATTTCTATCAAGCCGGGCAAATGACATTGAGCCTGGCGGGGCCGCAAAGTCTCGAGGATTTGAAGGCGTTGGCCGAGGTGTTCGCCCAACCTGTTGCCAAAGGTGAAAAAGCCCCGCAAACAGCGCCTGCCGCCCTGATGCAATCAGCAAGCAACAGTTATCAACAGGCCGGTGAAGGACGTGTGGATCTGCTGTTCGCGCTCGAGGCACTGCCTGGTTCGTCCCGCGAAGCGCTGGCGTTCCTGTGTCACTGGTTAAACGCGGTCAAACCCGCAGGGTTCCTCGCAGAGTTGCGCAAGGCTGGGCTGGCGGAACAATTGACCGCCAGGCCGCTGTATCAATTCGCCGGACAAGCGTTGCTGCACCTGGGCTTCACGACCACTCAACCGCACCAGGTGCTCGTGCTTCGCGAGCAACTGCAGAACTGGCTGGGCTTTTTTGCCGCCCAGCAGCATCAGCCGCAATGGCGCGACGAATTCAGCGCCCTGCTGCAACGCCAGCAGCGAATCAGCAGCGCCCTGCGCCTGGCGCAACTGGACAGCGAACAGGCCGGGACAAGCGACCACGAAGCGCTCGCGCTTGAGCAAATCCTCGCTCAAATCGGCGCTGTGGATAAGTTCAGCGGGCCATGGCAACTGCCACTTCCCAACCCGTTCCTGCAAACAGAAACTGCAGCGCCCAGCGCCGGACTGATTCGTGGGCAGACCAGCAAGCATCGCGGCCTGCGTACCTTTGCCCAGGATCGCTTGCGCAGTCGCCGCGAACAATCGCCCATGCAGTTCAGCCAGGCGTTGCCGGACAATACGGATGAAGGCGCGATCCATCTGCGCTGGCGGCTGGCAGCCAGCCCTCGGCCTGAGCTTCAGGCAAACCTGGAACAGCGTCTTCTGACCTTGCGTGAAGACGCGCGCCAGGCGGGTGTGGATTGCTCCTTCAGTGCCTGCGGCAATCAATGGCTACTGAAAATGACCGGCCTGCAGGACCCCATGCCGATCATCCTCGAGCATGCGCTAAAAGAGCTGACAAAGGCCGAGACCGATGTTCCACGGGAACCGCCCAAGCGCCTGGCGCTGATGCCTATTCGACAGTTGCTCGAGGCGTTGCCCGGGCAATGCCTGGAGCCAGTCGAGGAATCGGCAGACCTGCAGCACCTCTGGGCGGGAGCGCGCTGGGACGGGCTGGCCACCGGTCTTTCCAGCCAGACCCAGGCGGCAATGGGCCTGCCCTTGAGTCGCGTGCCAGGCGTGGCGGACACCCAATTGACCGCACCCGCTTCGATCAATACCCAGCACCTGTGGACGAAGATAGATACAGCCTCCAGTGAACACGCTCTGCTGCTGTTCTGTCCGGTCGCTACCCGGCAGATTGCTGACGAGGCGGCCTGGCGCCTGCTCGCGCACCTGTGCCAGACGCCCTTCTACCAGCGCCTTCGCGTGGAACAGCAGCTGGGTTATGCGGTGTTCAGTGCGCTGCGGCAGCTGCATGGCCAGGTGGGCATCGTCTTCGGGGTGCAATCGCCGAGCGTCGTTGCGCATGAGCTGCTCAAGCACATCGAGGCCTTCATCAGCGACCTGCCGGCGATGCTTGAGGGCATCGACGAGGCAGTCATCGACACCCAGCGCCAGGCCTTGGCGGCTCAGTTCGACATCACTGCACTGGAGCAGTCCCAGGCCAGCGAACTGTTGTGGCAGGGCAAACTGGGCGGCCGCTCGTCGGATTACCTGGAGCAGTTGCAGCGGGCACTTTTAACGACAGACTCACAGGCCCTGCTAGATGCAGCCCGCAGTGTTGATGAGGCCACCGGCGGGGGGCGCTGCCTGGCCAGCGCTGTGTCTCCCGGCCTGCCCTGGCAAGTGGCAAAATGATCATTACCGAGGCTGCAAAGAGCTTTCTCAAAGTTTCACGGGCAAGAGTTCTGTAATTTTGAGTAACATAGCCACCTAACTATCTGAACATCTCCAGCTGGAGGTGGACTATATGTATAGATCTCAACTGTCCCAACCACCTGAAGGAGCACTCCCATGTCCTGGTCCAAACCTGCTTACACCGACCTGCGTATCGGCTTTGAAGTCACCATGTACTTCGCCAGCCGCTAATAAGTTGTTCTCGCGGTTCAGCGCCTCGGTTCACCGGGGCGTTTTTATTTTTCGGATTTGAAATGTTGGAGCGGCCATGTTTGTCCAGATTCTAGGTTCCGCCGCTGGCGGTGGTTTCCCCCAGTGGAACTGCAACTGCGCGAACTGCGCAGGCTTTCGCGACGGCAGCCTGAAGGCCACCGCGCGTACCCAGTCGTCCATCGCGATATCCGATGACGGCGTCAATTGGGTGCTGTGCAATGCCTCGCCGGACATCCGCGCCCAGCTCCAGAGCTTCGCCCCGATGCAACCGGGCCGCGCACTGCGCGATACGGGCATCAGCGCGATCATCCTGATGGACAGCCAGATCGACCACACCACCGGCCTGCTCAGCCTGCGCGAAGGTTGCCCGCACCAGGTGTGGTGCACGGACATGGTTCATGAGGACCTGAGCACAGGTTTTCCGTTGTTCACCATGCTGACCCACTGGAACGGCGGGTTGAGCTGGAACCGCATCGAGCTCGACCACAGCTTCAGTATCCCCTCCAGCCCGAACCTGCGCTTCACTCCGCTGCCTTTGCGCAGTGCGGCACCGCCTTACTCGCCACACCGCTTCGACCCGCATCCGGGTGACAACATCGGCCTTATCGTCGAAGACCTGAACACCGGCGGCAAGCTGTTCTATGCACCAGGCCTGGGCAAGGTCGACGCGCCGTTGCTGGAGATCATGGCCTCCAGCGACTGCGTGCTGGTCGATGGCACGATGTGGGATGACGACGAGATGCAGCGTCGCGGCGTTGGTACTCGCACCGGTCGGGAAATGGGCCATCTGGCGCAAAACGGCCCGGGGGGCATGCTCGAAGTGCTGGAACAGCTGCCTGATCAGCGCAAGGTGCTTATTCACATCAACAACACCAACCCGATTCTCGATGAAGATTCGCCGCAGCGTGCCGAGCTGGTTCGGCGCAAGGTTGAAGTGGCCTATGACGGCATGAGTATTGTGCTGTAGCTGACGGCCCCATCGCGGGCAAGCCTTGCTCCCACAGTGGATGAGCAAGGCTTGCCCGCGATGAGGCCAGCCCGGACACCACCGAACACCGGAGAACCGAAATGCCCGACACCCCGATGTCCCCCACCGAATTCGAAGCCGCCCTGCGCGCCAAGGGCGCCTACTACCACATCTACCACCCCTACCACGTGGCGATGTACGAAGGTCGCGCCAGCCGCGAGCAGATTCAGGGCTGGGTCGCCAACCGCTTCTACTATCAGGTGAACATCCCCCTCAAAGATGCGGCGATCCTCGCCAACTGCCCGGACCGCGAAATCCGCCGCGAGTGGATACAACGCCTGCTCGACCACGACGGCGCCCCCGGTGAAGACGGCGGGATCGAAGCCTGGTTGCGCCTGGGCCAGGCCGTTGGCCTCGATCCGGACCAGCTGCGCTCCCAGGAACTGGTGTTGCCCGGCGTGCGCTTCGCCGTGGACGCTTACGTCAATTTCGCCCGCCGAGCCAGTTGGCAGGAAGCCGCCAGCAGTTCCTTGACTGAACTGTTCGCACCGCAGATCCACCAGTCGCGCCTCGACAGCTGGCCGCAGCACTACCCGTGGATCGACCCTGCCGGCTACGAATATTTCCGTACCCGCCTGGGCCAGGCACGCCGCGATGTCGAGCACGGGATGGCGATTACTCTGCAGCACTACACGACGCGGGAAGGCCAGGAGCGCATGCTGGAAATTCTCCAGTTCAAACTGGACATTCTTTGGAGCATGCTCGATGCCATGAGCATGGCCTACGAACTGAACCGCCCGCCGTATCACAGCGTGACCGCACAACGGGTCTGGCATAAAGGAATCATCTTATGAGTTTTGATCGCAGCAAAACCCCCACCTGGCGCCCGGGCTACCGTTTCCAATATGAACCCGCGCAGAAAGGCCACGTGCTGCTTTACCCCGAAGGCATGATCAAACTCAACGACAGCGCCGCCCTGATTGGCGGCCTGATCGACGGCGAGCGCGACGTGGCAACGATCATCGCCGAGCTGGACGCACAGTTCCCGGGTGTGCCCGAGCTTAGTGAAGACATTGAGCAATTCATGGAGGTCGCCCGTGCTCAGCACTGGATCGAACTTGCCTGACAGCGTGTCGGACAAGTTACCGCCCAAGCCTGAAATCGGCTTGCCTCTCTGGCTCCTGGCCGAGCTGACCTATCGCTGCCCCCTGCAATGCCCCTACTGCTCCAATCCCCTGGATTTCGCCGAGCAGGGCAAAGAGCTGAGCACCGAACAGTGGATCAAGGTATTTCGCGAGGCGCGGGAAATGGGCGCCGCGCAGCTGGGCTTTTCCGGGGGTGAACCCCTGGTGCGCCAGGACCTCGCCGAACTGATCGCCGAAGCGCGCAAACTGGGCTTTTACACCAACCTGATTACCTCAGGCATCGGGCTTACCGAGCAGAAAATCAGCGACTTCAAGAAGGCTGGACTGGACCACATTCAGATCAGTTTCCAAGCCAGCGACGAGCAAGTGAACAACTTGCTGGCCGGCTCGAAAAAGGCCTTCGCGCAGAAGCTGGAAATGGCCCGGGCAGTGAAAGCCCATGGCTACCCGATGGTGCTGAACTTCGTGACCCATCGGCACAACATCGACAAGATCGACCGCATCATCGAGCTGTGCATCGCCCTCGAGGCCGATTTCGTCGAGCTCGCAACGTGCCAGTTCTACGGCTGGGCGCAGCTCAATCGGGTCGGCCTGTTGCCAACCAGGGAACAACTGGTGCGTGCCGAGCGCATCACCAACGAATACCGGGCCAAACTGGAGGCCGAAGGGCATCCGTGCAAGCTGATCTTCGTCACGCCGGACTACTACGAAGAACGTCCGAAAGCCTGCATGAACGGCTGGGGCAGTATCTTCCTGACGGTCACCCCGGACGGCACCGCCCTGCCCTGTCACGGCGCGCGACAAATGCCTGTACAGTTCCCCAACGTGCGCGATCACAGCATGCAGCACATCTGGTACGACTCGTTCGGCTTCAACCGTTTTCGCGGTTACGACTGGATGCCTGAACCGTGCCGCTCGTGCGACGAGAAAGAAAAGGACTTCGGCGGCTGCCGCTGCCAGGCCTTCATGCTCACCGGAGACGCGAGCAATGCCGACCCGGTTTGCAGCAAGTCGCAACACCACGGCGTGATTCTCAAGGCCCGCGAAGAAGCCGAGCACGCGACCCAAACCATTGAACAACTGGCCTTTCGCAATGAACGAAACTCACGCCTCATCGCCAAAAGCTGAGCCTTTCAGCGCCGCCAGGGCCGTCGCCGCCGGTGTCGACTTTGCGGAGCTGCAGCTCGGCTCCCAGGGTTTGTTCTGGAACGAGTACCGTCCTGAGGATGGCGCGTGTCGCATTTGGCATTGGCGCAATAGTCAGGCCCGCTGCCTGACGCCTGCCGGGTTCAGCGTGCGCAGTCGTGTCTACGAATATGGCGGCGGCGCGTTCTGCCTGACCGATGACGGGATTGTTTTCGTCAACGAGGCTGACCAGCAACTGTATCGACAGTCGCTGGCCGGTGAAACCCCGGTTGGGCTGACTTCAGGTGAATGCCGTTACGGTGACCTGCAGTTCGCCGATGGCCAGGTCCTGGCCGTCGAGGAGCACCGGGACCGCCATCGACTGGTCGCCATCGATATTGCCAACGGCAGCCGTCACCTGCTGGCAGAAGGTGCCGACTTCTACGCCGCGCCAACTCTGAGCAAAGGCGCCCGGCGCCTGGCGTGGATCGAATGGAGCCGACCGCATCAACCCTGGACCGCTACCCGATTGATGGTCGCCGAGCGCGACAGTGATGGCGGTTTCAACAGCCCGCGCTGCGTGGCTGGTCAGCGCAACGACGAATCACTCCAGCAACCGCGCTTCGATACCCGTGGTCGCCTGTCCTGCCTGACCGATCGCGCCGGCTACTGGCAGCCCTGGGTCGAGGCCGAAGACGGGCTTCACCCACTTCCCGCAGCCGCTGCCGATCACGCCCCCGCGCCGTGGCAGCTCGGTGGCTGTACATGGCTGCCCCTGGCCGACGACAGCTACCTGGCAAGCTGGACCGAAGAAGGTTTTGGCAAACTGGGCCTGGCAGGCAATCAAGATAAAGATTTCACGGGCGGCTACAGTCGCTTTCGGCATCTCGCCCTTGATGAGCAATTCATCTATTGCATCGCGGCTTCGCCGGTCAGCCCATCAGCCGTGATTGCCATCGATCGCGCCACCGGCGAGTTCAACGTGCTGGCCGGTGGCATCGCGCCACTGCCTGCCGATCAGATCAGCACTGCGCAAACCCTGCGTTACCCCAGCGGAACGGGTGAAGCCCATGGCTTCTTCTATCCGGCGATGAGGGCTGAGGCGAAGCCGCCGCTGGTAGTGTTCATCCACGGTGGCCCAACCTCCGCCTGCTATCCGATGCTCGATCCGCGAATCCAGTATTGGACGCAACGCGGCTTCGCCGTGGCCGATCTGAATTATCGTGGCAGCAGCGGTTATGGACGAGCCTATCGTCAGGCGCTGCATTTGAAGTGGGGCGAAGTGGACGTCGAAGACGCCTGTGCCGTCGTTTCCCATCTGGCCGACAGCGGGTTGATTGACGGTGACCAGGCATTCATCCGCGGCGGCAGCGCCGGTGGCTACACCACCCTGTGTGCGCTGGCTTTTCACCACGTCTTCCGCGCAGGCGCCAGTCTTTACGGCGTGAGCGACCCGGTGGCCCTTGGCCGCGCCACTCACAAGTTCGAAGGTGACTACCTGGATTGGCTGATTGGCGACCCGGTGCAGGATGCCGAACGCTACGCCGCACGAACCCCTTTGCTGCATGCGAGCAACATTGGTGTGCCGATGATTTTTTTCCAGGGTGAACTGGATGCCGTGGTGGTACCGCAGCAGACCCGTGACATGGTCAAGGCGTTGCAGGACAACGGCATTGTGGTGCAAGCGCATTACTACGCGGACGAGCGCCACGGCTTTCGCAAGGCGAGCAACCAGGCGCACGCGCTGGAGCAGGAGTGGTTGTTCTATCGGCGGGTGCTGGGGCTGGACAAGTGCTGACACCGCAGTGCCAGCATCGCCAGCCAGCTAGCGCCTACACCTGTAGGCGCTAGCTGACTGGCGATTGCAATATAACTGACGCAACACATCTCAACGCTTGGCGATGATATAAACCGCATGCACGATCCCTGGAATATACCCGCACAGCGTCAGCAGAATGTTCAGCCAGAATGCCCCGCCAAAACCCACCTGCAGGAACACACCCAGTGGCGGCAACAGAATGGCGATGATGATTCGAATGATATCCATGGGTCAGCTCCTGATTGAAGTAGGCTCCGGTGAGCCGCACACCTAATCGACCCGCGCCGTTCGTCAGGGTTCACTGCTTCCCACGCTTAGCGCATCCATACAGGCAAAAAAAACGCCCCACGCCAAAAAAATCAGGCCTGGGGCGATGCGTTATACCGCGAGACGGTTCGGAAATTCCTGCAGGAAGGGTCTGGTCAGACGGCAATCCCTTTGCGGCACTGCAGTTGCGCGGTGCGCACGCGAGAGAACGCACGGGCCAGGCGCAGGAGCATCTCGTCAACGTTGGCTTTGCTCACCGTGAGTGCCGGGGTGAAGCGCAGGCAAGCCGGTTGCGGGGCGTCGATCAGCAAGCCTTCGTACAGCGCGGCTTTGACCACTGCCTCGGCCGAGTCGTCGGACAGATCCAACCCCCAAAGCAGCCCTTGCCCGCGCAGTTCGCCGTGGCCGTAACGGTGCGCCAGACGCGCCAGGCCTTCGCGCAAGTGCTGGCCGACCGTGACGACATGCTCGAGAAATCCACGTTCCTGCAGCGCATCCATTACTGCCAGGCCCGCAGCGCTCATCAGCGCATTACCATGATGGGTCCCCGTCAGCTCACCCCGGTCGAAACAACAGGCAGTACCTCGGGCGAGTAAAGCGGCCAGCGGTACTCCCCCGCCCAAGCCTTTGCCCAGCACGACGATATCGGCACGGACATCACAGGATTGTTCCACGAGTAGCTGGCCGCATCGGCCTAGACCGGTCTGCACTTCATCGAAGATCAGCAAAATACCCAGCTCGCGGCACAAACGCTCGACGCCCTTGAGGTAATTCGCGGTGGCCGGGATGACGCCTGCTTCGCTCTGGATCGGCTCAAGCATAACCGCCACCGTTCTGGCGTCGACAGCCGCATGCAGAGCCGCGAGGTCGTTGAACGGAACGTGACTGAAGCCTGGAAGTTGCGGTTCGAACCGATTGGTCAGCGTCGAGCTGTCCGACGCCGAAATAGTCGCGAGACTGCGGCCATGGCAAGCATTGCTGGCCACGATGATGCGCGAGGCTCCGGCACGGTGCCGCTGCCCCCATTTACGCGCCAGCTTGATTGCCGCTTCGCAGGCTTCGGTGCCGGTGTTGAGCAAGTACGCCTGGTCGCTACCGGTGAGCTGGCACAGTCGTGCGGCCAGGCTGAGCATGCCGCGGTTGTGCAAAGCAAAGCCGGGGTTGATCAGCGCCTGCGCCTGCTCGGCAATCGCACTTACAAGCGCTGAAGGGCTATGCCCCAAGCTGTTGGCACCTCGCCCCTGGGTGAAATCCAGATACGCACGGTCGGCGCTGTCCCACAGCCAGGAGCCCTGGCCGCGCACGAATACTTGCTGAGGGCGCTCGACGCTGGGCATCAGGTACTCGCGGGAGGGGTTAACCGTTGTAGATGGCGCAATCGCGTCCAGGGCGAGGTCGTCAAGGTCCGGGAGACCACGACGCATTTTGAACAGATTCATCAGATTTCACCTCGGTGGAGGTTTTTTGCATTGCCTATGTAAATGACTTCAATGTAATCGGTGTTCATCGTCCGCGTTGGCCCTGTAAGCCCTCTCATTGCGGTTAGACTAGGCGGATGGGCGACATTCGACCATTTCGATTTAGCAGTACTTTCGATAAGAGTTACTTATGGATTTCAAGCAACTGCGCTATTTCGTCGCGGTCTACGAAGAAGGTCATGTGGGCCGGGCGGCGGAGCGACTGGCCATCTCCCAACCCGCCCTGTCGCAGCAGATCCGTCACCTTGAGGAAAACCTCGACGTCAGCCTCTTCGAACGCAGCAGCAAGCGCCTGCTGCCGACCCTGGCCGCTCATACCTTGTACAACCACGCTTTGCCCTTGCTCGATGGCTTGCAGCGCGCGCGCGAAGCGTTGGGCAACTTCAAGGGCCAGGCCCTGCGTACCCTGGCCATCGGCGTATTGCAGACCGTCCACACCAGCCTCGTGCCGCAGATGCTCGAACGGGTGCGCAAGGCCCAACCGCACCTGGTGGTGCAGATCTATGAATTGACCGGCCTGGAAATAGAACGACGGTTGCTCAATGGATCGCTGGATATCGGCATCAGCTACCTGCCGCCCCGCCAGCCTGGTTTGCACGGGGTATTGCTGTACGAAGATGAACTGACGCTGGTCATCCCGGCGGATCACCCGTTGCGTGAATTCAAGAAAGTCTCGATGAGCCAGGCCGCCGAACTGCCAATGTTGTTGCTGGGGGAGGAGTTTCAGGTGCGGCAGATCTGGCAGACACAGCTAGCCAATCTCGGGCGGCGTCCGCAAGTGCAGGCGGAACTGAATAATATGGCGGGGATTCTCGACAGTCTGCCGCACACCCGCCTGGCCACGGTACTTCCGGGACGCTCACAGAAGGCCCTGGGCAACGACGAACTGCTATGGAAACCGTTGACCGAGCCGCGGGTGCCGTTGAAAGTAGGCTTGGTGTGTCGCGATGTGCAGCGTCAACAAGCCTCGCTGGCCTTGTTGCGTACACTGCTGGAAGAGGTCATCAATGGTCCGGCCGAGCGTTAGGCGCGCAGGCCGGCATTTTCTTGCGGACAAAGAAAACCCCGCCGAAGCGGGGCTTTGCAGACTGTTTCCCTGACATCCATTTCGCTCCGCCGTCCTGGCAGAATCCTACGTGTCCGTGTTGTTGCTTTGCGCTTCCTGCGCGACGTCCATGTGAAGTAGATTAGCTCTGGATCCAATTTTCGCATAGGGCAGATCGGCAGCACGTCGTGTAAGCAAATGCTTACATGACGTTACATCTTTAAAATTGTGCTGCATCCAGCAGGAACAGCGACTCGCTGCCCGCCTGCACCGAAGCGCTCAACGAATGAATACGCGGCAGCAGACGTGCGAAGTAGAAACGCGCAGTGCCCAGTTTGCTCGCGTAGAAATCATCCTGGTTTTCCTTGCCGAACGCGGCCTTGGCCATCAGCGCCCACATATAGGCGTAGGCCACATAACCAAATGCCTGCAGGTACTCGACCGAGGCGGCGCCAATTTCATTCGGGTTGCTTTTGGCACGATCCAGCAGCCAGGCAGTCAGCTCGTCGAGCGTTGTCACAGCATCGTTGAGCGGCTTGGTGAACTCCGAAAGGTCGGCGCTTGCCGTCGCGGTGAAGTGACGGATCTCGTCAGCGAACAGGTTATAAAACGCCCCGCCGCTGCCGACGATCTTGCGGCCGACCAGATCCAGTGCCTGGATGCCGTTAGTGCCTTCGTAGATCTGCGTGATGCGCACGTCGCGCACCAGTTGCTCCTGGCCCCATTCGCGAATGTAGCCATGGCCACCAAAGACCTGCTGGCCGTGCACGGTAGTCTCCAGCCCCAGGTCGGTCAGGAACGCCTTGGCGACCGGGGTCAGCAGCGCCACCAGGTCTTCTGCGCGCTTGCGGGTGACCGCCTCCTCGCTGAACTTGGCGGTGTCGAGCTGCATGGCCACATAGGTGGAGAACGCACGGCCGCCTTCGTTCGAGGCTTTCATGGTCAGCAGCATGCGCCGCACGTCCGGGTGGACGATGATCGGGTCAGCCACCTTGTCCTTGTTTTGCGCACCTGTCGGCGAGCGGCTCTGCAGGCGGTCGCGAGCGTATTCAACGGCGTTCTGGTAAGAGCGTTCGCCAGTGGCCAGCCCTTGAATGCCGACGCCCAGGCGCTCGTAGTTCATCATGGTAAACATCGCAGCCAGGCCTTTGTTCGGCTCCCCGACCAGATAACCCACGGCTTCGTCGAAGTTCATCACGCAGGTCGCGGAGGCCTGGATACCCATCTTGTGTTCGATCGACCCACAATTGGCCGGGTTGCGCGCGCCCAGGCTGCCATCGGCATTGACCATGAACTTGGGCACCAGGAACAGGGAAATACCCTTGGGCCCCGCAGGTGCGTCTGGCAGTTTGGCCAGCACCAGGTGGATGATGTTCTCGGTCAGGTCGTGTTCGCCGCCGGTGATGAAGATCTTGGTGCCGCTGACCTTGTATGAACCGTCGGCCTGAGGCTCTGCCTTGGTGCGGATGATCCCCAGGTCGGTACCGGCGTGCGGTTCGGTCAGGCACATCGAGCCTGCCCAGACACCGGAGTACATGTTCGGCAGGTAGGCGGCCTTGAGCTCTTCGCTGGCATGGGCATTGATCGACAGGCAGGCGCCGGCGGTCAGCATCGGGTACAGGCCGAAAGACAGGCTGGCAGAGTTGACCATCTCTTCGACCTGAGCAGACACCGCCTTGGGCATGCCCATGCCACCGTAGGCCGGATCACCGCCTACACCGACCCAACCGCCTTCTGCGTAAGTCTGATAAGCCTGGGGGAAACCTACCGGCGTGGTGACAGCACCGTCCGCCCAATGGCAACCTTCTTCATCGGCCGCACGACTGAGCGGTGCGATACTTTTGCTGGTGACCTTGCCGGCTTCCTCGAGAATGGCCTCTACGGTTTGCGCGTCGACGGTGTCGGCCAGCGCAGGCAACTCGGCCCAGAGTTTGGCGACCTCGAACACTTCATTGAGAACGAAGCGCATATCGCGCAGGGGCGCTTTGTAGTCAGCCATGGCAAACCTCGCAGGATCTTTACAGTTGATTCACGGAAAGTATTTCGGTTGAATCGAGTGTACCCCAACAACTTTTACGACACATAGCGTCAGCTTGTGACTATTTTGTAATTTTTGGTCACCGAAAACCACGTCGCAGCCACCACCCGGCCCCCGCAGGAGCTACCGAAGACTGCGATCTTTACGACTTATAGCGCAAACAATTGCGCCGGCAATTTCATCAGGCAGTCGCTACCCGCCTCGATAGCCGCCCGGTGAGCCGTTGTTCGTGGCAGCAGGCGCTTGAAGTAGAACTCGCTGGTGGCCAGTTTAGCCCGGCAGTAATCGGCATCGCCGCCGCCCTCGTCCAGCTGCGCCTGCGCGACCAGCGCCATGCGCAACCACAGATAGCCAAGGATGATGTAGCCGCTGTACATCAGGTAATCCACAGAGGCGGCGCCGACTTCGTCGGGGTTTTTCATGGCGGCCATGCCCACCTGGGTGGTCACCTCGCCCCATTGCCGGTTCAAATCGTTCAACTGCGCCACGTAGCTGGACAACTGAGGATGCGCGGCGTTGGCGACGCAGAACTTGTGCACGACCTTGGTGAAGCCCCGCAGCAACTTGCCCTGGCTGCCGAGCACTTTGCGCCCCAGCAGGTCCAGCGCCTGGATGCCGTTGGTGCCTTCATAGATCGGCGCAATGCGGCAGTCCCGCACCAACTGCTCCATTCCCCACTCGCGGATAAACCCGTGGCCGCCGTACACCTGCATGCCGAGGTTAGTCACCTCCAGGCCGGTATCGGTCATGAAGGCTTTGCAGATGGGTGTCAGGAACGCCAGCAAGTCCTCGGCGTCCTGTCGCGCCGTTGCGTCCGCGCTCAAGTGCGCGGCGTCCAGCAACTGCGCGGTGAAATAGGTGAGTGCCCGATTGCCTTCGTTGAAGGCTTTCATGGTCAGCAGCATGCGGCGCACATCGGGGTGCACGATAATCGGATCGGCGGGCTTGTCCGGTGCTTTCGGTCCGGTCAGCGAGCGCATCTGCAGGCGATCGTTGGCGTACTTGATGGCGCCCTGAAAACTCGCTTCTCCCAGGCATAACCCCTGCATGCCAGTGCCTAGACGGGCGTGGTTCATCATGGTGAACATGCAGTTGAGGCCCTTGTTCGGCTCGCCGATCAGGTAACCCGTGGCGCCATCGAAGTTCAGCACGCAGGTGGCCGAGGCCTTGATGCCCATCTTGTGCTCGATAGAACCGCAGGTGACGCCGTTGCGCTCGCCGGCTTCACCTTGGCTATCGGGGAGGAACTTGGGCACGATGAACAGCGAGATCCCTTTGGTGCCGGCGGGTGCATCCGGCAGCTTCGCCAGTACCAGGTGAATGATGTTGTCACTCAGGTCATGCTCGCCGGCCGAAATGAAGATCTTGCTGCCAGAGACTGCATAGCCGCCATCCTCTGCAGGCACGGCGCGGGTCTTGATGATGCCCAGGTCCGTGCCGCAGTGGGCTTCGGTCAGGCACATGGTGCCGGTCCACTGGCCTGCGGTGAGTTTGCTCAGGTAGGTCTGTTTCTGCTCTTGAGTGCCGTGGGCGTGAATCGCCGACATGGCGCCGTGCGTCAGCCCCGGGTACATGCCCCAGGACGTATTGCTGGAACCGACCATCTCGCTGATCACCAGCCCCAGGGAGCTGGGCAAACCCTGGCCACCATACGCCGGATCCGCCGCCAGGCCGTGCCAGCCACCTTCAACGTATTGCGCGAAGGCTTGCTTGAAGCCTGCCGGCGTAGTCACCACACCCTTGTCGAAATGACAGCCTTCTTCGTCACCGCTGCGGTTGAGCGGTGCGAGCACGTTCTCGCAGAACTTCGCGCCCTCTTCGAGGATCGCACTGACCATGTCCGGGCTGGCGTCAGTGGCGCCGAGGGCCGCGTAGTTGCTGTGAAAGTCGAAGACGTGGTCGATCAGAAAGCGCATGTCGCGCAGGGGAGCTTTGTACTCGGGCATGGTCATTTCTCCGGCAGCAGATCATTGCAACCTACTGCCGCCGAACCCGCTGGACAATCACAGTCCAGACGCTGAATGCGCCATCATCACTCAATCCGTAGCGGCTTCCATGCGCACCGCGCCCCGGCGGTTCTGCCCAAAGACCACGACGCAGTTGCGTCCCGCGCCCTTGGCGCTGTAAAGCGCTTCGTCCGCCGACTTGAGCACGCGATCTGGCGTGCGCTGCTCCAGCCGTTCGGCCACGCCGATGCTGACCGTCACCGACACACTCGACGCGCTCGCCCCCGCACGCCGCTGGCGTCCTTGTTGATCATCCTGGGGGCGGCTGTCCTGGTTACGCAGATGGATATTGTAGGTGGCGATGGATTCGCGGATGAACTCCAGATGCGGCAAACATTCCTCCAGGGTTTTCCCGGCGAACACCACGGCAAATTCCTCTCCACCATAACGATACGCCCGCCCGCCTCCGCCGACCCTGGACAGCTTGCTGGCCACCAGCCGCAGCACCTGATCGCCGACATCGTGGCCATGGGTATCGTTGAATTTCTTGAAGTGATCGACGTCGCTCATCGCCAGCACATAATTGCGCCCCAGGCGTTGCATGCGTTCGTTCAGGGCGCGCCGACCCGGCAGGCCGGTGAGCTCGTCGCGAAAGGCCATTTGATAGGCTTCATGGGCCACCGCCGTCGCGATCATCAGCATCACCTGGCTGCACATGATGTTCAGGGTGAACGGCAGGATGAACGTCTCCGGCAACATCCAGAACAGGCCGAGCAGGCCGACCAATTGCGCGGCATGCAGAGGCCTGGGATGACGCCAGTATTGCCACGCCAGCAGCAGGAAAGCCGCGATAAACACCGGATAGGCCAACTGGATCAGGCTCATCCAGGCGCCGTGCACGGCGGGCCAGCGAATTTCCGCCAGCCACATTAGCAGGGCCTGGGGATAACTTTGCTCCAGCGCCAGCGCGACACTGCCAACGGCCAGTAACACCGCGAAGCGCGCCAGCATGTCCTGGAACAGATGAGTGCGCTCCTGCCAGGCGGCGAATACTGCGAACAGCAGCGGCAGTAACAGGCAGCACAGATGAAACACCACCGCCGCATCATCGCGGACTTTGCCGTTGTCGCGGTAGAAGTCGGTCTGGGTGTCGAGCAGATAGTAGGCGATGTACACCGTCAACATCAGGAACAATTCGCGCTGGCGCCGATAGACCGCGCAATAGGCGCCGCCGAGCAGCAATACCAGGGTTGGCAACACATTGAACAGCGAAGTGAAAAAGACGTTGAGATCCTTGACGTAAGCAGCCGAGAGCCCCGCAATCAAGAGCAGCAATGAAGGCAGGAAATGGCTGAGACGTACAGCGGATGGACGCGGCAAGGGTAAGTTCCAGCCTGTTAAGGTTGATGGCAGTGCGCGTGAATGATTGCAGTAAAACACAGCGCCGAAAGGGATGTCATATGGCCATCTTCTATAACGGCTCCAAAGGTGCATTTCTTGATGGATCGGGGCAAATATTTATGCGTCGCCTGGCTGCTCCCGGCAAATGACAGGCACAAAAAAACCGCTGCTCCCGAGGAAGCAGCGGTTTTGTCGGACCCGCCCGAGGCTTAGTAGCCCAGTGCGAAGTTCTCTTCTTTCATGTCCATCAGGTTGCCAGCACCCGACAGCATGGTTGCCACGTGCGTACGAGTACGCGGCAGGATGCGCTGGAAGTAGAAGCGCGCGGTCTGCAGCTTGGCGGTGTAGAACGCCTCGTCGGACGTGCCGGCAGCCAGTTTTTCGGCAGCCAGGCGCGCCATGTCAGCCCAGAAGTAGGCCAGGCAGGCGTAACCGGAGTACATCAGGTAATCCACCGAAGCAGCGCCGACTTCTTCGCGGTCCTTCATGGCGGCCATGCCGACCTTCATGGTCAACTCGCCCCACTCTTTGTTCAGCGCAGCCAACGGGGTGACAAACTCCTGGACGGCTTCGTTGCCTTCGTTGGTCTGGCAGAACTTGTGGACAATCTTGGTGAAACCTTTGAGGGCTTCGCCTTGGGTCATCAGCACTTTACGGCCCAGCAGGTCGAGGGCCTGGATACCGGTGGTGCCTTCGTACAGCATCGAAATGCGGCTGTCGCGAACGTTCTGCTCCATGCCCCACTCGGCGATGAAGCCGTGGCCGCCATAGATCTGTACGCCGTGGTTGGCCGATTCAAAACCGACTTCAGTCATGAAGGCCTTGGCAATCGGGGTCATGAACGCCAGCAGTGCGTCGGCTTTCTTCTTCTCTTCTTCGTCTACGCCGTATTTGACGATGTCGACCTGTTTGGCAGTGAAGTAAACCATTGCACGGTTACCTTCAGCGAAGGCCTTCATGGTCAACAGCATGCGACGCACGTCAGGGTGCACGATGATCGGGTCCGCAGCTTTTTCCGGTGCTTTCGGGCCAGTCAGCGAGCGCATTTGCAAGCGATCGCGAGCGTATTTCAGGCCGCCCTGGAAGCCGATCTCGGCATGTGCCAGACCTTGCAGCGCGGTACCCAGGCGTGCGGTGTTCATAAAGGTGAACATGCAGTTCAGGCCTTTGTTCGCCGGGCCGATCAGGAAGCCGGTGGCCGCGTCGAAGTTCATCACGCAGGTGGCGTTACCGTGGATGCCCATCTTGTGTTCCAGGGAACCACAGGTCACAGCATTGCGTTCGCCGATCGAACCGTCAGCGTTCGGCATGAACTTGGGAACGATGAACAGCGAAATGCCCTTGGTGCCAGCCGGTGCATCCGGCAGGCGTGCCAACACGATGTGGACGATGTTGTCGGCCATGTCGTGTTCGCCGGCCGAGATGAAGATCTTGGTGCCGGAGACTTTGTAGGAACCGTCGGCCTGAGGTTCGGCCTTGGTGCGCAGCATGCCCAGGTCGGTACCGCAGTGTGGTTCGGTCAGGCACATGGTACCGGTCCACTCGCCAGACACCAGCTTGGTCAGGTAAGCCTCTTGCTGCTCAGGCGTGCCGTGCTCGGAAATGGTGTTCATCGCGCCATGGGACAGGCCCGGGTACATGCCCCACGACCAGTTCGCTTCACCGACCATTTCGCTGACTGCCAGGCCCAGTGACTCCGGCAAGCCTTGGCCGCCGTGCGCCACGTCGTGAGCCAGGCTCGGCCAGCCGCCTTCGACGAATTGCTTGTAAGCCTCTTTGAAGCCAGTCGGGGTCTTAACGCCAGACTCGCTCCAGGTGCAGCCTTCGGTGTCACCCACGCGGTTCAGCGGAGCCAATACCTGCTCACAAAACTTGGCGCCCTCTTCGAGAATGGCGTCAACCATGTCCGGAGTCGCGTCTGCGCAAGCCGGAAGGCTCGAATAGTGCGCTTCGTAGCCGAGCAGCTCGTCACGAACGAAGCGAATATCACGCAAGGGGGCCTTGTAGTCAGGCATAGCGATAAACCTCTGCTGATGTAACCGGGGATGAACGACCGCGTTGATTTCTTGTGGCGGTCAAACAGTTGTTTGAAACATACGTTTACGACCAAAACTTGTCAAGCGCCGATCTTTTTCCGTTCGTCATCATGGCTGCGACATTTTCAACACGCAGCCGAATCCGGCCGCTGGCGCATGCAGCGGGGTACATGAAAGATTAGTTGAGGGAGAAGGACTTACGCACAAAAACGCCGCACGGAGGCGCGGCGTCAGGCTTGTAGCAGGAGAGGCGATTCAGGCGTAAGTATCGATCAACGTTCCGAGCATTTCATCGGAAGCCTTGGCCACCTTCACACCCAGCTCAGCTTGAAGCCTGCCCTGGGACATTTCGATCAGGTTGCTGGCCACATCCGACTGCTGACTGCTATCGACCGAACGCAGGCGCCCGGCCTGGAGTTCGGAAGACTGACTGAGCGCCGACCGCTCGAGGCTGGTGTTGGCAATTTGCCCGGCAGCCTGGTCGATGCGGTTCTGCCCGGCTTGAACCGTACCCAGCCCGGCATAAAAAGCGCTGTTACCTGAGATTTCCATCGCAGAATCCGTCCTTGTGAAGGATCAACAACCCTCATTGAAGCAGACCTGCCGGCAAAAGACCCGACAAAAACACTAATGGCACAGTGCCTTGTCATAGGCAAAACCTAGTCCAGCAGATCCAGCTGCAGATGCTCGGCCACGGCTTCAGCGCTCACCAGCTTGAGTTTTGGGACCCGGCCGAGGCAAGGCGCAGGGATTCGCTCGGCCAGTGTCGCGAGATTTTCCTCCAGGCGCGAAGTCTTCGGATCGATGATATTGGCCACCCAGCCCGCCAGCTGCAGGCCGTCGCGGGCGATCGCTTCGGCTGTCAAAAGCGCGTGATTGATGCAGCCCAGGCGCACACCCACCACCAGGATCACCGGCAGGTTCAGCGCCTTCGCCAGGTCCGACAGATTATCCTGGTCCGCTAGCGGCACCCGCCAGCCGCCGGCGCCTTCGATCAATGTGAAGTCCGCCTGCATGTCCAGAATCTGCTGCATGGGAATGAACAGCGATTGCACGGTCAACGCCACGCCCGCTTCGCGGGCGGCCAGGTGGGGGGCAATGGCGGGCTCGAACGCGACCGGATTGACCTGCACATAGGTCAACGGCAAGGAACATTCTGCCAGCAATGCCAGGGCATCGGCATTGCGCAACCCCTTGGGTGTCACATCACAGCCGGAGGCCACCGGCTTGCCCGCTGCCGTGCTCATGCCCGCCGACCGCGCGGCATGCAGCAAGCCTGCGGCTACGGTGGTCTTGCCCACATCGGTGTCCGTACCGGTAATGAAATAGGCTGCACTCATAAGGGTTTCTCCAGCACCGCGTAGACCACTTGATAAGTCGCCGGCAGACCTTCGGCCTGACGAAACTGCTCATAAGCCTCGATCAAGCCGAGGATCCGCGCCCGACCGGTCAGACCACCGGGCCGACCCGGATTGATATTGTGTGCACCCAACGCCTTGAGCTCATGGGTCAAGCTGCGCACATCCGGGTAATGCAGTACATGCGCACGGGTTTGCAAGCTCGCGACACGCAATCCACTGTCGGCGCACAAATGCTGATAGATGCCCAGCTCGCGGAAGCGATTGACGTGCACCATGCCGTCCACCCGGCGCCAGCTGTCGCGCAACTCGAACAACGTGCCCACACACAGACTAGCAAACGCGAAAACACCCCCCGGTTTGAGCACCCGCCGCGCTTCACTGAGCACCGAGGCGAAGTCTGCGCACCACTGCACCGCCAGGCTGGAGAAGATCAGGTCACAGCTCGCATCCTGCAGCGGCAGGCACTCTGCGTCCCCGGCGATGAAATGCGTTGCACCACCCAGAGGCCGAGCGTGCGCGAGCATGCCCTCGGCGATGTCCAGCGCCACACCCTGCGCGCCGGTAAAGCGTTCGCCCAGTGCACGACTGAAGTAGCCAGTGCCACAGCCCAGGTCCAGCCAGCGACCCGCAGAAAAATCTTCCGGCAAGCGACGCAATAACTCGCTGCCAACATCGCGCTGCAATTCGGCCACGCTGTCGTAGGTGCCCGCGGCCCTGGAAAAGGAGGCCGCCACCTGGCGCTTGTCCGGCAAACCGCCAGACAGGTTGGGAAGGGACAAATCAGTCATCGCCGCTCTCATGCAAAAAGGCCTGGATCGCCCCGGCCACTCCGTGCGGGTCCTCCAGAAGAAAAGCGTGACCGGCCTGTTCAATCAGACCGATTTCGACATCCGGCAGCAGCGCCAGCAAGTCGCCTGCCGCTTCAGCGGGTACCAGCCCGTCCAGGCCGGCGAACAGGTGCAACTGCGGACCGCGAAAAGCTTGCAATGCCTGGCGGGTATCCAGTTGCGCCAGCAACTCCAGGCCGCTCATCAACACTGCTGGCGAGCTGTGCGGAGCACCGCCCAGCAAAAGCCGTGACAGACCGCGCGAGTCCTCGGCGCCCTGGGCGCACAGCAGCGAAAAACGCTTGAGGGTCGTTCGCGGATCGTCGCGGCAACCGGCCAAAAAAGCATCAAAAGTCTCACCGGGCATCGCACTGGGCCATTGTTCATGGGCAACGAACGAAGGATTGCTTGCCAGCGTCAGCAGGCCGCAACAGCGATCACCGCGCCTGGCGGCCAACTCGGCCGCCAGCATGCCGCCCAGCGACCAGCCGCCCAGCCAGGCGTCTTGAGGTACGGTGGAGTCGAGTTCATCCAGCCAGTCGTCGAGATCACTCGACTCCAGCTCCGGCAGCGGCTCGATCTCGACATTCAGGTGTTCATCCAGCCCGTGCAACGCCGCAGCCAACGGTTCCAGGGGCGAAATTCCGAGGCCCCAGCCTGGCAGCAGAATCAGTCGATTACGCATGGCTTGGCTCAGCTCCCAATTGTTGAAAACAATCTGCCAGTGCGTTTAACAATAGCTGCACCTGCGCTTCGCTGTGCGCAGCGGTCAGGGTCACGCGCAACCGGGCGCTGCCGGCAGGCACAGTGGGTGGGCGAATTGCAGTCACCATCAGGCCGCGCTCGCGCAGCATCTGTGACAGGCGAACCGCACGCCCGGCGTCACCGATCATGATCGGCTGGATCGGCGTGAAGCTGTCCATCAACTCCAGGCCGATCTGCTGCGCCCCCTGGCGGAACTGGCCGATCAACGTCTTCAAGTGCGCCCGCCGCCAGTGTTCGCTGCGCAGCAGCTCGAGGCTTTTGAGGGTGGCGCATGCCAGGGCGGGAGGCTGACTGGTGGTGTAAATATAGGGGCGCGCGAACTGGATCAGGCTTTCGATGAGCTCTTCGCTGCCGGCAACAAAGGCTCCCGCTGTGCCGAAGGCCTTGCCCAGCGTGCCGACGAGCACCGGAACATCCTCCTGGCTCAGGCCGAAATGCTCGACGATCCCACCGCCGTTGGCACCCATCGCCCCAAAACCGTGGGCATCGTCGACCATCAACCACGCGCCCTTGGCCCGGGCTTCACGCGCCAGGGCGGGCAGGTCGGCGATATCGCCGTCCATGCTGAACACGCCGTCGGTAACCACCAGGGTATTGCCGGTGGCTTTTTCGAGCCGCTTGGCCAGGCTTGTCGGGTCGTTATGCAGGTAACGATTGAAGCGCGCGCCGGACAGCAGGCCGGCGTCCAGCAATGACGCATGATTGAGGCGGTCTTGCAGCACTGTATCGCCCTGCCCCACCAACGCGGTCACTGCGCCCAGGTTGGCCATGTAACCGGTGGTGAACAACAAGGCGCGGGGGCGACCAGTCAGGTCAGCCAAGGCTTCTTCGAGTGCGTGGTGCGGCCCGCTATGGCCGATCACCAGATGCGAGGCCCCACCCCCCACGCCCCACTTGGACGCGCCAGCACGCCAGGCTTCAATCACTTGGGGGTGATTGGCCAGGCCAAGGTAGTCGTTGTTGCAGAAGGCGAGCAACGGCTGACCATCGACCACCACTTGCGGGCCCTGGGGACTTTCGAGCAGCGGGCGGTGGCGGTAGAGGTTTTCGGCACGACGGGCTGCCAGGCGTGCGGCGAGATCAAAAGACATGCAGGCCTCGAAGGTCAAATCCCATAAAACAATGTGAGCACGCCCCCTGTGGGAGCGAGCCTGCTCGCGATGAGGCCAGAACACTCAATATCGATGCCGACTGGTCTAACGTATCGCGAGCAGGCTCACTCCCACAGGGTTTGTATTCCAATCAGCGGCAGCGGGATCTTCAAACGGCCGCGTTATAGAACTGCTCGCTACTTTTCTGCTCCACCAGCGCCTGCTCGATCGCCGCCTGATGCACCTCATCGGCATGTTCTTCACGTGCTTCCGGCAGTATCCCCAGGCGCGAGAACAACTGCATGTCCTTGTCAGCCTGCGGGTTGGCAGTGGTCAGCAGCTTGTCGCCGTAGAAAATCGAGTTGGCGCCGGCGAAAAATGCCAGGGCCTGCATCTGCTCGTTCATCGCCTCACGGCCCGCAGACAGGCGCACGTGGGATTGCGGCATGAGGATGCGCGCGACCGCCAACATGCGGATGAAGTCAAAGGGGTCGATGTCCTCGGCATTTTCCAGCGGCGTGCCGGCAACTTTCACCAGCATGTTGATCGGCACCGACTCCGGATGCTCCGGCAGGTTGGCCAGCTGGATCAGCAGGTTGGCGCGGTCATCGAGGGACTCGCCCATGCCCAGGATTCCGCCGGAACAGATCTTCATCCCCGAATCACGCACATAGGCCAGGGTTTGCAGGCGCTCGCCGTAGGTGCGGGTGGTGATGATGCTGCCGTAGAACTCCGGCGACGTGTCGAGGTTGTGGTTGTAATAGTCCAGGCCCGCCTGGGCCAGCGCCTCGGTCTGGTCCTGATCGAGACGTCCCAGGGTCATGCAGGTTTCCAGGCCCATGGCTTTCACACCTTTGACCATCTCCAGCACATAGGGCATGTCCTTGGCCGAAGGATGCTTCCAGGCCGCGCCCATGCAGAATCGCGTCGATCCGATGGCCTTGGCGCGAGCGGCCTCTTCGAGGACCTTCTGCACTTCCATCAGCTTTTCTTTTTCCAGCCCGGTGTTGTAGTGACCCGACTGCGGACAATATTTGCAATCTTCCGGGCAGGCACCCGTCTTGATCGACAGCAGCGTGGAAACCTGGACGCGATTGGCGTCGAAATGCGCGCGGTGCACCGTCTGCGCCTGGAACAGCAGGTCATTGAATGGCTGCACGAAGAGCGCTTTGACTTCGGCCAAAGACCAATCATGACGCAGGTTTGCAGTGGTGCTGGCGCTCATGGGCGTTTCCTTGTTTTATGCTTGGCAGGCGCCGGTTATGGAATAACCACAGGCGCGACACGGATGTTCGGCATATTTAAGGAAGAGCGATGCGCTGTCAACCACGTTACGATGGACCGGTTTACATCTGGTTAAAAAACAAACAGTCTTGTTTGCTGTGCCAGGAAGATGCCGAAGAGACCGCCCCGATCTGCATGGCCTGTGAAACCGAGCTGCCATGGCTGGGCGATCAATGCCAGACCTGCGCACTGCCCTTGTTCGCGCCAGGCATGACCTGCGGGCAGTGCATGAAGCAACCGCCAGCTTTTAAACAGGTCGCTGTGCCCTGGCTTTACGACTTCCCGGTGGACAGCCTGATCACCCGCTTCAAACACAGCGCAAAATGGCCATATGGGCGCCTGCTCGGCGAACTTCTCGCACAATACCTGCAGCATCGCTTTGACGAAGGCATGCAGCGCCCGGACGCGCTGGTGCCGGTTCCCATGGCTACCCGGCGCTTGCGCCAGCGGGGCTTCAATCAGGCGGCGATGCTGGCTCGCTGGCTGGGTGAACTACTGCAAATCCCCTGCGACGAGAAGCTGGTGCTGCGGGTTCAGGACACCAGCGCGCAGCAGGACCTGAAGGCTGATGCCCGGAAAAAGAACTTGCGTGAGGCTTTCGCCCTGACCCTCGATGCCTCAATCAAGGGCCGCCACCTGGCACTGGTCGACGACGTGCTGACCACCGGCGCTACCGCCCAGGCCGTCGCGCGCCTGTTGATGGAAGCCGGCGCTACCCAGGTGGACGTCTACTGCCTGGCGCGCACCCCAAAACCCTCTGAGAGCAAGGCTTGACCGCCCCCCAACCTTTGGGGCGAATCCTGTGGGAGCAAGGCTTGCCCGCGATGGACGATGACGCAGTCCACAGGCTTGACTACCAGGCGCCCAGGCGCCAACGTCCTGCAAGTCGCCACAACCAAAGCGCCCTGCCATGTCACTGCCAACGTTATTATCCCAGCACATCGTTCGACGCCCGCAGCGCATCGCCCTGCTGCAGCACATCGCCGAACAGGGCTCGATCACCCGCGCGGCGAAAAGCGCCGGGCTCAGTTACAAGGCTGCCTGGGACGCCATCGATGAGCTGAACAACCTGGCGCAAAAACCCCTGGTGGAACGCAGCGTCGGCGGCAAGGGCGGTGGCGGCGCCAGGCTTTCCAGTGAAGGTGAGCGGGTGTTGCGCCTGTATCAGAAGCTCCAGGTCGTGCAGGCCCAGGTGCTGGAAACGGCTGAGGAAGCCAGCGACCTGAACCTGCTCGGTCGCTTGATGCTCAGGACCAGCGCGCGCAATCAACTGCACGGCAAAGTCGTTGCGATCACCGCCCAGGGGCGCAACGACCGGATCCGCCTGGAGTTGGCCGCAGGGCTGGTCATCGACACGCAGATCACTCACGACAGCACCCTGCGCCTGGAACTGCAGACCGGTACCGAGGTGGTGGCGCTGATCAAGGCCGGCTGGCTTGAGTTGCTGGGCATGGATCAACAGTCGACACCCGGCACCAACTGCCTGCAGGGCAGGATCGAAGCAATAATCGACGCCGAGGACGGCCCGAGTGAAGTGCGCATCAGCCTGCCCAACGGCCAGACCCTCTGCGCGCTGGCCGAGCCGCTACACCTGCGAACACTGGTCCTGGACGTCGGCAAACCGGTACAGGTGCAATTTGCTCCCTCCAACGTACTGTTGGGTACACCGCTCTGAAACATTAGCGTCATTAATGCGCTTTAAGGTGGCTGCAAAATCCTGCAGGGAGCCTGATGTGAACCTACTAGAAGAAAACCAGTCCACTGACCTCGAAAAAATGGTCGGCCTCAGCCGCCGCGGCTTTATCAGCGCCGGAGCGCTCTGCGGCGCGGCCATGTTCATGGGCGGTAGCCTGCTGAGCCGCAGCGTCCTGGCCGCCAGCGTCAGCGCCGGCACCAGCCAGCTTCTGGGTTTCGACAGCATCCCTGCCGCGACCAACGACGCCATCAGCCTGCCTCCGGGCTACCGGTCTTCGGTGCTGATCAGTTGGGGACAGCCGCTGCACAAGGATGGCCCGGCCTTCGATCCAAGCGGCAACGGCACCGCCGAGCAACAGGAATTGCAGTTCGGCGACAACAACGACGGCATGAGCCTCTTCGAGTTTCCCGGAGAAAAAGACCGCGCGCTGATGGCGATCAACAACGAATACACCAACTACCGCTATCTCTACCCCCACGGTGGCATGCCGCAATCGGCGGCCGACGTGCACAAAGCCCTGGCCTGCGAAGGCGTGTCGGTGATCGAAGTGCAGCGCAAGGGCGACCAATGGCACTTCGTCCAGGGCTCGCGCTACAACCGGCGCATCCATGGCAACGCGCCCATCGACCTGAGCGGTCCTGCAGCCGGGCATGCGCTGGTGAAAACCAGCGCAGACCCACAGGGCAAACATGTCCTCGGTACTTTCCAGAACTGCGCCAACGGCAAGACGCCATGGGGCACTTACCTGACGTGCGAAGAAAACTTCACTGACTGCTTTGGCAGCAGCGACGCCGGACAGCCGTTCGATGCCGCGCAAAAACGCTATGGCGTGGTCGCCGCCAGCAAGGAAATCAACTGGCACCCCCACGACCCGCGCTTCGACATGGCGAAGAATCCCAACGAGCTCAACCGTCACGGCTGGGTGGTGGAGATCGACCCGTTCGACCCCCAATCGACGCCGAAGAAGCGCACTGCCCTGGGCCGCTTCAAGCATGAAAACGCTGCGCTGGCAGAAACTGCCGACGGTCACGCCGTGGTCTACATGGGCGATGACGAGCGCGGCGAGTTCATCTACAAGTTCGTCAGCCGCGACAAGATCAATCATGCAGATGCCAAGGCCAACCGCGACTTGCTGGATCACGGCACCTTGTACGTCGCACGGTTCGACGCTGGCGACAGCCATGCAGATCATCCAAAAGGTCATGGCGAGTGGATCGAGTTGACCCACGGCAAGAACGGGATCGATGCCAGTAGCGGTTTTGCCGACCAGGCGCACGTGCTGATCCATGCACGCCTGGCTGCCAGCGTGGTCCATGCCACCCGCATGGACCGCCCGGAATGGATCGTCGTCAGCCCCAAGGACGGCCAGGTCTACTGCACTCTGACCAACAATGCCAAGCGTGGCGAAGAGGGCCAGCCGGTGGGCGGCCCTAACCCGCGGGAGAAGAATGTCTACGGGCAGATCCTGCGCTGGCGCACCGATCGCGATGATCACGGCGCCAACAGTTTTGCCTGGGACCTGTTCGTCGTTGCCGGCAATCCGGGCGTTCATGCCGGTACGCCAAAGGGTGGCTCGTCGAACATCACGCCGCAGAACATGTTCAACAGCCCGGACGGCCTGGGATTCGACGATGCCGGCCGGTTGTGGATTCTCACCGATGGCGACTCAAGCAATGCCGGCGACTTCGCGGGCATGGGCAACAACCAGATGCTCTGCGCCGACCCGGTGACGGGCGAAATCCGCCGGTTCATGGTGGGCCCGGTCGGCTGCGAAGTCACCGGGATCAGCTTCTCGCCAGACCATAAAACCCTGTTTGTCGGCATCCAGCATCCGGGGGAGAACGGCGGTTCGACCTTTCCCGAGCATCTGCCGAACGGTAAGCCACGGTCTTCGGTAATGGCTATCAGCCGTGAAGATGGCGGCGTGGTCGGCGCCTGATAAAACTTCATCGCGGGCAAGCCTTGCTCACACAGCTCCATGCGCCACTTTAGAGTCGGCGCCAACCCTGTGGGAGCGGCGGTGCGACGATTCGACTTGCCCGCGAAGGCGTCCGCCCGGACGACACACATCTCAACCCCACCCCCTAAACAAGCCCCGTCTGCGCTACCATGCTTGGCCGGACGCGGCAGCCTGCTGCGCGCAGGAGTCAGCATGGCCCACCCGTTTGCAACCCTCACCCCAGATCTTGTGCTCGATGCCGTCGAAAGCATCGGTTTTCTCAGCGACGCCCGCATCCTGGCCCTCAACAGCTACGAAAACCGTGTCTATCAAGTCGGCATCGAAGACGGTGAACCGCTGATCGCCAAGTTCTACCGCCCACAGCGCTGGACCAACGAAGCGATTCTTGAAGAGCACCAGTTCACCTTCGAGCTCGCCGAATGCGATGTGCCCGTGGTGGCGCCAATGATTCATAACGGTGCCAGCCTGCACGAGCACAACGGTTTTCGTTTCACCCTGTTCCCGCGCCGTGGGGGCCGCGCGCCGGAGCCAGGCAACCTCGACCAGCTGTACCGCCTGGGTCAATTGCTCGGGCGTCTGCACGCCGTGGGCGCGACCAAACCGTTCGAACATCGCGAAGCATTGGGCGTGCAGAACTTCGGCCATGCCTCGCTGGCGACGTTGCTTGAAGGTAATTTCATTCCCAAGAGCCTGCTGCCCGCCTATGAGTCAGTGGCCAGGGACCTGCTCAAGCGCGTTGAAGAGGTCTATAAGGCCACTCCACACCAGAACATCCGCATGCACGGCGATTGCCACCCCGGCAACATGATGTGTCGAGACGAGATGTTTCACATCGTCGACCTCGATGATTGCCGCATGGGCCCTGCAGTGCAGGACATCTGGATGATGCTTGCCGGCGATCGCCAGGAATGCCTCGGCCAGTTGTCAGAACTGATGGACGGCTATAACGAGTTCCACGACTTCGATCCACGGGAACTGGCGCTGATCGAACCGTTGCGCGCGCTACGCCTGATGCACTACAGCGCCTGGCTGGCCAGGCGCTGGGATGACCCGGCGTTCCCCCACAGCTTCCCGTGGTTCGGCACTGAGCGGTATTGGGGCGATCAGGTGTTGGCACTGCGTGAACAACTGTCGGCGCTCAACGAAGAACCGCTGAAGCTTTTTTGAGATTAAAAGATCGCAGCCTCTGGCAGCTGTAGGAGCTGCCGAAGGCTGCGATCTTTTTGTTTTCCGACAGGACACATCTATACAACCGCCCTACAATCCCCTCTTTGTTAGCTGCCTAAGCAAGGATTCTGCATGCAAGCCGCCAACCCGCGTCGCGGGTACATCCTGGGCCTGAGTGCCTACATCATCTGGGGACTTTTCCCGCTCTACTTCAAAGCCATCGCCAGCGTCCCCGCCGTGGAGATCATCATCCACCGCGTGCTCTGGTCGGCGCTATTCGGCGCCTTGCTGCTGATGGTCTGGAAGCACCCAGGCTGGTGGCGCGAATTGCGTGACAACCCTAAACGGCTGGCGATACTGGCCTTGAGCGGTACGCTCATTGCGGCCAACTGGCTGACCTACGTGTGGTCGGTAAACAATGGGCGCATGCTCGAAGCCAGCCTGGGTTACTACATCAACCCGCTGGTAAACGTGCTGTTGGGCATGCTGATCCTCGGCGAGCGCCTGCGACGCATGCAGTGGCTGGCGGTGGGCCTCGCGGCGGCTGGCGTGGCACAACAGGTATGGCAAGTCGGCAGCCTGCCCTGGGTGTCGCTGGTACTGGCATTGACCTTCGGTTTCTACGGCTTGATTCGCAAGCAGGCGCCGGTCAAGGCCCTGCCCGGCCTGGTGGTGGAAACCTGGATGCTGGTGCCAATCGCCGTTGCATGGCTGCTGTTCAACCCCGCGGCGAGCAGTGCGCAAGCACAGTTCTGGACCACGTCCGAAGCCTGGTGGCTGGTGGCTGCCGGGCCGGTGACGCTGATACCGCTGGTATGCTTCAACGCCGCCGCACGCCACTTGCCCTACACAACCCTGGGATTTCTCCAGTACCTGGCGCCAACGCTGGTGCTACTGCAGGCGGTACTGTTGTTTGATGAGCACCTGTCTTCCAGCACCCTGGTGGCCTTCATCTTTATCTGGGCAGGCCTGGCGGTTTACAGCGTCGATGCCGTGATAAATTTGCGCCGGCGCAGCTGATCAAAAAACACTCAAACCTCTGCAGGCCACGACGCTCGTGGCCTGCAACCAACTGCCCCAAGGTTATCCACAGCGTGATCCCCTGCGATTGTGCGCAAGTGATTGAAACTGCTGGTTTTTTGATCAACTCTTGAAGAGGCCCGGCCCGCCTGGGCTGGCGGGCTGTCTCTACAGGTTATCCACAGGCAGGTGCACGTTTAACTTGGATAACCTTCTCAAGCCTCACTGCGCAGCACCAGTTCCACCATCAGATCATCGGCCAACGTTTCCAGGCGCGACTGCAATACATCAAGCGAAAGCGTCAGCGGCACCGCCAGAATCGCTTCGGCGTGGAACAGCGGTTCGCTGCTCATGGGTGCAGGACGTACCTCGGTAACCAGCCGCTCGAGATTCACGCCCTGCTCGCTGAGCAGGCGAGTGATGTCGCGCACGATCCCCGGACGATCATTGCCCACCAACTCCATGGCGATCGGCTTCCAGGTGCAGGACTGTTCAATGCCACTTTCGGCGATCAGCACACGGATCCCGTGGGCGGACAAGGCTTGCAGCGCATCGACCAATTCGTCATAGGCTTCGGCCGGCACCCCCACCCGCAGGATCCCGGCGAACTGCCCGGCCATCCGCGACATTCGGCTTTCCAGCCAGTTACCGCCGTGCTCGGCAATGCACTGGGCGATGCGCTCGACCTGCCCAGGCTTGTCCGGAGCGAAAACTGTGAGTACGAGGTGGTCCATGGCGCAGCCCTCTTTTGTTATAGAAAAGGAAGTATAGGCAAGGGGAGATTCTGTGTTGAATCGTCTGCCGTCATCGCGAGCAGGCTCACTCCCACACGGATTGCGTCCTGTGAGAGCGAGCCTGCTGGCGATTGGGTGACCCACGAAAAACCTGCAAACCACAAATCGTGTACAACTTTTTATATTTAGCTGGAACAATCCATCACTTTTTTGAGAACATCCCGTTCCCCGTCGCGACCGCAATGCGTCATGGGGTCGCAGAACGACGCAATTAGTCTAATTTTCACAACCGCAATTCATCATGTAGTATGCCGCAGCGCGCACTACATAACGTTGGATCGATGTCTGCCAAGGCGCAGTCGCAACCCCTGAAAGCCCCATCAGCAAGGCTTCAAGCCGTTGATTGGACCAACCCCAGCCGCCCGCAAGGGCATGTACTGGCGCCAGGGTTTGTGGTTTAAATGGCCAGAGGCTTCATTGTCATAATTGAAGAGCTGAAAAGCGAAATAGCTGAGCAGAGTGAGGCAAGCAATGACTGAACACGTTCAAGTCGGTGGCCTGCAGGTCGCCAAAGTCCTGTTCGACTTCGTGAACAACGAAGCCATTCCCGGTACCGGCCTCACCGCCGATAAGTTCTGGGCCGGTGCCGACAAGGTCATTCATGACCTGGCGCCGAAGAACAAAGCCCTACTCGCCAAACGCGATGATTTCCAGGCTCGTATCGATGGCTGGCACCAAGCGCGTGCCGGCCATGCACATGACGCCGTGGCCTACAAAGCCTTCTTGCAAGACATCGGTTATCTGCTGCCAGAAGCGGCCGATTTCCAGGCAACGACGCAAAACGTCGATGACGAAATCGCCCGCATGGCCGGCCCGCAACTCGTGGTGCCGGTGATGAACGCGCGCTTCGCGCTCAACGCCTCCAATGCCCGCTGGGGTTCGCTGTACGACGCGCTTTACGGCACTGATGCCATCAGCGAAGCCGACGGTGCGGAAAAAGGCCAAGGCTACAACAAGGTCCGCGGCGACAAGGTCATTGCCTTCGCCCGCGCCTTCCTCGACGAAGCGGCCCCCCTGGCTGCCGGCTCGCACGTAGACTCCACCAGCTACAAGATTGTTGACGGCAAACTGGTGGTCGCCCTCAAAGGCGGCAGTAATTCCGGACTGCGCGACGACGCTCAGCTGATCGGCTTCCATGGCGATGCCGGGGCACCCACCGCGATCCTGCTGAAGAACAACGGCCTGCATTTCGAAATCCAGGTCGATGCCCGCACCCCCGTCGGCCAGACGGACGCGGCCGGCGTCAAAGACATCCTGATGGAAGCCGCGTTGACGACCATCATGGACTGCGAAGACTCCGTAGCGGCTGTCGATGCTGACGACAAGGTGGTGATCTACCGCAACTGGCTCGGCCTGATGAAGGGCGACCTGGCGGAAGAAGTTGCCAAAGGCGGCAAGACTTTCACCCGCACCATGAACGCCGACCGCACCTACACCGGCGTCGACGGCAAGGAACTGAGCCTGCATGGCCGCTCCCTGTTGTTCGTGCGTAACGTGGGTCACCTGATGACCATCGACGCCATCCTCGACAAGGACGGCAACGAAGTGCCGGAAGGCATTCTCGACGGCCTGGTAACGTGCCTGGCCGCGATTCACAGCCTCAACGGCAACAATTCGCGCAAGAACAGCCGCACGGGCTCGGTCTATATCGTGAAGCCGAAGATGCACGGCCCGGAAGAAGCCGCGTTCACCAACGAGCTGTTCGGTCGCATCGAAGACGTGCTGGACCTGCCGCGCAACACCCTCAAGGTCGGGATCATGGACGAGGAGCGCCGCACCACGGTCAACCTCAAGGCATGCATCCAGGCAGCCGCCGAGCGCGTGGTGTTCATCAACACCGGCTTCCTCGACCGCACTGGCGACGAAATCCACACCTCCATGGAAGCCGGCCCGATGGTGCGCAAGGCCGACATGAAGGCTGAAAAATGGATCGGCGCCTACGAGAACTGGAACGTCGATATTGGCTTGAGCACCGGCCTGCAAGGTCGTGCGCAAATCGGTAAAGGCATGTGGGCAATGCCCGACCTGATGGCGGCGATGCTTGAACAGAAAGTCGCTCACCCTCTGGCCGGTGCAAACACCGCCTGGGTACCGTCACCAACCGCAGCGGCGTTGCACGCATTGCACTACCACAAGGTCGACGTGTTCGCTCGTCAGGCCGAACTGGCCAAGCGTGCCCGCGCTTCGGTGGACGACATCCTGACCATTCCGCTTGCCGTGAACCCGAGCTGGACTGCGGAGCAGATCAGGAACGAACTGGACAACAACGCCCAGGGCATTCTCGGCTACGTGGTGCGCTGGATCGATCAGGGCGTAGGTTGCTCCAAGGTGCCGGACATCAATGACGTCGGCCTGATGGAAGACCGTGCGACCCTGCGTATCTCCAGCCAGCACATCGCCAACTGGCTGCGTCACGGCATCGTCACCGAAGAACAAGTGATGGAAAGCCTCAAGCGCATGGCGCCGGTGGTTGACCGTCAGAACGCCAACGACCCGCTGTACCGCCCACTGGCTCCGGACTTCGACAGCAACATCGCCTTCCAGGCGGCGGTCGAACTGGTGGTGGAAGGTACGAAGCAGCCGAACGGCTACACCGAGCCGGTCCTGCACCGTCGTCGCCGTGAGTTCAAGGCTGCCAATGGCCTCTGAGTAAACGCTAGCGGCGAACAAAAAAAGGCCCTGATCTTCGGATCAGGGCCTTTTTGCATATGAATGAGATAGTTTTTGGGAGTTGACTATGGCTCCAATCCCAACTCGTGCTTCACCAAACCCAGCAGCTTCACGGTATCAATGGGCTTGAGCAGAAAGTCCACCACGCTCAGGTGCATCGCTGCGATGGCGTCTTTCACATCGGCATCGCCGGACACAATGATGATCGGCATCGCCGCCCGCACCGATTCACGAACCTGGCGGATCAGGTCCAGGCCATCGACATGCCCCATCCGCAAATCGGTGATCACCAGGCCAATCGAGGGTTTCTCGTCCAGCATCTTCAGTGCGGTTTCACCGCTGGCTGCGGTCAGGCAGCGAATACCATCCAGCGCCAGGATCTCCGACAATAATTCACGTGCATCTTTGTCATCATCGACGATCAACACACGCTGGGGCGGTAGATCGGGTTCGAGCATGACCGCACTTAGCGCCTCGCGCTCGGCGTCACTCAGGATATCTTGGTCGGACATGGCTTTCTCAAAGGTTACAAATCGTTCCTGGCCCACTCGTGAGACATCGCCAGCCAGCGGTTCAATGTGCACTTCGTCGGATTTATTTCCAATAGGTGGGGAGTGAGATTTTTCCCAACGTTACGTCGGACTCTTCCGATAGTTAATCCGGTCGTTGCCTACCTAGACTTACGTCCAATGGGCACCCTGCGCCCATGGGCCGACCATGTTGAAGTCATCCGACAACAATAATTCCAAACGACTGCGGTAATGGTTATGAGTAAAGCGGACGCCTTCACCCAGGCAGGGAAAACTGCGGTGTTGCAAAACATCCAGGGCACTTTGCAGTTCCTTCAGCGCTTCCCGCCGTTCAATCACATGGAACACGCTCACCTGGCGTACCTGGTCGAGCAATGTCAGCTGCGCTTTTACGGACCCGGCGAGAGCATCATCAAGCCTGACGATGGCCCTGTTGAACACTTCTACATCGTCAAACAAGGCCGCGTCGTGGGTGAGCGCCCGCACACCGCCAAAGGCGGCACCGAAACCACCTTCGAAATCACCACCGGCGAGTGCTTTCCTCTCGCAGCGTTGCTGGGTGAGCGGGCCACTCGTACCGAGCACCTGGCGGCTGAAGACACCTTCTGCCTGCAACTGAACAAGCTGGCGTTCATCAAACTGTTCGCGCTTTCCCACACCTTTCGCGATTTCGCCCTGCGTGGCGTCAGCAGCCTGCTGGATCAGGTCAACCAGCAAGTCCAGCAAAAAGCCGTGGAAACCCTGGGCACCCAATACTCGCTCAATACCCGCCTGGGCGAGTTGGCCATGCGTCATCCAGTGACCTGCAGCCCGGTCACGCCACTGCGCGAAGCCGTGACCCTGATGCATGAACAACAGGTCGGCAGCATTGTGGTGGTCGATGGCGATAAGGCCCCGCTGGGGATTTTCACCCTGCGCGACTTGCGGCACGTGGTGGCAGGCGGCACCAACGACTTCAATGAAGCCATAGAACGGCACATGACCCGCGCACCATTCTTTTTAACCCCGGACCACAGTGCATTTGATGCAGCGATCGCCATGACCGAGCGGCACATTGCCCACGTCTGCCTGGTCAAGGACCACCGCCTGTGCGGTGTGGTGTCGGAACGTGACCTGTTTTCCCTGCAGCGGGTCGATCTGGTGCACCTGGCGCGGACTATCCGCAGTGCCCAGCGCGTGGAAAGCCTGGTGGCGCTGCGCGGCGAGATCGGCCAACTGGTGGAGCGCATGCTGGCCCACGGCGCGTCTTCCACCCAGATCACCCATATCATCACCCTGCTTAACGATCACACGGTGTGCAGGGTGATCGAACTGACACTGGCCGAGAAAGGCGACCCGGGCGTGCCATTCAGCTGGCTATGTTTCGGCAGCGAAGGCCGTCGCGAGCAGACGCTGCACACCGACCAGGACAACGGCATTCTGTTCGAGGCGAGGGACGCCGCCCATGCGGCAGAAATTCGCGGCAAATTGCTACCCATCGCCCAACAGATCAACCAGAGCCTGGCGCTGTGCGGTTTTACCCTGTGCAAGGGCAACATCATGGCCGGCAACCCCGAGCTGTGTTTGTCCCGCGCTGAATGGGCGCGACGTTTCTCGGCGTTCATCCGCGAGGCCACGCCGGAAAACCTGCTGGGCTCGAGTATCTATTTCGACCTTCGCGTGGTCTGGGGCGATGAGCAAGGCTGTGAACAATTGCGCAGGGGCATTCTCGACCAGGTCGCCGACAATCGTTTGTTCCAGCGCATGATGGCCGACAATGCCCTGCGCAACCGCCCACCTGTAGGACGCTTCCGCGAATTCGTGCTGGCACGCAAACATGGCGAGAAAGCCACGATGGATTTGAAAGTCCAGGGCCTAACGCCCTTCGTCGACGGCGCCCGGTTGCTGGCGCTGGCCAACGGAATCGAGACCAACAACACCTTGGAACGCTTTCGCCAACTGGTTGATAAAGAGGTCATCGACCGGCTGGACGGCGCGGCCTACGAAGAGGCCTATCATTTCATCCAGCAAACCCGCATGCAGCAGCATCAGCTACAGACCCGGGAGAACCTGCCCTACTCCAACCGGGTCGACCCCGACAGCCTCAATCAGCTGGATCGGCGAATCCTGCGTGAATCCCTGCGCCAGGCCCAGCGTCTGCAAAGCAGCCTCACAGTGAGGTATCAGTTGTGAGCCTGTTTTCCTGGTTGCGCCCCGCCGGCCCCGCGCTGTCTGGCGAAATATTGCAACGTCTGGGTCGCTTGCCGCCGGCGATCGGGCTGAGCGAATGCAGCCTTCGCGAACAACGCTGGGTGGTGCTGGACCTGGAAACCACGGGGCTTAACCTGAACAAGGATCGGGTGTTGTCGATTGGTGCGGTAGTGATCGAGGACGGGGCCATCGACTTCAGTCAGCAGTTCGAACGAACCCTGCAATGCGCCGACATGAAACTGGCCCCCAGTGTGCTGATCCATGGCCTTGGCCCAAGCGCCATTGCGGCGGGCAGCGATCCGGCGCAGGCGTTGCTGGAGTTCATGGAGTTCCTGGGGGACAGCCCGGTGCTGGCTTTTCATGCCCCCTTCGATCAGCACATGCTCGGCCGGGCACTGAAGGATCATCTGGGGTACAAGTTGCAGAATACCTTTCTCGATGTGGCAGACATCGCCCCGCTATTGTGCCCCCAGGCGCCTATCCGCGAGGCCGGACTGGACGAGTGGATAGACTGGTTCAAACTCGAAGTGTTCGAGCGCCATAACGCCAGTGCCGACGCACTGGCCACCGCCGAACTGGCACTGATCCTGTTCAGCCGGGCACGGCAGCAGCAGATTCACAGCCCGTTGAATCTGCAGCAGCGGCTGAGTCAGTGGAAGCGGCGGCAGCAGTCTCCCTCCTTCTGATAGACGGCGCCTGACTAAACCACCCGACCAGCGCCAATTGCTTACCTCCCCCGCCTCTGCCACAATCGCGAACAATTCTCGTTAGTTAACTCTTCCCAATCGGTGATGCTGCGTGCCGTCAGTCCAAAGCCCCCACAGTGAGCTCGTCGGTGCGCTATATCGCGACCACCGCAGCTGGCTATTGGCTTGGCTGCGCCGCAACGTTGCCTGCCCGCAACGGGCCGAAGACCTCAGTCAGGACACGTTCGTACGACTGCTGGGGCGTGGCGAAATCCACGAGCCCCGCGAACCCCGGGCGTTTCTGGTGGCAATCGCCAAGGGTCTGCTGTTCGACTACTTCCGCCGCGCCGCCCTGGAGCAAGCCTACCTGACCGAGCTGATGCTCATTCCCGAGGGCGAACACCCCTCGGTGGAAGAGCAGCAACTCATTCTCGAAGACCTGAAAAACATCGATCGCCTGCTCGGCAAACTGTCGAGCAAGGCGCGTGCGGCGTTTCTGTATAACCGTCTCGACGGCCTCAGCCACGCAGAAATCGCCCAGCGTCTCGGGGTGTCGGTACCCCGGGTCAGGCAATACCTGGCCCAAGGCATTCGCCAGTGCTACATCGCGCTGTACGGTGAGCCAGCATGAGCCCCGTGAGCTCCAAACCGGTCTCGGCCCAGGTACTGGACGCGGCGATTGCCTGGCAGCTGTCACTGGATTGCGCCAACCCGGTGGAGCGCGAAGAGTTCGCCAAATGGCACGCCGCCCACGAAGAGCACGCGCGCGCCTGGCGTCAGTTGGGCATGCTTGACCAGCGTTTCAGTGTAGCCAATGGCCCGGCCCGCGCCGCGTTGCTGCAATCGCGTGAGGGCATCCGCCGACGCGTGCGCAAGCTGGGCAGCGGCCTGGCCAGCATCGTGGCGGTGATTGGCCTGGCATTGTTTGCGGGAGAGCGTTACTTGCCGCTCGACTATTGGCTGGCCGATCAGCGCACGGCCACTGGCGAGCAGCGCACCTTGCGCCTGAGCGACGGCACCGTGATCAACCTGAACACCCATAGCGCCGTGGACGTGCGGTTTGACGAGACGCAGCGTCGGGTGATTCTTCAGGACGGCGAAATCCTCGTTGAAACCGGCCACGGCGATGCCCGGCCGTTTATCGTCGAAACCCGCGAAGGCAGCCTGCGCGCACTGGGAACGCGGTTCCTGGTCAAGCGCGAAGAGGATGGCACACGCCTTAGCGTGTTGAAATCCGCAGTGGCCGCCCACCCGCAGGCGAGCCGCGACGAACAGATTCTGCGCGAAGGCCAGCAGGTGCTGATGCGCAACAACGGCCTGGGCCCGGTCGTCGCGCTCAAGCCCGGCGCCGACGCCTGGACTCGCGGCATGCTGGTGGTGGACAACGCGCGCCTGGAAGACCTGGTGCATGAACTGAGTCGTTACCGGCCGGGTTATCTGGGCGTAGCGCCCGAAATTGCAGACCTGCGGATCACCGGCAGTTTCCCGTTGAAGGATACCGACAAGGCCTTGCGCGCATTGCTGCCAACACTGCCAGTGCAGATTGAGCAGCACACGCAGTGGTGGGTGACGGTGGCGAAGGCTGAGGCTGAGGCTGAGGCTGAGGCTGAGGCTGAGGCTGAGCCTTGAAACCTGTGGGAGCAACGCTTGCTCGCGAGGAGGCCAGGAGATTCACTGCAAAACCTGAATCAAAATTATTTTCACCTGGCCCTATCACTTTTGGAATTTCGTTCGGCACCTAGGCAATTGAGAAGTATTCCCTTTCAGGAGCCGCTTTATGTCCCGTACGCTAGACACCTTGTTGCGCCCCAGCCTGTTGGCCGTGGCCATTGCCCTCAGCGCCCCGCTGGCCAGCGGCCCGCTATTGGCCGCCGAGCAGGCCTCCAGCGTGCGCGCCTACAACTTGCCGGCGGCTCCCCTGGCCAGCACCTTGAACCAGATCGCCAGCCAGGCGGGCCTTGCGCTGTCGCTGAACCCCTCGCTTGCCGCCGGTAAAACCTCGGCACCCGTCCAGGGCCAGTTCGACGCCACCGGCGCCTTGCGCGAAGCGTTGCGTGGCACCGGCTTGCAACTGGAGCAAAGCAGCGCGGGCACGTTCAGCCTGGTGGCCGTGCCTGAGGGCGTGATGGCCCTGCCGACGACCAATGTGACAGGAGTGGAAAACACCGAGAGCGCCTGGGGCCCGGTTGACGGCTACCTCGCCACTCGCACTGCTGCCGGCACCAAGACCGACACTGCCCTGGTGGAAGCACCGCGCTCGATCTCGGTCGTCACTCGCCAGCAGATGGACGACCGCAACGTACAGAACATTGATGACGCCGTGCGCTACATGCCCGGCATCGTCGCCAGCAGCTACGGCAGCGACACCCGTGCCGACTGGTTGCGTGTACGCGGCTTCGAACCGACCCAGTTCCTCGACGGCCTGCCGCTGCCAAAAGGCGTATACGCCAACCCGAAACAGGAAACCTGGAACCTCGATCGACTCGCCCTGCTGCGCGGTCCGGCCTCCTCCGTGTATGGCCAGACCCCGCCGGGCGGCATGCTGGACATGGTCAGCCGCCGCCCCAGCGCCGAGTCGAGCAGTGAAATCCAGGTGGAATATGGCAGTGACAATCATCGCCAGATCAACTTTGCCAGCACCGGCAAGATCGACGAAGACGGTCGGTTCCTCTACGGCCTAAGCGCAGTGGTCCGCGACAGCGGCACGCAGATCGACCACGTCGATAACAAGCGCTACAACATTGCGCCCAGCCTGACCTGGAACATCGACGACGACACCAAATTTACCCTGCTGACGCAGTTCACCCGCGACGATACCGGCATCACCAGCCAGTTCCTGCCGATACAGGGCACCAAAATCCGCTCGCCACTGGGTGACATTTCCCATCACAAGAACCTCGGTGATCCAGACTGGGAATACTACGACCGCACCTACTACGCCTTGGGTTATGCCTTCGAGCATCGCCTGAACGATGTCTGGCAGTTCAAGCAGAACCTGCGCTACACCAAATCGGACCTGTCGTTCCAGGCGCTCACCCCCGGCGCCTACCCGTTCACCCAGGTGGACGCCCAAGGCAATGTCGGTCGTTCGAGCACCAGTGTCGACGAAGACATCAGCCAATTCGCCGTGGACAACAACTTCCAGGCCGATTTCGCCACGGGTGATGTAGGTCACACCTTGTTGATCGGCCTCGATCACCAGCGCACCAACACCAACTACACCTCGATTTTCGGCGATGGCCTGACCACCAACGTCAACAATCCCGTCTATGGACTGCCCATCGTGCGCCCGCCGCGTTCCGATGCGTTCTACGACTACGATCAGAAGACCTACCAGACCGGCCTGTATGTGCAGGACCAGATGTACATCGATCAATGGCGACTGACGCTGGGCGGTCGTGAAGACTGGGTGCACACCGGTACCAAATTTTTCAACAAAGGTGATGCCACCAACACCGAGCGCGACAAGAAATTCAGCGCCAATGCGGCCATCAGCTACGTGTTCGACAACGGCATCGTGCCCTACCTGTCCTACGCCGAATCGTTCCAGCCAACCAGCAACGCCACGGCCTCGCCCACCGATTCGTTCAAGCCTACCGAAGGCGAGCAATGGGAGTTGGGTATCAAGTATCAACCGCCTGGGAGCAACACCCTGCTGACCGCTGCGGTGTATACCCTGACGCAGAAGAACGTCTCCGTCACCACCACCAACTCCAATAATGTCTCGATCACCAGCCAGACCGGCGAAGTGAAAGTCAAAGGGCTGGAACTGGAAGCCGTCTCCGACGTGACCGAAAACCTCAAAGTCATCGCGGCCTACACCCTGGCCAAATCCGAGGTACAGGACGGCGCGTTCAAGGGCAATCGCCTGCAACTGATGCCCAACCAGCAGGCTTCGCTGTGGACCGACTACACCTGGCACACCGGTGTGCTCGACGGCTTTGGCGTAGGCGGCGGCGTTCGCTACACCGGTAATACCTATGGCGACCAGGCCAACACCGAGCTGGGCAAGGCGGACGCTTTCACCGTGTTCGACGCCGCTGTCCACTACGATCTCGGCCGCCTGGACAACAGCCTCAAAGGTGCGTCCCTGGCACTGAACGCCACCAACTTGTTCTACAAGGATTACATCTCCACCTGTGACAGTTTCTATTGCTACTACGGCGACCAGCGCAGTGTCGTCGCCAGTGCGACCTACAAGTGGTAAACGCTTGACCTGACACACCCAACACCGGGCCGTCCTTCGAGGACGGCTTTGGTATTTCTGAAGGGCTGCAAATGAAGAGTAAAACGATCCGCCGCTGGTCCTTCGTCCATACCTGGACCAGCCTGATTTGCACCGTGTTCCTGCTGATGCTGGCGGTAACCGGCTTGCCATTGATTTTTCACCACGAGATCGACCATCTCCTGGGCGATGCACCCGAGCTCAAGGAAATGCCCGCCGGCACTGCGCGGCTGAACTTGCAGCAACTGGTGCTGGCGGCGGAAAAACATCGGCCGGGCGAAGTCATGCAGTACTTCGGTTTCGACGAAGAAGACCCCAATGCCGCGTTCGCGATCATGGCGGCCACTGCCGGAACCGAGCCGAATTCGTCCCATACCTTCATGCTCGACGCCCGCACCGGTGAAGCACTGGAAATGCCTTCGGCGAACGGCGGTTTCATGATGATCATGCTGCGACTGCACGTGGACATGTTCGCCGGCCTGCCGGGCAAGCTGTTGCTGGCGTTCATGGGCATTCTGTTCGTGGTAGCCATCGTGTCCGGGACAGTGCTGTACCTGCCGTTCATGCGCCGGTTGAAATTCGCCACCGTGCGCCAGGATAAATCCACACGCCTGCGCTGGCTCGACCTGCATAACCTGATCGGCGTCGTGGCCCTGACCTGGATGCTGGTGGTCGGTGTCACCGGAGTGATCAGCGCCTGTGCCGACCTGCTGATCGCGGCATGGCGCAATGAGGCCTTGGGCGCGATGATCGCGCCCAAGGCCGACGCACCCGTGCTGACGCAGCTCGCGCCACCGACTCGCCTGCTGGACATCGCCAGCGAGGTCGCACCGGACATGCAACCCGACTTCATCGCCTTCCCCGGCACGCGGTTCTCCAGCGAGCATCATTACGCCGTATTCATGAAAGGCAACACGCACCTGACCTCCCACCTGCTGACGCCAGTGCTGATTGACGCCAGCACCCTGCAAGTCACTGCCGTGGCGGAGCGGCCGTGGTACATGGACGTCATGGGCATGTCGCAGCCGTTGCACTTTGGTGATTACGGCGGCATGCCGATGAAAATCCTGTGGGCGACCCTGGATGTGCTGACCATCATCGTGCTCGGCAGCGGGGCGTACCTGTGGGTCGTGCGGCGCAAAGCGGCAAAGCCTGTGCTTGAAACTGCGGAGGCTCAAGCATGAGGCCGCGCCAGTCGAATTTCTGGAAAGTCTTTGCCATTCCCACGGTCATCGGCCTGTTCACCGCCGCCGGGTTGTTCGCGGCGTTGCTGGGCGATGGCGTGTGGGATGCTTTGAGCTGGCTGGGCCTGGGCATTCCCGCCGCCTTCGCCCTGCGAGGCCTCCTGCAACGCCGGTAACGCCGGTAACGCCGGTAACGCCGGTAACGTCAATAATGCCGATAACGCGACGTCCCCGTAGGAGCTGCCGCAGGCTGCGATCTTTTGATCTTTTGATCTTTTGATTTTCAAGATCAAAAGATCGCAGCCTGCGGCAGCTCCTACGGTCCCCTCGTTGCCCGCCACCTGAAAATGCAAAACCTGTGGGAGCGGACTTGCTCGCGAAAGCGGTATATCAGTCGACATCTGTGTCGGCTGATATACCGATGGCGGTGCGTCAGTTACATCAATTTCAGATGTGCTACCGTCATCGCGGGCAAGCCTTGCTCCCACCGCTGCCTGCCACCACCACTGACCGAGACGCCGCCATGTCCACCCCGACCATGACCCTCTACCACAACTCCCTCTCGCCTTTCGTACGCAAAGTCATGGTGCTGCTGCACGAAACCGGTCAACAGGACCGAGTCGCCCTGCAAAACTGCGTGCTCTCCCCAGTCGACCCAGACCCGAGCCTGATCAACGACAACCCCCTGAGCAAAATCCCCGCCCTGCGCCTGGCCGACGGCAACGTCATCCACGACAGCCGGGTGATCCTCGATTACCTCGATCACCAGCACGTTGGCAATCCGCTGATCCCCCGCGAAGGCTCGGCCCGCTGGCGCCGCCTGACGCTCGCCTCCATGGCCGACGGCATCATGGACGCCGCCGTGCTCACACGTTACGAAGTCGCCCTGCGCGCCCCGGAAAAACACTGGGATGCCTGGCTTGACGGCCAGCGCGACAAAATCCGCCGCGCGCTCGCATTGCTTGAAGCAGAGGCCATCGCCGAGCTGACCAGTCATTTTGATGTGGCGGCGATCAGTGTGGCTTGTGCCCTTGGTTATCTGGATCTGCGCCATCCGGACCTGGCTTGGCGCGAGCCTAATCCGCAGCTGGCGGCGTGGTATTTCGAGGTGAGCCAGCGGCCTTCGATGTTGGCCACAATGCCCAAGGTTTGAATTTCAGTTCAAAGCAATGGCCTCAAAAGATGGTCCGATTGGGGGCTGAACGGTTTGACTACGTAATCGTCGGCACCGATTTACAGCCCTACCACGCGATCGATTTCCGCATCGCGCGGCGCTGAGGAAAATCAGATAAAGCCCTCGCCCTGCAAGGCGAATATCAGGGTATCGGCAATGGCGGCTTCGTCTTCGACCATCAGGATATGGGGCATGGCGTGCGGGCCCGTCAGTTAAGTGGGGGGAACGGTGAACCAGGTTGATGCGACGTCAATCGGCAGCCAATGCTCAGCAATCAGGCTTATCCGCGGTAAAACGCCGAGCCGGATTCACCGCCGCACCAAACTCACGCAGCGCCTTTGCCCCAATCAACAACGGATAGTTAAAACTGCTGCGATCCGTCAAATTGACCTCGACCGTGCGTTTGACGTTACCCAGGCACAGCTCCAGATCCACCACCGGACGCTTGGTCGGCGCCGCCGACTCATCATCGTCCGCATCCTCTTCCGAGCGGGTCTTGATCTTGCTGATCCGCGCAATCTTGTGCTCGTAGACCTTATTGCTCGCATCCTTGGTCGCAAGGCGGAAACGCACCCACTCATCACCGTCACGGGTGAAGGTCTCGATGTCTTTGGCCGACAGCGACGCGGTCAGGGCGCCGGTGTCCATTTTGGCCTTGAGCACTTCGCCGCCGATTTCCGGCAGCGCGATGTATTCGTAGCGACCGTACAGGGTCGGCTCGGCGGCCATCACTGGCAGGGCCACCAAGGTCAGCAGGGCGAAGAGGGATTTCACGTAGTGGGCATCCTTGAAAAGTGGGCAGCGCAATTTTAGACAGCCAGTGGGTAATTCGTTCGTTCTTACGATCGCGTCGCGGGCAAGCCCGTTCCCACAGGGTTTTGGGTGGTTCAAAAAATCTTGCACACCTCAATCTACTGTGGAAGCGGGATTGCCCGAGAAGAGGTCGGATCAATCACCACAAGACCTGAGGACCGTTAATGAGGTCAAGCATACCGCCAGCCAGGTGAAACATTCGTCATCACCGATTTGGCCTCGCGCCCGAAGCTGCTTATCATGACGCGCCCAAATGATTTCAAGAGTGACTTATGCGCCGACTGCTCACCGGCTGTTTCGTTACCCTGCTGCTGTTGCTCAACACCTTGGTCCTGTTCGGGCCGCTGATGGTGTTTGCCTTGCTCAAGCTGGTGCTGCCCGGGCGCCTGCGCGACTACGCGTCGGGGGCGGTGATGTGGATCGCCGAGACCTGGGCGGAAGTCGACAAGCTGATCTTCCGGCTGTGCATCCCCACGCAATGGGACATCCGTGGCGGCGATAACTTGCGCACTGACACGTCCTATCTGGTGATCAGCAATCATCAATCCTGGGTCGATATTCCGGCGCTGATTCAGACGCTGAACCGGCGCACGCCGTTCTTCAAGTTTTTCCTCAAGAAAGAACTGATCTGGGTGCCCTTCCTGGGGCTGGCGTGGTGGGCACTGGATTACCCGTTCATGAAGCGCTACACCAAAGCCTTCCTGGCAAAGAACCCGGAGCTTGCCGGCCAGGATCTGAAAATCACCAAGGCGGCCTGCGAGCTGTTCAAGCGCCAGCCGGTGACGGTGGTCAATTACCTGGAAGGTACCCGGTTCACTGCCGCGAAAAGCGCCCATCAGCAATCACCCTTCACCCACCTGCTCAAACCCAAGGCGGGCGGTGTGGCGTTTGTGCTGGCGGCGATGGGCGAGCAGCTGGATGCGATTCTCGACGTCACCGTGGTCTATCCGCAGCAGAAAATCCCGGGCTTCCGGGACCTGATCAGCGGCAACTTGCCGAGGGTCATCATCGACATCAACACCCGCGAACTCGACCCCGCGCTGTGGCAGGGCGATTACGAAAACGATCCGGTTTTTCGCGAAAAAATCCAAAACTGGGTCAACCAGCTCTGGATCGAAAAAGATCAGCGCATCGACGCCTTGCGCGCCGGGCGCCGCTGAATCAGGTGCCGGTACCTGCGCCCCAGATGCTGCCGAGGCTTTGCAGCAGCGAACCACCAACGCCCTGTTGACCGAGGTATTGCAGGATCAAGGGGGCAAACTGGCCGATCATGCCGGTGTCCATGCCCAGGGCGCTGAACGCATTGTTCAGGTCTTTGGTGTCCTTGACGGTGCCCAAGGCATTGTCCAGCCCTGCCGCCTTGCCGTTCGAGCCGAGCAAACCGGCCAACGCGCCCAGCTCACCACCGCCCGACAACTTGTCGATCCCCGGAACGCTTTTGGCCAGTTCGGAATAGTCGGTCGAACTCAGCTGATTCTTCGCCAGGCCCAGCATCGCCGCGGCGCCACCGACGGCTTGCTCGGGTTTTACATTCAACTGCGAAGTCAGCGCGCCGAGCAGACCCGCCGTTTCCGAGGTCGGCGCCGCTTTAGTGGCCGCATCACCGCCCTGCATGCTCGACGCCGCTTTGGTCAGATCGTCCAGGGTGAACCCGGCGAACACCGGGCTGGCCGCCAGGGTCATGAGCGAAGCCAGTGCAAAACCGCGTGAAATCTTCATCGAGACAACCTCTTTAGGCATAAACCGCCCACCCATGAGCGGCGAAAAGCTGTGCGTTCGACTGGTTTCCCGGAGGATTGTTCCCGCATCTGTAAGCCTGTCGCAGCTTCTGTAGTAGCTGCCGAAGGCTGCGATCTTTTGATCTTCAGCGCATTCAAGCCCGCCCAAAATCAAGATCAAGATCAAGATCAAGATCAAGATCAAGATCAAGATCAAGATCAAGATCAAGATCAAGATCAAGATCAAGATCAAGATCAAGATCAAGATCAAGATCAAGATCAAGATCAAGATCAAAAGATCGCAGGCTTTGCCAGCTCCTACAAGGTCCGGCGTTGTGACCCGTAAAAAGAGTTTCTTCGTGGTGCATCCAGTCTAGACCCGGCCGCGTATATCAAGCACGGACAGACATTCCTGGCCGATTCCCTCCTCAAGGATCACTACCATGAAACGCACTTCGATGAAAACGCCGTTGATTGCCAGCCTGCTGACCCTGGCCCTTGGCGGCGGATCCGTCCTGAACACCGTGCAAGCGGCAACCATGAGCCATGACGCGGTGATGGTCGGCGGCCAAAGCATGCTGCCGAGCAAAGACATCGTCGACAACGCGGTGAACTCCTCAGACCACACCACGCTGGTCGCCGCCGTGAAAGCCGCCGGCCTCGTCGACACGCTCAAAGGCAAAGGCCCATTCACCGTGTTCGCACCGGTCAATTCGGCCTTTACCGCCCTGCCCGCCGGCACCGTCGATACGCTGCTCAAACCTGAAAACAAGGCCACCCTGACCAAAATCCTCACCTACCACGTCGTCGCCGGAAAACTCGACATGATGACCCTGACCGAGAAGATCAAGGCCGGTGGCGGCAAGACCGAACTCACCACCGTCGCTGGCGGCAAGCTCTGGGCGATGATGAACGGCCCGCACAACATCACCATCAAAGATGAAAAAGGTGATGTCGCCGATATCACCACCTACGACGTGTACCAGTCAAACGGCGTGATTCAGGTCATCGACAAAGTGCTGATGCCGAAAGGTTGAGTTGTACCGCCGGCCCTGCGCATCGGGGTCGGCGGATTTTTCCGAGGTGTCTGCCCGTGAATGGAACAACTGCGCGCTGTGAACTAACCTCTGCCTGCAACCGGCACCGCACGCAGCCTCACCTCACCACCTCGACTGATTGGAGAACCGTTATTTCCATTGCCGACACCGATCAGCTCAGGCAGCTTCTGGCCCAGTGTTCGCTGGGTGACCGCCGCGCATTCGAGACGCTTTACCGCAGTGTCGGCCCGCGTTTGCACGGTATTGCCCTGCGGTTCATGGGGCGTCAAGACCTGGCCGAAGAAGTGCTGCAGGAAAGCTTCGTGCGCATCTGGAACAACGCTTCGCGCTATGAGGCACATCTGTCGGCGCCGCTGACCTGGATGGTCAACATCACCCGCAATCAAGCCATCGACCAGCTGCGCAAACACCGCGACCGACCGTTGACCGATCTCGAAGAACAGGCGCTGGTGGATGAAAGTCCATCCGCCCACGAATTATTAAACACCGCACGCGAGGCCAATGCCTTGAACCGCTGCCTGGAAAGCCTCGACGGCATGCAGCGTCAATCGATCACCGTCGCCTACTTTCAAGGGCTGTCCTGCTCGGAACTGGCGGAACACCTGGCCGCGCCGCTGGGCTCGGTCAAATCCTGGATCCGCCGTGGTATGGAGCGCCTGCGCAGGTGCCTTGAATCATGAACTATCAAACCCCGAGCCTGCGCCGAGCCCTCGCCGCCGACTACGCCATTGGCTTGATGCCCGCAGCAGCTCGTCGGCGCTTTGAACAGTTGCTGCTGGAAGACGCGGCATTACGCGCAGAACTGGCGCACTGGCAGGACAGTCTCGCCAGCCTGACCGAAGCATTGCCCGAGCAACCGGTGCCGGAACGCGTGTGGCAAGGCATCACGGCGCGCATCGACCCACAAAAACTGCATGTGCCACAGAAGCGTTCCTTCTGGAACTGGATGCGGGTGACGGCGGCGTTGTGTTCGCTGGTGGTCGTCGTGTTCCTGAGCGTGCTCTACAACCGTGATGAAGCGCGGTACAGCGCGACATTGCTGACGGCCGATTCGCAACCGGCGCTAAGGGTTCAGGCCCACGACAACTATCTGCAAGTGGAGCCGCTGGCGTTGGCTGCGGTTGATCCGGGACGCAGCCTGGAGTTGTGGGCGATACCGGCGAATGGCAAACCGATTTCCCTCGGCGTGATTCCGGCGGGTGGCAAGGGCAAGGTTGAGCTGAGCGATGCGCAAAAGGTGCTGATCGGCAAGCCGATTGCGTTGGCGGTGAGCCTGGAGCCCAAGGGGGGCTCGCCGACCGGACAGCCGACGGGGCCGGTGTTGTATCAAGGGTCGTTGGCGGTGTTGTGAGCAAACGAAAAGATCAAAAGATCGCAGCCTTCGGCAGCTCCTACAGGGTTACGCGTTCGGCATAGGAGCCGCCGAAGGCTGCGATCTTCTGATGTAAAAACGGCGACCCTGAGGTCGCCGTTTTGTTTTGCGTAACCGTTTACGCCGCGCTGAACAACTTGTGCGGATCAATCACAAACTTCTTCGGTACACCTGCATCAAACTCGCCGTAACCTTCCGGTGCCTGATCCAGGCTGATCACCTGCACGCCCACCACTTCGGCAATGTTGATACGGTCCCACATGATCGCCTGCATCAGCTGGCGGTTGTACTTCATCACAGGCGTCTGGCCGGTGTGGAAGCTGTGGGATTTAGCCCAGCCCAGACCAAAGCGAATGCTCAGGCTGCCCATTTTTGCTGCGGCATCCACTGCACCTGGATCTTCGGTCACGTAAAGGCCCGGGATGCCGATTTTGCCGGCAACACGAACCACGCCCATCAACGAGTTGAGCACCGTGGCCGGAGCCTCGTGTTTCGCACCATCGTGGCCATGACCGCGCGCTTCGAAGCCGACGGCGTCTACGGCGCAGTCTACTTCAGGCTCGCCCAGCAATGCGGCGATCTGTTCGTGCAGCGGGGTGTCCAGGGACAGGTCGGCAATTTCGAAGCCCTGGGCCTTGGCGTGTGCCAGGCGCACGGTGTTGACGTCGCCGATGATGACCACAGCGGCGCCCAGTAGACGAGCGGAAGCTGCAGCGGCCAGGCCGACTGGACCCGCGCCTGCAATGTACACGGTGCTGCCCGGGCCAACGCCGGCAGTGACTGCGCCGTGGTAACCGGTCGGCAGGATGTCGGAGAGGCAGGTCAGGTCACGGATTTTTTCCATCGCGCGATCGCGGTCAGGCAGTTTCAACAGGTTGAAGTCGGCGTAAGGCACCAAGGCGTATTCAGCCTGGCCGCCGGTCCAGTCGCCCATGTCGACATAACCGTAAGCACCGCCCGGACGTGCCGGGTTAACGCTGAGGCAGACACCGGTGTGCATTTCCTTGCAGGAACGGCAGCGCCCGCAAGCCACGTTGAACGGCACGGACACCAGGTCACCGATTTGCAGGTTCTCGACGTCGCTGCCCTTCTCAATCACTTCACCGGTGATTTCGTGCCCCAGCACCAGGCCGGTTTGAGCGGTGGTCCGACCGCGCACCATGTGCTGGTCGGAACCACAGATGTTAGTGGACACCACGCGCAGGATCACAGCGTGGTTGATCTTCCTGCCGCGCGGGTCCTGCATTTTCGGATAGTCAATTTTCTGTACTTCGACCTTGCCAGCGCCGAGATACACCACACCACGATTGCCAGACATGCTTTCACCTCGCTGTTGTTTTTATGTCGCACTCACGTCGCCTTGTAGCGGCGGCGCGTTGATTGCTCGGGTTATTGCCTGTGGGTCTTGTGTCTTGTGTTGTGTTTGAGGGCCTCATCGCGGGCAAGCCCGCTCCCACAATGTTAGGGTTGTGCACATTTTCTGAGCGACCTCAGCCCTGTGGGAGCTGGCTTGGCAGCGATAGCGATTTAAAGAACGACGGTGCGATTGGCGTTCAGGAACACCCGCCGCTCAATGTGATAACCCACCGCTCGCGCCAAGGTCAGCCCTTCGATATCCCGCCCCTTGGCGATCAGGTCTTCCGGGTAGTGACTGTGATCCACGGCCTCCACGCCCTGGGCAATGATCGGCCCTTCGTCCAGGTCGTTGTTGATGTAGTGCGCCGTGGCGCCCACCAGTTTCACACCCTTGTTGTAGGCCTGGTGATACGGCTTGGCGCCCTTGAAACCGGGCAACAGGGAGTGATGGATATTGATCGCCTTGCCATCGAGCTTGCGGCACAGCTCCGGTGACAGGACCTGCATGTAGCGCGCAAGAATCACCAACTCCGCACCGCACTCTTCGATCACTTGCCACACCTGACGCTCTTGCGATGGCTTGTCGTTCGGGTCGAGCGGGAAGTGGTAGTAAGGAATCTGGTGCCACTCGGCCAGCGGCTTGAGGTCCGGGTGATTGGAGACCACTGCGGCCACGTCCATGGACAGTTGGCCAATGCGTTGGCGATAGAGCAGATCGTTGAGGCAGTGATCGGCCTTGGACACCATGATCACCACTTTTGGCCGATAGTTCGGCGCAGTCAGTTCGAAGATCATGCCGAACGCTTCACCGCGCTCCTGCAAGCCGGCGCGGAATGACTGTTCATCGAACCCGTCAGGCTGACGGAATTCCACCCGGATGAAAAACCGTCCCGAGAGCCGATCATCGAAGGAGTGGTGCTCGGTGACGTAGCAGCCCTGCTCGAAAAGAAACCGCGTCACCGCGTCCACGGTGCCGAGGACGCTAGGGCAGTCGGCGGTCAGAATCCATGTGTCTGGGGCGCGGCTCATAGTGCAGTGACTCCTGAGGTATCGGTAAACGACGCTACCTCTGTAGGAGCGAGCTTGCTCGCGATGGGCGCCAACGATAACGCGTACTGCCTGGGTTAACGCGTCGTCCTCAAGTCCATCGCGAGCAAGCTCGCTCCTACAGGTGAGCGGTTGTGATCAAGCCTGGACGCTAAGGCCGTACTCGGCTGCGGCATCCTGCAACCACAACCACCAGTAATCAGAGAAGCTGCGACGGATCAGCAGCTCCCAGGTGTCTTCGGCGGTATGGCGGATCACCAGTTGCGACTTGGCGAACACCGTGCCCACGGCCTTGCCCACCGGGAAGCTGTTGGGGTGCACGTCGTAGCTGGTCGATTTCATCAGGACCTGGCGCACATTCGGGCCGCTCAGTTCGAGGATCTGCTGGCCGCCGCTGACGTTGACGATCTGGATGTGCAAATCACCCAGCGCTTCACGCAGCTTTTGCTCGGCGGCAAATTCTTCACCGGTCGGCACGATCAGCAGCCACTCATCCGGCCCCATCCACTGCAGGCTGGTCTCGCCCTTGACGATCACGCTCAGAGCGCCCGGCAATTCAATGCCGAGGGCCTTGTGCACCCCTTCGGAAAACGCGGCATCGTGGCCATCGCCACGGATGGTCAGGTGGCCGAGGAGTTTCTTCTCACGCACGATCACGCCGGCATTCTTGCGACCCTTGCCTACCAGGCTGGCGAGGTCGGCATGATGCAACGACGACTCGGCCTTGGCGCCGGTGGTTGGGCGTTGTTGGTACACATTGGCTGCGGTCATAAAGCACCTGTTCCTGAATTCTGTTGGTTCCTGTGGTGGCTGCACTGCCGTCATCGCCAGCAGGCTAGCGATTGGTAGCCCGCCCACAGATCTCGAGGTCATCAAATGTTCTGGCGCTCGCCCTTCGGATCAAAGAACACCGAAGAAACGATTTCCGCCTCGATCACGCTGCCATCCGCCAGCGGGGCGAACACTCGCTCGCCCATGCGGTTCAGGCCGCCCTTGACCACGCCCATGGCAAACGAATAGCCCAGGGAGTTGTGCGCGTAGCTGGAGGTCACGTGGCCGACCATGCTCATCGGGATCGCCTGCTTGGTGTTGAACACCAGCTGCGCACCCTCAGGGAGCCATTTGGTCGGATCGATCGGCTTCAGGCCAACCAGCTGTTTGCGTTGATCGCGCACACAATCCTCGCGGTTCATGCCGCGCCAGCCGATCCACGAGAACGGTTTGGTGCGACCGACACACCAGCCCATGTTCAGGTCATCCGGGGTCATCGAACCGTCGGTGTCCTGGCCGACGATAATGAAGCCCTTCTCGGCCCGCAGAACGTGCATGGTTTCAGTGCCATACGGGGTCAGGTTGTACTGCTTGCCCGCCTCTACGATTTTCTCCAGCACGCCCATCGCGTAGTCGGCTTGCACGTTGACTTCATACGACAGCTCGCCGGTAAACGAAATCCGGAACACCCGCGCCGGGACGCCACCGACCAGGCCTTCTTTCCAGGTCATGAACGGGAAGGCTTCGTTGCTCAAGTCGATGTCCGTGACCTGGCTGAGCAGCTTGCGGCTGTTCGGGCCGGACAGGGTCATGGTTGCCCAATGGTCAGTCACTGAAGTGAAGTACACCTTCAGGTCTGGCCATTCGGTCTGCTGGTAAATTTCCAGCCACTGCAGTACCCGAGCGGCGCCGCCGGTGGTGGTGGTCATCACAAAATGGTTGTCGGCCAGGCAAGCGGTCACGCCGTCGTCGAACACCATGCCGTCTTCTTTGCACATCAGGCCGTAACGCGCCTTGCCCACATCGAGCTTGGTCCAGGCGTTGGTGTAGATGCGGTTGAGGAATTCGCGGGCGTCCGGGCCCTGGATGTCGATCTTGCCCAGGGTCGAAGCATCCAGCAGACCGACGCTGTCGCGCACGGCCTTGCATTCGCGCTTGACCGCGGCATGCAGGTCTTCACCGTTTTTCGGGAAATACCATGGGCGTTTCCATTGGCCGACGTCTTCAAACTCGGCGCCGTTTTTCACGTGCCAGTGATGCAATGCAGTGAAACGCACAGGCTCGAAGATGTGCCCACAGTGACGACCGGCTACGGCACCGAAAGTCACCGGCGTGTAGTTGGGACGGAACATCGTGGTGCCCATCTGCGGGATGGTGACGTTCAGCGAGCGGGCGGCGATGGCCAGGCCGTTGACGTTACCCAGCTTGCCCTGATCGGTGCCGAAGCCCAGTGCGGTGTAGCGTTTGACGTGCTCAACCGACTCGAAACCTTCGCGGGTCGCCAGTTCGATGCCACCGGCGGTGACGTCGTTCTGGAAGTCGACAAATTGCTTGGGTGCACGGGCCGAATTCTTCTCGTGGGGCACCTGGAACAGCGCCAGGGTTGGCTCTTCGAGGCGGCTCAGGGCTTTAGGCAAAGTACCTTCGACCACCCCGAAACCGGCTTCGCTGGCGGCACGGGCGCCACCTTCAAAACCATCGGCCAGGGAATCACCCAGACCGTAGACGCCATTGATACCGCCCACGCAGACGCGCTTTTGCGGTGCCTCGCCCGGTACAAAACCGAGGATGTCTTCACGCCAGGTCGGCTTGCCTCCCAGGTGCGACGCCAGGTGCACCACCGGGCTGTAGCCGCCGGAGCTGACCACCAGGTCGCAGTCCAGCCATTCGCCGGGGCTGGTGACCTTGTGCCCTTTGACGTCAATGGCAGCAATGCGCGCGCCAGTCACGCGCTTGGTGCCGCGAGACTCGATCACGGCACTGCCGGTCAGGATGCGAATGCCTTTGGCGCGCGCCTCTTCCACCAGCGCGCCGCGCGGATTGCTGCGCGCGTCAGCGATAGCCACGACTTGCAGGCTGGCATCGAGCCAATCCAGCGCCACGCGATAGGCGTGGTCGTTGTTGGTGCTCAGGACCAGCTTTTTGCCGGGTGCGACGCCATACCGGCGAACGTAAGTCGAGACGGCACCGGCAAGCATGTTGCCCGGCACGTCGTTGTTGCCGTAGACCAGCGGACGCTCGTGAGCACCGGTCGCCAGCACCACGCGCTTGGCGCGGACGCGGTGAATGCGTTGACGCACCTGGCCGATCGGAGCGCGGTCGCCGAGGTGATCGGTGAGACGCTCGTGAATGGTCAGGAAGTTATGGTCGTGGTAACCGTTGACCGTGGCACGCGGCAACAGCAGCACGTCAGGGGTGTTCTTCAGTTCGTCGATGACGCTGGCGATCCATTCCACGGCAGGCTTGCCGTCGAGGCTTTCGCGGGAATCGAGCAGGCTGCCGCCGAACTCTTCCTGTTCATCGGCCAGGATCACCCGGGCACCGCTGCGCGCAGCCGCCAGTGCCGCGGCCAGGCCAGCAGGGCCACCGCCAACGATCAGCACGTCACAGTGCTGGTTCATGTAGTCGTAGGTGTCCGGATCGTTCTCGGTCGGCGATCGACCAAGACCTGCGGCCTTACGAATGTACTTCTCGTAGGTCATCCAGAACGATTGCGGGTACATGAAGGTTTTGTAGTAAAAGCCCGGCGGCATCAGCTTGCCGCCGACCTTGCCGAGAATGCCCATCATGTCGTTGTTCACGCTTGGCCAGCCGTTGGTGCTGGTGGCGACCAGGCCTTGATACAGGGCCTGTTGCGTGGCGCGTACGTTAGGTATCTGCGTGGCTTCGGTCGCGCCGATCTGCAGCACTGCGTTCGGCTCTTCAGCGCCTGCGGCGAAGATGCCGCGTGGGCGGGAATACTTGAAGCTGCGACCGATGATATCCACGCCGTTGGCGATCAGCGCGGCGGCCAGGGAGTCACCTTCATAGCCCTTGTAGCTCTGGCCGTTGAACGTGAAGCTCAGCACTTTGTTGCGGTCGATGCGTCCGCCGTTGGACAGGCGATTGATCTGGCTCATACCTTCTCTCCCAGAGCCGTGGCGGCCGCTTTCGGGCTGTCGGTCTTGTCGGTGAATTGTGGCTTGGTGCCGATCTTGTAGGTTTCGAGAATTTCGTAGGTCACGGTGTCGCGGGTGGCGTTGAAGTACTGACGGCAACCGGCGGCATGAATCCACAGCTCGTGGTGCAGGCCGCGAGGGTTATCGCGGAAGAACATATAGTCTCCCCACTCCTCGTCGGTGCAGGAGGTCGGGTCCAGTGGACGCGGGATGTGCGCCTGGCCGGATGCGTGAAATTCCTCTTCGGAGCGCAGCTCGCCGCAGTGAGGACAGAAGATATGCAACATGGGGATTTCTCCTGTTAGTGGGCAACCGCAGCAGCGCCGTGTTCATCGATCAACGCACCGTTGTGGAAACGGTCGATGGAGAAAGGTGCAGCCAATGGGTGCATTTCACCCTTGGCCAGGCTCGCGGCAAATACGTTGCCCGAGCCAGGTGTTGCCTTGAAGCCACCGGTGCCCCAACCGCAGTTGAAGAACATGTTCGGCACCGGGGTTTTTGAAATGATCGGGCAGGCGTCCGGCGTGGTGTCGACGATGCCACCCCACTGCCGGTTCATGCGCACGCGGGACAACACCGGGAACATCTCGACGATGGCCTGGATGGTGTGCTCGATCACCGGGTACGAACCGCGCTGGCCGTAGCCGTTGTAGCCGTCGATACCGGCGCCGATCACCAGGTCGCCCTTGTCGGACTGGCTGATGTAACCGTGTACGGCGTTGGACATGATCACGCTGTCGATAATCGGCTTGATCGGCTCGGACACCAGCGCTTGCAGCGGGTGGGATTCGATCGGCAGCCGGAAACCTGCCAGCTTTGCCATGTGCCCGGAGTTACCGGCTGTCACCACGCCAACGCGCTTGGCGCCGATGAAGCCCTTGTTGGTTTCCACGCCGATGCATACACCGTTTTCCTTGCGGAAGCCGATCACTTCGGTCTGCTGGATCAGGTCCACGCCCAGTGCATCGGCGGCACGGGCAAAGCCCCAGGCCACGGCATCGTGACGGGCCACGCCGCCGCGACGCTGGACAGTGGCGCCCATCACCGGGTAGCGAGTGTTTTTCGAGCAGTCGAGGTACGGAATCTCATCGGCCACTTGCTTGGCATCGAGCAGTTCACCGTCCACGCCGTTGAGGCGGTTGGCGCTGACCCGACGCTCGGAATCACGGATGTCCTGCAGGGTGTGGCACAGGTTGTAGACGCCGCGCTGGGAGAACATCACGTTGTAGTTCAGGTCCTGTGACAGGCCTTCCCACAGTTTCATCGCGTGTTCGTACAGGTGCGCCGACTCGTCCCACAGGTAGTTGGAACGAACGATGGTGGTGTTGCGCGCGGTGTTACCGCCGCCCAGCCAGCCTTTCTCGACCACGGCCACATTGGTGATGCCGTGTTCCTTGGCGAGGTAGTAGGCGGTCGCGAGACCATGCCCGCCACCACCGACGATGACCACGTCATAGACCTTTTTAGGGGTCGGCGTGCGCCACATTTTCTGCCAGTTTTCGTGATGGCTGAGGGAGTGTTTGAAGAGGCCGAAGCCCGAATACCGTTGCATAGTCATTTACTCCAAAACCGCGCTCAGCGATAAACCGGGAAGTCCGCGCACAGGGCCGTCACTTGCTGGGCAACATTTGCTTCTACGTCGGCGTCGCCGAGGTTGTCGAGGATGTCGCAGATCCAGCCGGCCAGCGTGACGCACTGCGTCACCTTGAAGCCGCGAGTCGTCACCGCCGGAGTGCCGATGCGCAGGCCAGAGGTCACGAACGGCGACTGTGGATCGTTCGGGACAGCGTTCTTGTTCACGGTGATGTGAGCGCGACCGAGTGCTGCATCCGCTTCTTTGCCGGTAAGGCCCTGACGAATCAGGCTGACCAGGAACAGGTGGTTATCGGTGCCGCCGGACACTACATCGTAGCCGCGATTGATAAATACGCCGGCCATGGCCTGGGCGTTGTCGATCACTTGCTGCTGGTACGCCTTGAAACCTGGCTCCAGCGCTTCCTTGAAGCACACGGCCTTGCCGGCTATCACGTGCATCAGCGGGCCGCCCTGGCCGCCGGGGAACACGGCAGCGTTGAATTTCTTTTCCAGCTCTTCGTTGGCCTTGGCCAGGATCAAGCCACCCCGTGGACCGCGCAGGGTCTTGTGGGTGGTGGTGGTGACGACGTCGGCGTATGGCAGAGGGTTCGGGTACAGCCCGGCAGCGACCAGGCCGGCGACGTGCGCCATGTCGACGAAGAAGTAGGCACCGACTTTGTCAGCGATCTGGCGGAAGCGCGGGAAGTCCAGAGTCTTGGAGTAGGCGGAGAACCCGGCGATGATCATTTTCGGCTTGTGCTCGACCGCCAGGCGCTCGACTTCGTCATAGTCGATCAGGCCGGTGGTGGTGTCGATGCCGTACTGCACGGCGTTGTAGAGCTTGCCGGAGAAGCTGACCTTGGCGCCGTGAGTGAGGTGACCGCCGTGGGCCAGGCTCATGCCCAGCACGGTATCGCCTGCGTTCAACAAGGCCAGATAGACAGCGGCGTTAGCCTGGCTGCCGGAATGCGGCTGGACGTTGGCGTAATCGGCACCGAACAGTTGCTTGGCGCGCTCGATGGCCAGCGCTTCAACCTTGTCGACGTGCTCGCAGCCACCGTAGTAGCGCTTGCCCGGGTAGCCTTCGGCGTATTTGTTGGTCAGGCCGCTGCCTTGCGCTTCCATCACGCGTTTGCTGGTGTAGTTTTCGGACGCGATCAGCTCGATATGATCTTCCTGACGTTGCTCCTCGGCATTCATCGCCGCCAGCAGTGCATCGTCGTAACCCTGGATCTGGTCTTGCTTGCTGAACATCGCGTCTCTCCCAGCGGCATCTATGCGCCATTCGTCTCGGTGAGGCACTGGTGTTGCGACAGTGCCCTTTGATGCGATGGTATGACCGGCGCAGACAGGCCAAATGCCTACGGACGCCACGCAAAGGTGCGTTTACGACATGGGCGGAAATGGCATGCCGAACACGATCCTCAAATCAACGAAAAACCCTGTGGGAGCTGGCTTGCCAGCGATGGCGGTGGGTCATCCACCATCAATGCCGGATGTGACGCCGCTATCGCTGGCAAGCCAGCTCCCACAGGGTTAAGCGATGATTTCGCGGACGAGTAACAGCAGAAGGAAATGCAGCGGATACAACGCATACGCCCAGCGTCGCATCGGCGCAGGCTTGAGATGTTTGGCATGTCGCAACAAGACCATCCCCAGCCATGGCGCGATCAGACAAGTGACAATGCCCCAGATGGCGGCGACATTGCCAAACTGCGCCGCCGGATACAGCACCTGCCATTGATTCGCCGCCAGGCCCACCACCCCAGGCAACAGGCTGTAATACCAGGGCCGCCTGATCACCAGCAGCATCGCCAGCGGCAACAGCACGCCGAAGAACCCGAACATCAGTCGTTCCGGGAACAATGCAGCCAGTACCAATGCACCCAGCGCGAGTAGACGCGATTCCAGCGTTTGCTGCTGCCAGCCGCGCGCCACCAACAACCCTAGTACCAGCGTGGGCAGCACGTTCAGCGTGTCGGGCGCCGGCATGAAGAGCCGATACGGGATCTCGCTGATGGCGCTGAACACCACCAACCACGACAGATACCGCCACGGAGTGCCGGCGCGGGATGCGCCCATCCGCGCCAGGTTCGCAGCCATTGCCAGGCAGAACCATGGGAACGCCAATCGCCCCGGCGCAAACAGGATATCAATGGAATAGCCGACATATCGCAGGTGATCGAGCACCATGCTCAAAAGCGCCAGCCACTTGAGCAGATCGAGTGCACCATCGCGCTGAGTCATGTGCATAATTGTCCGCCAACGCTGTATTTTTTCGAAAGCAACATCCCGTGTGCTCCCCGGACGATCTTCGGTAAAGTGCGCACCATCATTGACCACGAATGCTCTTCACCATAAGAGCTTCGATCACGGAAGCCGGCCATGACCGACAAGAGCCAACAATTCGCCAGCGACAACTATTCCGGTATCTGCCCTGAAGCCTGGGCTGCCATGGAGCAGGCCAACCACGGCCACCAGCGCGCTTATGGCGACGATGAATGGACCGCACGCGCGTCCGATCAATTCCGCAAACTGTTCGAAACCGACTGCGAAGTGTTCTTTGCCTTCAACGGCACCGCTGCCAACTCCCTGGCCCTGTCGTCGCTGTGCCAGAGTTACCACAGCGTGATCTGCTCGGAAACCGCCCACGTCGAGACCGACGAATGCGGCGCGCCCGAATTCTTCTCCAACGGCTCCAAGCTGCTGGTTGCGCGCACCGAAAATGGCAAGCTGACCCCGGCATCCATTCGTGAAGTCGCTCTCAAGCGCCAGGATATTCACTACCCAAAACCCCGCGTAGTGACCCTGACCCAGGCCACCGAAGTCGGCAGCATCTACACCCCTGAAGAAATCCGTGCCATCAGCGCCACCTGCAAGGAGCTCGGCCTGAACCTGCACATGGACGGCGCGCGATTCTCCAACGCCTGCGCCTTTCTAGGCTGCTCTCCAGCGGACCTGACTTGGAAGGCCGGTGTCGACGTGCTGTGCTTTGGCGGTACGAAAAACGGCATGGCGGTGGGTGAAGCGATCCTGTTTTTCAACCACAAACTGGCCGAAGACTTCGACTACCGCTGCAAGCAGGCCGGGCAGTTGGCCTCGAAAATGCGCTTCCTCTCGGCCCCCTGGGTCGGGATCCTGGAAAACGACGCCTGGCTCAAATACGCCCGCCACGCCAACCATTGCGCGCAATTGCTGGCCGAGCTGGTCAGCGATATTCCAGGAGTGGAACTGATGTTCCCGGTGCAGGCCAACGGCGTGTTCCTGCAACTGTCGGAACCGGCCATCGCCGCACTGACCGCCAAGGGCTGGCGCTTCTACACCTTCATCGGCAACGGCGGCGCGCGCTTCATGTGCTCGTGGGACACCGAGGAGGAACGGGTACGTGAATTGGCGGCGGACATTCGCGAGGTCATGTCCCGCTAAGCTTTCCCTCTGCAGGTCTGCGCAGCTACCTGCTTGTGGACCTGCGCACCTGTAGGAGCCGTAGGAGCTGTCGAGTGCAACGAGGCTGCGATCTTTTGATTTTGGTTTTAAAGTCAAGATCAAAAGATCGCAGCCTCGTTGCACTCGGCAGCTCCTACAGATTTCGTCATCCATGGTCCGCAGGGTCAATCAGCAGTCATCACCACGCCGATTAAAACTCAATGCGCACGTCCCCTTTCGGCACGCTGCAGCACGACAGGATGAACCCTTCCGCTTCGTCCTCTTCGGTAATTCCGCCGTTGTGGTCCATTTCCACCTCGCCCCCCAATTTCAACACCTTGCACGTACCGCAAATACCCATCCCGCAGGCCTTCGGAATCAGCAAACCGAGCTTGGCCGCCGCCGCATGCACGGTTTCACCGGGCGCCACACGAATGCTCTTGCCGGACGAGATAAATTCGACCTGATGCAGATCCGCCAAATCAACTTCCGGCGCGTCGGCAGCAATTTCCGCCTGCTCCACCGCATCCGCCCGGGCTTCCGGTGGCGTCGCACCGAAGGATTCTTCGTGATAACGCGACATGTCGAAGCCGACCGCTTCAAGCATGCGCTTGACCGCATTCATGTACGGCGTCGGGCCGCAGCAGAACACTTCGCGCTCCATGAAGTCGGGTGCCATCAGCTCCAGCATCTTGTGGTTCAGGTAACCGCGATACCCCGCCCAAGGCTCACCCAGACCATGCTTCTCGCATATCAGGTGCAGGCTGAAGTTGTCGATCCGCGACGCCATGTGTTCGAGCTCACGGTGGTAGATGATGTCCTTGGGTGAACGGGCGCTGTGAATGAACACCATGTCGACGTTGCCGTTGGTGTCGTAGAACCAGCGCGCCATGGACATCACTGGCGTGATGCCGACCCCACCGCTGAGGTACAAGACCTTTGGCGCGGTAAAGTCCATGGCGTTGAACAGCCCGACCGGCCCGTGCACCGCCAGCTCCTGGCCTTCGTGCAGAGTGTCGTGCAACCAGTTCGAGACCTTGCCCCCCGGCACGCGCTTGATGGTCACGGAGAAGCTGTACGGCACAGAGGGCGAGCTGGAAATGGTGTAAGAACGCATGATCGGCACGCCTTCGATTTCCAGCTCCAGGGTAACGAACTGCCCCGGCTTGAAAAAGAACAGGATCGGCTGGTCTGCCATAAAGCAGAAAGTGCGCACGTCCCAGGTTTCCTGGATGACTTTGACGCAACGGACGATGTGTCGACCATTGGCCCAGGTCTGGGTGGTTACCGGATTCAGGAAGCTGTTGGACATGCTGTTCTCCACCGCCGATGGTCGGCCTTATGTTGGCGATTCTGCGTATAGCGCGAACCACCCATTTACCTATCTGCGACATTCACATACTTATCGCGACCAGCCCTTGGTTACCGGGGGTTGCGCGTCGGGAACAGATTGGGCCATGTCGCCCATGGATAAGGTTCTGGGCAGCGCCGGCCCCACACTCGCTCCACACAAAGACAGATTCTTTACACCTTGCGTAGCAAACCCGCTAAACCGGCCACATAGCCACTTTCGCCGGCCACACAGAATGGCCTTGAGGATCAAATTGATGGACGTCACCGCAAAAATCAGCCTGGGCGATCCGCTGGAACCCGCACGCAAGGCCACCGCACAGATGCTGCAAGAGCGCGAGCGCACTTTCTCGCTGCCGCAGCCGTTTTACTCTGACGAGCGGCTGTTTGATATCGACATGCAGGAAATTTTCCAGAAGGAGTGGTTGATCGCCGGCATGACCTGCGAGATCCCGACCAAGGGCAACTACCTGACCCTGCAGATTGGCAAGAACCCGATCATCGTGATCCGCGGTGCCGAAGGTGTGGTGCATGCGTTCCACAACGTCTGCCGTCACCGGGGTTCGCGTTTGTGCACCAGCGAAAAAGGCAAGGTCGCCAAGCTGGTCTGTCACTACCACCAGTGGACCTACGAGCTGGACGGCCGCCTGCTGTTCGCGGGCACCGAAATGGGTGCCGACTTCGACATGAAGCAGTACGGCCTCAAGCCGGTGAACGTGAAGACTGCGGGCGGCTACATCTTTATCAGCCTGGCGGAAAATCCGCCGGCCATCGATGACTTCCTGTCGACGCTGAACCACTACATGGAACCCTACGACATGGAGAACACCAAGGTGGCGATTACCACCACCCTGGTTGAAAAAGCCAACTGGAAGCTGGTACTGGAAAACAATCGCGAGTGCTACCACTGCAACGCCTCGCACCCGGAACTGCTCAAAACCCTGCTGGAATGGGACGACGTCACCGACCCGCGAGCCGACCAGGGGTTCAAGGACCACGTGGCCGCCTCGGCCGCTGCCTGGGAAGCCGAGAAGATCCCTTACGCGCATGCCAGCTTCGGCCTGCGTAACCGCATCGTGCGCATGCCGCTGCTCAAGGGCACCGTCTCGATGACCCTGGACGGCAAACAGGGCTGCGCAAAACTCATGGGGCGCATCAAGAACCCCGATCTGGGCTCGATGCGCATCCTGCACCTGCCGCACTCATGGAACCACTGCATGGGCGATCACATCATTGTGTTCACCGTGTGGCCGATCAGTGCCCAGGAAACCGTGGTCACCACCAAGTGGATCGTGCACAAGGACGCCGTTGAAGGCGTGGACTACGACGTTGATCGCATGCGCCAGGTCTGGGATGCCACCAACGACCAGGACCGTCGCCTGGCGGAAGAGAACCAGCGCGGGATCAATTCCACGGCTTACCAGCCTGGGCCGTATTCCAAGACCTATGAGTTCGGTGTGGTGAACTTTGTGGACTGGTACAGCGAACGCCTGCTGAACAATCTGGGGGCTGAGCCTGCGCCGTATCTCAAAGGCGTTCCCGTTCAAGGTTGATCAAAGTCAAAAGATCGCAGCCTGCACCAGCTCCTACAGTGACGCGTGCACCGATAATTTATCGGACACAACAAACTGTAGGAGCTGCCGCAGGCTGCGATCTTTTAACGACAACACCCGATTCAAGTTATAACTGTACGAAATATGATCAATTGCGTTCAGAGCTATACAGTGCGCAGCTCGTGGCCTTCCGCCAACAAGTTATCCACATCTCCACCCACAGCAATTGGGGACAACTGTGGATAGGCGGAAATCATTTCCGTATAAACTAAATAAAATCCGTGACTTATCCGAAACATGCGTTTATCGAAGCAACTGATCATTTTTTGATCTAATGCTTCAAAGCCACGCTCTGCCTGGCTCGCAGCGGATCGCAAACACCTTATCCACAGAAGCGCCAACAGACTTCGGGGACAACTATTGGAGATCTGTGGAAAACCAGGGGAAACCACGCTAAATAAGGGATTTCGAAGGATATTCATGTAGATAATGAGAGATTGGCTATTTTTTAATCAAACTCTTGAGAAGCCCGATTTATGGGGCCTGTAGCCGACAGCAAACAACTTATCCACAAAACCGCCAACAGCGATTGTGGGCAAGTAGAAAGCCCCGGAATAACTGGATAGTTTGACGTATTGAAGCCACAGCATCCTCCGGCCCAGAGCTCACGGCTCGCGTGCAGTGGCTGCCAAGCCTTAGCGAACGACGCCTTCTTCGATCAACAACTTGAGGATCGCGTCGGCGGCGGCTTGCGCAGTCAATCCCTTCAAAACCTGCCCGCCCCCACCACTGGCCTTCGCCGTTGCGGCCTTCATGCGATCAGCGCCACTTTTGGCCTTGATCACCTTCAAGCGTTTCGGCCGTGGCTTGGCAGGTTGCAGGGTCGCTACCGCGAGTAACTCATCGTCGAATACCTCGACTTCGTCCGCCTGCAACAAGCCGCGTCGCGCCGGGCCGTAGGCGCTCTGGCGAGGCTTGGGTGCAGCGTTATCCACAGTGGCCAGAAACGGCAGCCGTACTTTAAGGCGACGACGCTGGCCTCGCGGTAATGCCTGCAGCACCATTGCGCAATTACCGTCGATGGATTCAACCTGCGCCAGCCCCACGACCAGCGGCCAGCCGAGACTCTCCGCCAGCAGGAACGGCAGCATGCCCGACCCTTCGCCGGTTTCCGCCTGGCTGCCGGTGAGTACCACCTGGGCGCCGGCTTCATGCAAGTAGGCGGTCAATGCGGGCAATGCATCGGCGCCCTGCGGTTGTTCCAGTACATGCAGTTGCTCAAGACCCATACCCAGATAGGCACGTAAGGCAGGCTCGGCGACGTCGCCTGCGTGCAGGACTTGCAAGTTATCCCCAGCCAGTTGCAAGCCCAGTTCTACCGCGCGCGCATCCTGCTCAGCGCGACGTGGCCGGCCGGAGGTTGGGTGGGCGCCGATGGACACCAGGCTGATGATTTTCGTGCTCATGACCTTTTCCTTCCCTTAAGCCGCATCGCGCTTGGCGTCGTTCCGGTAAGCCGCTACCGCATCGATCAAGGCTTGTAGAATCTCGGCACTCTCGCCGATCACCGACAGGTCGGCCCGTTTGATCATGTCGCAACCGGGGTCGAGATTGATCGCCACCACCTTGTCACAGGCACCGATGCCTTGCAGGTGCTGGATCGCCCCGGAAATCCCCACCGCTACATAGACCCGTGCGGTGACCCAGGTGCCGGACGCACCGACCTGACGCTCGCGCGCCATGAAGCCGTCGTCCACCGCTACCCGCGATGCGCCTTCGGTAGCGCCCAACGCTTGGGCGGTACTGTGGAAAAGTCCCCAGTCCTTGACGCCGTTACCGCCAGAGAAGATGAATTCCGCTTCGGCCATGGGAATCGCTGCCGGGTCGACTGCCACTGCGCCCAGATCTTCGATGCGCGAAAGGCTGCGCGCCACGGCTGTGGATAACTCCACCGGCAAGGCTTCATGACGGCTTTCACTGACCGGCTCGGCGCATTCGACGGCAGCCAGAATCAGGCGCGCAACCGGCCGGGCAAGATCCTGCAGGCCAGCACCGGCACGGCCGATACACTCCTGATCCTTGACCTGCCACACCCGTGTTGCCGGGCGTTCACCCAAGGTTGCGGCAAACCGACGGCCTAGTTCGCCGCCGCCGGTACGGCTGTCAGGCAGCAACCAGTGACGCGGATTGAACTGGTTATCCACAGCCCGCAGGCCCTGCACTCGTTGTTCCGGTGCATAACCGCTGAATTCCTCGCCGTCCAGCACCAACAGGCGATCCACGCCAGCGGTGGCAAATGTGCTTTCCTTGTGTTCACCGAACACCACCGCCAACACCGCGCCGTCCGAGCCAGCCAATTGATGAGCCAGCCCCAGCAAGTCACGGTCGTGACTGCTCAGGCGGCCACCGACCATGTCCGGGACCACGCAAATATAGAACGCCGGCGCAGGCACCTGATGCAGCGGCAATTGTACTTCTACAGCGGCGGTACGCTTGGTCGCCCCACCTTGCTGGGCCCCGCTGCGGTCGATGCGCTTCAGCCCGTTGGGCCCGATAAAGCCGACGCCGTGGGGGTTCTTGCGGATGACCCCGTTAGGCCCCATCCAGCTGTGTTGCGCCGGTTGCATGGCCGCGTGCAGCGGGTGCAAGCGGTTGCGGGCGATCCATTCGGCGCGCGGATCGCGGCGGATAATGTCGCTCATCAGTGGGCCTCCGCAGGTTCTTCATGTTGCACCGGTGCATTGGGCTTGTTCGGCGCCGCCTCTTCGAGCAGCGCGTCGGCCACCAGTTCAGCGATGTCCTTGATCAGCGGTCGCGGTTCGACCACGCCCTCAAGCATCGCGGTGCACTGTGGACAACCGACTGCCACCAGCTCGGCGCCGGTTTCGCGGATGTCTTCCATGCGCATGTCGGGGATTCGTTGCTTGCCCGGGATGTCGGTGATCGGCGCACCGCCACCACCGCCGCAGCAACGGGAACGGAAACCTGAACGCTGCATCTCTTTGACTTCGATGCCAAGGGCACGCAGCACTTCACGGGGTGCCTCGTACTCGCCGTTGTAACGACCGAGGTAGCACGGGTCGTGATAGGTGACGCTGCTGCCTTTGTGCTGGCCGAGGCTGAGGGCGCCGGCACCAATGATTTCTGCCATGTAGGTGCTGTGGTGCTGCACAAGGTAGTTGCCGTCGAAGGCGCCGTACTCGTTCTTCAACACGTGGAAGCTGTGGGGGTCACAGGTGACGATGCGGTTGAAGCTGTACCTGGCCAGGGTCTGGATATTGCGTTTGGCCAACAGCTGGAAAGTCGCTTCGTCGCCCAGTCGCCGTGCCACGTCACCGCTGTCGCGTTCTTCAAGGCCCAAAACGGCGAAGTCGACCTTGGCCGCTTTCAGCACTTTGACAAACGCACGCAGAGTGCGCTGGTTGCGCATGTCGAAAGCACCGTCGCCGACCCAGAACAGCACGTCGACGGATTTTTTCTCGCTCATCAGATTGAGGTTCAAGTCCGCTGCCCAGTTCATCCGCCCTCCCGGGGCGAAGCCGCCGGGATTGTCGGTGGCGATCAGGTTTTCCAGGACTTCGGCGCCCTTGTTCGGGGTCGCGCCTTTTTCCAGGGTGAGATGGCGGCGCATGTCAACGATGGCATCGACGTGCTCGATCATCATCGGGCACTCTTCAACGCAGGCGCGGCAAGTGGTACAGGACCATAGGGTTTCGGCGTCCACCAGACCGTTGACGATCGGCTGATGCGGATTGCCGGCGTGCTCACCGATGGGCTTGCCTGGGTATGGGCTGCCGGCAAAATTGGCATCGGTGCCACCGGCCAGGCCAACGACCATGTCCTGAATCAGTTTTTTCGGGTTCAACGGCTGGCCGGCGGCAAATGCCGGGCACGCGGCCTCGCACTTGCCACACTGTACGCAAGCGTCGAAGCCAAGCAACTGGTTCCAGGTGAAATCCTTGGGCTTTTCCACACCCAGCGGCGCAGTAGGATCGTTCAGATCCAGCGGTTTCAACCCGGTGGAGCGACCGCCGCCAAAGCGCTCGGCGCGACGGTGCCAGGCCAGGTGCAGAGCACCGGCAAAGGCGTGCTTCATGGGGCCGCCCCAAGTCATGCCTAAGAACAACTCGCAGACGCCCCACAACACGCCGACAAACAGGATTGCCGCCAGGATCCAGCCGCCGAAATTTTCCGGGAGGATGCCTGCTACTGGCAGGGTCACCAGGAAAAACGAAGCGGAGAACGCCAGGAGACTTTTCGGCAGGCGCATCCACGGGCCTTTGGACAAACGGGCCGAAGGATTGCGTCGGCGCAGGTAGACGAAAATCGCTCCCACGAACATCACGGCAGTCATCAGCAGCAGTGCATACCCGAGGAAGCGGTTATGCAGGCCGAAACCGTGAACCAGGATCGCCAGCACGGCGGAAGCCACCGCACCACCGGCGGTGGCGACGTGGGTATTGGCGATGTATTTGTCCCGCGCCACCACGTGGTGCAAGTCGACCATGTAGCGCTTTGGCATGGCAAGCAGGCCGCCGATCAGGTCAACTTTCGAAGCCCGGCCCCGACGCCACATGGCCACCCGCCGCAACGCGCCAAGGACAGCCAGGCCCAGGGCGGCAAACAACAGGATTGGAAGAAGGGTGTTCAACATGGTGAAGCTCCCACCAGTACATCTTGGAGAAACGCGTTCGGCGTAGGAGCTGCCGCAGGCTGCGATCTTTTGATCTTGATCTTGAAAACAGGATCAAAAGATCGCAGCCTCCGGCAGCTCCTACACAGGTGACGTCAAAAACTTAGAAATCCTTGCACAGCCGCAACGCGTCATAGATCGCCGCGTGCACGTTGCGCTGGGCTACGCAGTCGCCGATGCGAAACAGCAAGTAGCCGTCGCCGCTCTGTTCCAGGCAAGGCTGCGGCTTGATCGCGAACAGGGCTTCCACGTCGATCTGGCCCTTGTTGCGCGAGCCTTCTTTCATCGCGTAATAGATTTCTTCGTCCGGGCGCACGCCGTTTTCCACGACTACCTGATCCACCACCCGCTCCTCCTTGGCGCCGGTGTATTCGTTCTCCAGCACCGCCACCAGCTTGTCGCCTTCGCGGTAGACCTTCTCCAGCATCATGTCCCCGGTCATGATCACTTCTTTGGGGTACATGCTGCGGTAGTAGGTCGGGAACGATGTGCCGCCAATTGCCACGCCTGGCTTGATGTCGTCGGTAACGATCTCGACCTGGCTGCCTTTGTCCGCGAGGAAGTCGGCGGTCGACATGCCGGTAAACTCGCAAATAGTGTCGTACACCAGCACGTTCTTGCCCGGCGCAACTTTGCCATCAAGGATGTCCCAGCTACTGACCACGAGGCCTTCAGCCGCGCCCCAGTGCTCATTCTGCTCCAGGAAGGGATGACCGCCGACGGCGAGCACGACGACGTCCGGGCGCAGGTCCATAATGGTCGGCGCATCGGCCGCCACACCCAGGCGCAGGTCGACTTTCAAACGCGCCAGTTCCAGCTGATACCAGCGGGTGATACCGGCGATCTGGTCGCGCTGCGGCGCTTTCGACGCCGTGGTGATTTGCCCACCGATGAATTCCTTCTTCTCGAACAGGGTCACGTCGTGGCCACGTTCGGCGGCCACGCGCGCTGCCTCCATACCGGCAGGCCCGGCACCCACTACTACGACCTTGCGTTTGACCCCGGTAGTCTTTTCGATGATGTGCGGCACGCCCATGTATTCACGGGAAGTCGCTGCGTTCTGGATGCACAGCACATCCAGGCCCTGGTATTGCCGGTCGATGCAGTAGTTGGCACCGACGCACTGTTTGATCTGGTCGATCTGGCCCATCTTGATCTTGGCGATCAGGTGCGGGTCGGCGATGTGCGCGCGGGTCATGCCGACCATGTCGACGTAACCGCCTTCGAGAATGCGCGTCGCCTGGTTCGGATCCTTGATGTTCTGCGCGTGCAGAACCGGGGCCTTGACCACTTCCTTGATACCGGCTGCCAGGTGCAGAAACGGCTCCGGCGGATAACTCATGTTCGGGATCACGTTGGCCAGGGTGTTGTGGGTGTCGCAACCCGAGCCCACCACGCCAATGAAGTCCAGCATGCCGGTGTCGTCGTAGTACTTGGCGATCTGCTTCATGTCCTCGTGGGACAAACCATCCGGATGGAATTCATCGCCGCACAAGCGGATGCCGACGCAGAAATCGGGACCGACTTCGGCGCGCACGGCTTTTAATACTTCCAGGCCGAAACGCATACGGTTCTCGAAGCTGCCACCCCACTCATCGGTCCGCTTGTTGACGCGCGGGCTCCAGAACTGGTCGATCATGTGCTGGTGCACGGCGGACAACTCGACGCCGTCCAGGCCACCGGCCTTGGCACGGCGTGCCGCTTGCGCGTAGTTGCCGATAACCCGCCAGATTTCTTCCGGCTCGATGGTTTTGCAAGTAGCACGGTGCACCGGCTCGCGCACCCCGGACGGCGACATCAGTGTCGGCCAGTTGAAGCCGTCCCAGCGCGAACGCCGGCCCATGTGGGTAATCTGGATCATGATCTTGGCGCCGTGCTTGTGCATGGCGTCAGCAAGATTCTGGAAATGCGGAATGATCCGGTCGGTGGACAGGTTCACCGAGCTCCACCACTCCTGCGGGCTGTCGATGGCCACGACCGAAGAACCACCGCAAATGGCCAGGCCGATCCCGCCCTTGGCTTTCTCTTCGTAATACTTGACGTACCGGTCGGTGGTCATGCCGCCGTCGGTCGCGTAGACCTCCGCGTGTGCGGTGCTGAGCACGCGGTTGCGGATGGTCAGTTTGCCGATCTGGATCGGCTGGAACATTGCTTCGAAAGCCATGGCGGGTTCCTCGACTTACAACGGCTTGACGGTGAACAAACCGTCGTCGTGGCCTTCTTCGGAGCCACCGTAGACTTGCTCGGCAACCGTGCGGATCTGGCTGCCGCGGGCTTGCAGAATCTGATCCATGGCACCGGCAAACCAGCCGGTGAACATGTAGTCGACCTTGCGCCCGACCTTGCCGTACACGTAGACGAATGCGGAGTGCTCGAGCTTGACGCTGGCGGTGCCTTTATCGAGGTCGATGTCCTGGATCTTGAACAGGCCCCAGCCGCGTTGTGACAGGCGCTTCATGTAGTGCTCGAACACCGCGACGCCTTCAAGGCCGTGGCATTCGGCTTCTTTTTCGCACCAGTGCCAGGCGGACTTGTAGCCGGCCTTGTAGAGGATTTCGGCATAGGCGTCGGCGCCCAGCACTTCCTCGATGCCCATGTGGTTGTTGACGAAGAAATGACGTGGCACGTACAGCATCGGCAGGGCATCGGAGGTCCAGACACCGGTCTCGCTGTCGACTTCGATAGGCAATTGCGGGGCGATCTTGGCCATGGAAACATAACTCCAGAAAAATTGGGGTGTTGCCTGCGGCGCGGATGGCCGCAGGTAAGGATTCAGAAGTGCGGCGGCTTATTCGCCCCAGACGTCTTTGAGCACGTTGACCCAGTTCTCGCCCATGATCTTGCGCACCACGCGCTCGCTATGGCCGCGCTTGAGCAGGGTTTCGGTGAGGTTCGGGAACTCGCCGACGGTGCGGATGCCCAGCGGGTTGATGATCTTGCCGAAGCTGGTCAGGCGGCGGGCGTAACCCTTGTCATGGGTCAGGTACTCGAAGAAGTCCTGGCCGTGACCCTGGGTAAAGTCGGTGCCGATGCCGATGGCGTCTTCGCCGACGATGTTCATGGTGTATTCGATGGCTTCGGCGTAGTCGTCGATAGTCGAATCGATGCCCTTGGCGAGGAACGGCGCGAACATGGTCACGCCGACAAAGCCACCGTGATCCGCAATGAACTTGAGTTCTTCATCGGATTTGTTGCGCGGGTGAATCTTCAGGCCCGACGGCAGGCAGTGGGAGTAGCAGACGGGTTTCTTCGATTCGAGAATCACCTCTTCAGAAGTTTTCGAACCGACGTGGGACAGGTCGCACATCACGCCAACTCGGTTCATCTCGGCGACGATTTCACGACCGAAACCGGACAGGCCACCATCGCGCTCGTAGCAACCGGTACCGACCAGGTTCTGGGTGTTGTAGCACATCTGCACAATACCGACGCCGAGCTGCTTGAACACCTCGACATAGCCGATCTGGTCTTCAAAGGCGTGGGCATTCTGGAAGCCGAAGAGGATACCGGTCTTGCCCTGCTCCTTGGCCTTGCGGATGTCGGCGGTGGTGCGAACCGGAATGACCAGGTCGCTGTTTTCACGAATCAGCTTCTGACTCGCGGCGATGTTGTTGACGGTGGCCTGGAAGCCCTCCCACACCGACACGGTGCAGTTGGCCGCCGTCAGGCCGCCTTTGCGCATGTCCTCGAACAGCTCACGGTTCCACTTGGCGATAATCAGCCCGTCGATAACGATGCTGTCGGCGTGCAGTTCGGCTGGGCTCATCAGGCTGTCCCCTATTGTCGATTCATGCGCCGAATCGTGTGCCGGCGCTTTGGAGCCAGCATATGCCTGAGCACCGGGACAGCCGGGTGCAAAAACGACAGGGGAATTGCCGAAAGCGTCAATCCGCGACAAAGGGTCGTCGCCACCCCTGCTCGCCCGCCTGTTCAAGCCCGTCAGGTTGAGCCAGAATCCGCTGCACGACTGGATGCTTCACTGAGGCTCAACTGGAATGAGGGACGGCAGCGCAATGAAAATGATCTTTCTGGTTCTGGCATTGATCGCCACGGCCGTACACGCGGAAGAAGAGTCCGAGACCACCCCCTGCGACGCTGTCGAAAACGACGTCCAGACCCTCGAATGCTCGGTCTATGGCCGAACCGCCGCCGAAGACCTGCTCAAGGACAACTACCAGACCCTGGCCGAGCGCATGCAAATACTCTACGGCAAGAACCCGACCCAGCTGGCAGACATCACCGCAAAAATCAAAGCGGCGCAGCAACAATGGCTGAAGACGCGAGACGCCGATTGCGCAGTCGAAGCGTTCCCGGCGACGAGTGGCAGCAAGGCGTTCACCATTGCGCAAAATGACTGCATTGCACGCATGAGTGATGAAAGGTCGGAGTTTTTGGAGTCGATCGGGCAGGAGTGAGTTAGAAATCCGAGCAATATTCTGACACGGTTGATGCCTTTGCCTTCGCGAGAATATAAGTAAAGATTGATAGTCTTATAAAAGACTTATATTCTTCCAATGAACAGCATCCACTGGACACGCAAAGCCGTTAAGCAGCTGTTGAAATTGCACTCCATCCATCAGGTTAAAGTCCGTGATGCTGTCACGCTACTGACTTGCATGCCGGACGTGAACAATGTCAAAGCACTGGTGGGACATGACTACGCCTACCGACTACGAGTGGGTAGCTATCGCGTCATGTTCGACTGGGATGGCGTCATCAAAGTGGTCAGTATTCAAGAGGTCAAGAAACGCGATGAACGCACCTACTGACGTTCAAATCATCAACGATGCGGATGGCAATCCCGCTTTCGTCGTCATTCCCTATGCCCAGTACGTCGCACGCAAAATTGAACCCGATCTGATTCCTCACGAGGTAGTCAGTCGTATCGTTGACGGAGCGACGCCTATTCGCGCCTGGCGTGAACACCTTAACCTCACCCAGGACGAAGTCGCCAAACGTATGGGTATTTCTCAGCCGGCCTTCGCCCAGCAGGAGACAGTTGCCAAGCCTCGAAAGGCGACCCGGGAAAAGATTGCCGCTGCATTTGGAATAGGCGCCGATCAACTCGAACTGTAGGAAATTGCCTCCGTAGAAGCGGTGCAGGAGCTGTGTAGGAGCTGTCGAGTGCAACGAGGCTGCGATCTTTTCCACCATTAAACCCCAGCATCAAACCCCAAAGCCAAGGGAGGCAGCCCCGCCTCCACTCAGCAAAAACCGCCCTACCCAGTCACGTCCAGAACCCTTCATGCGCGCGCGCAGCCTCTGCTTCCAACATCGGCCCGAATGTCGGAATCTGTCGCTGGCCGCGCGCGAACACTTCCCGGCACGGCAACGAGAACGTCGGGTTTTCCGGGTGGCCACCCGTGAGCCCCAGCAAGGCATGCTCGGACAGCGCGTAGACCACTCGGCCAATGCCCGTCCAGTAAATCGCCCCCGCACACATGCAGCAGGGTTCGGCACTGGTGTAGAGCGTGCATTGTGCCAGGTCTGCCGGGCTTAGCAGCTTGGCCGCCTGCGCGGCTGCAGCGAGTTCGGCATGCTGGGTGGGATCGCCTTCCGGCGGCATGGAATTATTGCCCGCCGCCGCAATGATGTTACCGGCCCCATCGGCGACCAGTGCAGCAAACGGATGACGACCACGGGCCTTCGAGTCCTCTGCCAGTTCGAGAGAGCGGCGCAGCAGTTGCAGATCAAGCTCGGTGATGCCGGCAGGTACAGCGCAAGTGAAGCTTGTCATGTAAAACTCCTTATTATGTTCAACTGTGCCCCTGACCGCGTCGGCCAGGGGCTAAACACCTGTCAGTCGGCCAGCTCGGCGGCGGGTGCCACCGGCTCGCGCCTGCTCTGCGGATTGAGCAGGATATTGAGCACAATCGCGGTGATCGCACCGAGGAAGATTCCGCTTTCCAGTACCAGTTTGAGAGTGCCGCTGGCGTGTTCGAACAGCGCCGGGAACGACATCGGCAGCACACCGACGCTTATCGATACGGCAACGATGATTGCGTTGCGAGTCCCCTCGAATGTCACCCGTGAGAGCTCCTGGATACCGGCCACCGTGGTCATGCCGAACATCACCACGGCGCAACCGCCCAACACCGGCGTCGGCACCGCTGCGATCAGCGCACCCAGTTTGGGAAACAGGCCCATCAGCACCATGATTGCCCCCGCCGAAGCCACGACATACCGGCTCTTGACGTTGGAGAGCGCAATTAGGCCGGTGTTTTGGGTGAAGGCGTTGTAGGGGAAGCTGTTGAACAACCCGCCGAGCATTGTTGATAGCCCATCGGCACGGAATGCATTGCCAAGAGTTGTTTGCGTGGTGGTCTTGCCGGTCAATTTGCCGATCGCCAGGCAGTTACCGGTGGTTTCGGCCATGATCACCAACATCGCCAACGTCATGACCAGTATCGGCATCAGTGAAAACTGCGGCATGCCGAAGGCCATGGGCGGGCTCAGCTCGAACCAGGCTGCGCTGCTCACCTGCCCGAAGTGCGTCATGCCGAACGCTGCCGCGATCAGGCTGCCCACGAACAAGCCGATCAATACGCTTAGGTTGCCAATGAAGCCGGAAAACCTGGCATAGATCACCAATGTAACGATGACCGTGGCCAGCCCCAGCAGCAGGTTCGATGGCGCACCGAAATCTGCGGAATCAGGATTGCCGCCACCTAGCCAGATTGCCGCGGCAGGCATCAGGGAAATGCCGATGATGGTGATCAGGCTGCCGATCACCACGGGCGGAAAGAACCGCAGCAACCTACTGAACACGGGCGCCATGGCAATGGTGATCGCCCCCGCCGCGATCACCGCGCCGAACACTTCAGTGAGCCCGAACTCCTTGCCGATCATGATCATTGGTGCCAGCGCAATGAATGAACAGCCCTGTATCAGCGGCAGGCGCGCCCCGAACTTCCAGAAGCCGAGGGTCTGAATCATCGTGGCGATGCCCGACGTCAGCAGATTCGCATTGATCAACGTCACTATCTGCGCCGATGTCAGCCCCAGTGCGCTGCCCAGTATGAGTGGTACCGCCACCGCACCTGCATACATCACCAGTACATGCTGCAAACCGAATGTCACCAACTGGCGAACCGGCAGGATTTCGTCCACCGGATGAACCTGTGAATTGCTCATATCGAATGTCTCCTGAAGTGCTTTTTTCTTGTAGTCCTGGGAGGCGTCCACAGGCCAGGCACAGCGCAAATCGATGCAGCAGAAGAGGTCGTTTCAGGTCCGATATTCTCTGCTTGTAAACGATGGAGCAAATGAGCAACCATCGTTTTTAACGATAGATATATTCGCTTGAGGTCACGCCCATGCAGTTCTCTCTGGACCAGTTGCAAACATTCGTCCAGGCCGTGCACAGCGGGTCGTTCTCGGCGGCCGCGCGCAAGCTGGGCAAGACTCAATCAACCGTGAGCGTGGCGATTTCCAATCTGGAACAGGACCTGGGCGTGGAACTGTTCGATCGCTCGAATCGCAACCCGGTGCTGACCCAGGCCGGCCAGAAAATGTTGTTGCAGGCGCAGTCGGTGCTGGAACGTTGCCTGACCCTCCAGGCCCATGCGGATTGCCTGTCCGACGCGATCGAACCCAGCGTGTCACTGGCCATTGAAACGCCCTACAACGCCGTCATGCCGGTGCTGCTGGAGTTCGAAGAGGCTTTCCCCTATGTCGATCTGGTGATCAGGCACCCTGTATATGGGGATGTCAGCGAACTCGTAGCCCAGGGCCAGGCCGTGCTGGGGATCGCCTTCTCCCAGCCGCAGTACCCGCCGCAGCTCGAATTCCAGCAGATGGGCAAGCTGATCATGCTGCACGTCTGTCACCCCGCACATGCGCTGGCGAAATTGAGCAGCGTGACCTTCGAAGACCTGCACGTGCACCGCCGCCTGGCGTTTAGCGCACACGCCGAAAAGCTGCCCAGCAGCGAGTACCTGCGTTCCACTCGGATCTGGCAGGCCGAAAACTACCTGGCGCTGCTGGAAATGGTCCGTGCCGGCCTCGGTTGGGCCACGTTGCCGCGCCAGTTGATCCAGCGTGAACTGGCCAATGGCGAACTGGTCGAACTGCAGTTGGGTGCGTATCCCCACACCGACTGGCATGTGGGTGTTGACCTGCTCTGGGCCCGTACACGCAAGATGGGCAAAGCCGAACGCTGGCTGAAGACGCGCCTGCAACAGAACAAAGTGTTTGAACTGGATCGTCGGGGGCAGTCCACCACCCTGTAACACTCATGCCGTGACTTCACCTCAAGGCTGCGCCACCATCACACTTCACCGACTTAGAAGGGCACGAAATGAAAATCTGCGGCATTGAAATCAAAGGCAGTGAAGCCATCATCGCCGTCGCGTCCCTCGACAATCAGGCGCTCAGCCACCTGCCCCTGGCCACCAAGAAAATTGCCCTGGACGATGACGACGAAGCGGCCAACGTCAAAGTGTTTGCCGCACAGGTGGCATCGTTCATTCGGGAGAACTCAATCGACCGGATCGTGATCAAGAAGCGCAGTAAGAAAGGCGAGTTTGCCGGTGGGCCGACCACCTTCAAGATCGAGGGAGTTTTTCAGTTGCTGGACAGTTGTGAGGTGACGCTGCTGTCGCCACAGACGATCAATGCCCAGGCCAAGAAGCACAATTTTGAACTGCCGGGGACGCTGAACAAATATCAGCATGAGGCGTACAAGGCGGCGTGTTCTGCGCTGATGAAGAAGTAATAGCCCACGCAGATCCTACATTTTCTGTGTTCATGCTTTTGCGGTACGTCGGTCTTCCCGCGGGCACCGCTCAAACTTCGCCCGATAACTGCGGGTGAAATACGACGGCGATTCAAACCCGCACGCAATGCTCACTTCCAGCACACTCATGTCCGTCTGCCGCAGCAGTTGCCGGGCCTTTTCCAGTCGTAATCGCAGATAGAAATTGCTCGGTGTGTCATTCAAGTGCAAGCGAAACAGGCGCTCCAGCTGGCGCCGCGTCACTTTGATCGATTCGGCCAGGGCCAGCGTACTCAACGGCGGCTCACTGTGGCGTTCCATCTCGCCGATCACCTGCACCAGTTTCTTGTTGCGAATGCCGTACCGACTGGCTACTTCCATGCGCTGGTGATCCTTGCGCGGGCGGATGCGACCGAGTACGAATTGTTCGCTGACCTGAATCGCCAGTTCCGGACCGTGGGCCTGGCCGATGAGATCGAGCATCAGGTCAATTGACGCCGTGCCGCCCGCCGAGGTAATGCGCCTGCGGTCGATCTCGAAAAGCTCCTGGGTGACGCTGAGCAGCGGATAGGACTCCTTGAACGCGTCGATGGCTTCCCAGTGCAGGGTCAGGCGATGGCCCTCAAGCAACCCTGCCTCGGCGAGGACGAAGCTGCCGGTGTCGATGGCGCCCAGGGTCACGCCGTCGCTGTCCAGCCGGCGCAGCCAGTGCTCAAGCGCGGGCGTGGCGAATTTCAGCGGTTCGAAGCCGGCGACTACCAGCAACGTCGCCCCTTTTGCGAGCGGCTCCAGCGCGGCATCGGCGTTGACCGACATGCCGTTACTGGCCAGAACAGCACCGCCATCGGCGCTCAGCACATGCCAGCGATAAAGTTCACCGCGAAAGCGATTGGCCACCCGCAGCGGCTCGATGGCCGAGATAAACCCTATGGCCGAAAAACCCGGCATCAACAAGAAGTAGAAATCCTGGGACATGGAGCGCACTCGACTGGCAGGTAACGAGAGGGCGGGAAGCGTGTGGACGTTGATACGCCAGTTGCAAGCGGCATTCAAGGGGCAGGTCGCTCCAGTGCAAGAGCTGGTCGCCGTAGTGCGTGTTGACGGGGTCTTAGCTGCGTAACTTGGCATCACCGGTGCACATAGACATCGGAACCCACAATAACGTCTGCCGAGGAACCCGACATGAAACGACTCATCAGCAGCTGTGTTCTTGCACTGAGCGGTACCGCTTTCCTGAGCGCCAGTGTCATGGCGGCCGAACCCGCTTCTTGCCAGAACGTACGCATGGGCGTGGTGAACTGGACCGACGTGATCGCCACCAGCGCCATGACTCAGGTGCTGCTAGACGGCCTCGGCTACAACACCAAACAAACCAGCGCGTCCCAGCAAATCATCTTCGCCGGGATCCGCGACCAGCGCCTGGACTTGTTCCTGGGGTACTGGAACCCGCTGATGACCCAGACCATCACTCCTTTCGTCGACGCGAAACAGGTCAAGGTGCTTGATGCGCCAAGCCTCAAAGACGCCCGCGCGACCCTTGCCGTGCCGACCTACCTGGCAGACAAAGGCCTGAAGACTTTCGCCGACATCGCCAGGTTCGAGAAAGAACTGGGCGGCAAGATCTACGGGATCGAGCCAGGCTCGGGTGCCAATACCCAGATCAAGGCGATGATCGCCAAGAACCAGTTCGGCCTGGGCAAATTCCAGCTGGTCGAGTCCAGTGAGGCCGGTATGCTCGCGGCAGTGGATCGTGCCGTGCGGCGCAAGGAAGCCGTGGTGTTCTTCGGCTGGGCGCCGCATCCAATGAACGTTAATGTGCAGATGACCTATCTCACCGGCAGCGACGATGCGCTCGGCCCGAACGAAGGCATGGCCACCGTCTGGACCGTTACCTCGCCGAACTATGCCCAGCAATGCCCGAACATCGGCCGCCTGCTCAGTAACCTGACCTACTCCGCCGAAGACGAGAGCCGGATGATGCAGCCGCTGCTGGATCACAAGGACGCATTCGAATCGGCCAAACAGTGGCTCAATGATCACCCCCAGGACAAACAGCGCTGGCTCGAAGGCGTGACCACCTTCGACGGCAAACCGGCCGCTGAAAACCTGAAACTGACCAGTAAATAAACCCTGACTGAACGCCCAATTGCAGCCCCCAACGGGCTGCTAACGGACTTATCACGCCCGCCATTCCCCTAAAGAACAGGAACCTGCCTCATGAACCACGACGTCATCATCACCTGCGCACTTACCGGTGCTGGCGACACGACCGCCAAGAGCCCGCACATACCGGTCACCCCGAAGCAAATCGCAGCGGCGGCCGTGGAAGCCGCCAAGGCGGGCGCCACCGTGGTGCATTGCCATGTGCGCAGTCCCGAAACCGGCAAGTTCAGCCGGGATGTGGCGCTGTACCGCGAAGTGATGGAGCGCATCCGCGAAGCGGACGTCGACATCATCGTCAACCTGACCGCCGGCATGGGCGGCGACCTGGAAATCGGCGCTGGCGAAAACCCGATGGAATTCGGCCCCAACACTGACCTGGTCGGCCCCCTGACACGCCTGGCCCACGTCGAAGAGCTGCTGCCGGAAATCTGTACCCTGGATTGCGGCACGCTGAACTTCGGCGATGGCGACACCATTTACGTATCCACACCGGCGCAACTGCGCGCGGGCGCCAAGCGCATACAAGAGTTGGGCGTTAAGGCCGAGCTGGAAATCTTCGACACCGGGCACCTGTGGTTTGCCAAGCAGATGATCAAGGAAGGCTTGCTCGATGATCCGCTGTTCCAGCTGTGCCTGGGCATTCCGTGGGGCGCACCGGCCGATACCACCACCATGAAAGCCATGGTCGACAACCTTCCATCCAACGCCGTCTGGGCCGGCTTTGGCATCGGACGCATGCAGATGCCGATGGCTGCGCAAGCGGTACTGCTCGGCGGCAACGTGCGGGTCGGCCTGGAAGACAACATCTGGCTGGACAAGGGCGTGTTGGCCACCAATGGCCAGTTGGTGGAGCGCGCCAGCGAAATCCTCAGCCGCCTCGGCGCCCGTGTCCTGACCCCAGCCGAAGGCCGGGCAAAAATGGGCCTGACCAAGCGCGGCTGAGCCGAATCACACCTCACCTGTGGGAGCGGGCTTGCCCGCGATAGCGCCGGTACTACCGATACATTTTCTTCGGCAGGAATACCGTCATCGCGGGCAAGCCCGCTCCCACAGGGATCACCGAATTCTTTTAGGAAGTCGCCATGACGTTCATCACCGAAATCAAAACCTTCGCCGCCCTGGGCAGCGGTGTCATCGGCAGCGGCTGGGTGTCCCGCGCCCTCGCCCACGGCCTCAACGTAGTGGCCTGGGACCCCGCGCCTGGTGCTGAAGCCGCCCTGCGCAAACGCGTCGCCAACGCTTGGGGCGCCCTGGAAAAACAAGGCCTGGCCCCCGGCGCTTCGCAGGATCGCCTGCGCTTTGTCGCGACCATCGAAGAGTGTGTGCGCGATGCCGATTTCATTCAGGAAAGCGCCCCCGAGCGCCTGGACCTGAAACTCGAATTGCACAGCAAGATCAGTGCAGCAGCCAAACCCGACGCCTTGATCGGCTCCAGCACTTCGGGCCTGTTACCCAGCGAGTTCTACGAGAGTTCGACCCACCCGGAACGCTGCGTCGTTGGCCACCCGTTCAACCCGGTTTACCTGCTGCCCCTGGTGGAAGTGGTGGGCGGTAAAAACACGGCTCCGGAAGCTGTTCAAGCGGCGATGAAAGTCTACGAATCCCTGGGCATGCGTCCGCTGCATGTGCGCAAGGAAGTACCCGGCTTTATCGCCGACCGATTGCTCGAAGCGCTGTGGCGTGAGGCGCTGCACCTGGTGAACGATGGTGTGGCGACCACCGGTGAAATCGATGATGCCATTCGCTTTGGCGCGGGTCTGCGCTGGTCGTTCATGGGTACTTTCCTGACCTATACCCTCGCAGGCGGCGATGCCGGCATGCGGCATTTCATGGCGCAGTTTGGCCCGGCGTTGCAGTTGCCGTGGACCTACCTGCCGGCGCCGGAACTGACCGACAAGTTGATTGACGATGTGGTCGACGGGACCAGTGATCAATTGGGTACCCACAGCATTTCAGCGCTGGAGCGCTATCGTGATGATTGCCTGTTGGCGGTGCTGGAAGCGGTGAAAACCACCAAGCAGAAGCACGGGATGGCTTTTAGCGAGTAGAGCATCAGCAGGCCTGGCCCTATCGCGAGCAGGTTCGCTTCCACACTGATTGCAGGTTGGCCAGCTATGGGAGCAACCCCTAGTGTGGGAGCGAGCCTGCTCGCGATGGGGCCAGCCCAGCCTCCCTCATCATCGGAACCAGAAACAATGTCTACCCTCACCACCTACCAAACCACAATCATCCCCGACTGGGTCGACTACAACGGCCACCTGCGAGACGCGTTCTACCTGCTGATCTTCAGCTACGCCACCGACGCCCTGATGGATCGCCTCGGCATGGACAGCAGCCACCGAGAAGCCAGCGGCAACTCGCTCTTCACCCTCGAACTGCACCTCAATTACCTGCACGAAGTGAAGCTCGACGCCGAGGTCGAAGTACACACCCGGATCATCGGCCACGACAGCAAGCGCTTGCACCTTTATCACAGCCTGCACCTAGTGGGTGATGTCAAGGAGCTGGCGGGTAATGAGCAAATGCTGCTGCACGTCGACCTCGCTGGCCCCCGATCGGCGCCCTTCGGCGAAGACACCCTGGCCAGGCTTCAAGCCCTCGTCGCCGGGCAAACCGACGTGCCGCCGCCCCAGTACATTGGTCGAGTGATCGCATTACCCGCAAAAAAATAACCAGGAGATCGCCGTTGAACGACGCCGTTTTTGCCGACTTCCGAAATGAAGTATTGCAGCGCTGAAACCGCGTCATCGTTCATCGCGGGCAAGCCTTGCTCCCACAGGATCGCGGAGACCACAAACTTGAGCGCCGACTCTTAACCTGGGGAGCGGCGGTTCGACTTGCCCGCGAAGGCATCAGCCCAGGCACAACATCCTTCGCTGATCCACAGGCAAAAAAAACCCCGATCAAGCCGTGACAGGATCGAGGCAGAGGTGGGTACTGTTGAGGAGCCGTTGCGCGAGGGTGACCAACCTTCGTGAAGCCAGCTGTAACCAGTGTGCCGACTCCTCTCTTAACGCAATTAGCCGAAAACGACCTGTTCATAGGTATCGCGGCCATTACGAAAAATCGCCCTTGCCGCCACCGCGCCCCCCGATGAGAATCGAGATACGACACCGTTCCCTGAAGAAGGATTGCGTCATGATGCACGCCGATTTGATTGACCAGGAAGACCTGTTGGGCCAGCTGAAGTCATTGGGCTTTCAAGTACCCAGCGGCTCTACAGCCGAGCAGGCTTGCGAATGCGCGGTGCGCGGTTTGAACGATGAACGGGCGATAACGCTACGGACCATGGTCAAGCAGATGTATACCAGCAGCGCTACCATCCTGCCGGCTGTGCGCCAGGCGATCGACAGGCAATTGCTGCCAGCATTGGCGGCGTATCAGCAGAGCCGTAGCGCCTGATAGGAAGCCATCGCGGGCAAGCCTTGCTCCGACAGATAACAGCAGCAATCTGTGGGAGCAAGGCTTGCCCGCGATGAAGGCGACTCGGTTTAGAGCCTTACGCTGGCAAAAGTCGACTCATTACGCGCCTGACTCAATGCCGACAACGGCCCCGACAATGGCGACAGCACCAGTGCCTGCGGCAGCGGCATCATTGCTACCTGCTGCGTGGTGTTGGAACCCACACGTTCGTCACGCGGCGGAATACCGAAGTATTCGCGATAGCACTTGGAAAAATGCGGAGTGGACACGAAGCCACATACCGACGCCACTTCGATAATCGACATCGGTGTTTGCTTGAGCAACTGCCGGGCGCGGATCAGGCGCAGTTTCAGGTAGTAGCGCGACGGCGAACAATGCAGGTACTTCTGGAACAACCGCTCCAGCTGACGACGCGACACCGCGACGTATACCGCCAGCTCATCCAGGTCGATCGGCTCTTCCAGATTGGCCTCCATCAGCGCGACGATTTCCTGCAACTTCGGCTGGTTGGTACCAAGCATGTGCTTGAGCGGCACACGCTGGTGATCCTGCTCATTGCGGATGCGCTCGTAGACGAACATTTCCGAGATCGCGGCCGACAGTTCGCGTCCGTGATCACGGCTGATCAGGTGCAGCATCATGTCCAGCGGCGCAGTGCCACCAGAGCTGGTGAAGCGATTACGGTCGAGGGTGAACAACCGGGTGCTCATGGCCACGCGCGGGAAAGCTTCCTGCATCGATGCCAGGCATTCCCAGTGCACGCTGCAATCAAAACCGTCCAGCAGCCCGGCGCACGCCAGGGCCCAGCTACCCGTGCACACTGCGCCGAGACGACGCGACTGGCGCGCCTGGCTCTGTAGCCATGAAACGTGTTCGCGGGTGACCGTGCGCTGGATACCGATACCACCGCAGACAATGATGGTGTCCAGCGCGGGAGCCTTGTGCATGGAGCAATCGGGGGTGATCTGCAGGCCGTCACTGGCCCAGACCTGCCCGCCATCGACGGTGAGTGTGGTCCAGCGATACAGCTCGCGACCGGACAACTGGTTGGCCATGCGCAGTGGTTCCACTGCGGACGCCAGAGAAATCAGCGTGAAATTGTCCAGCAGCAAAAAGCCGATGGATTGAGGCGCACGGTTCTGGGGTTGAGTCCCGGAGTTGAACGTCGTCATCGCAATATCTCCTCACACAAAGCGGGTGATGGCCTCAGGCGGAGGCTCTTGTTATTGCCATCGTTCTCGCGTGGGAGACGGGCTTTGTAATGACAGAGCAATTGCCATGCCTAAAATTGAATGCGCGTTCAATAACTCCTGAAAACGACGTCGGAATGTGTCTGTATATGACCACGTAGAGTGGGGGGATATAAGTGCCATGAATCGCATCAAGCGCTCTGTCCCTTAGCGTGTGAGCAAATCGGTAGCACTTGTGGGAACAGGGCTGCGGCGTGTATTGAAAGAGTGTCACCACAAGCACAGGTGACAGGCGGTCAGCGACGATTGGGATCCCTGATCCTGTCGAAGTCGCTTATCTGTAAGCGACGCGCTAAAAGGTGGCGTATCAAGGATGGTGTGTTCACTTTGCGCGCGGTTTTGACTGATCTGGCAACATCGCGGGCAAGCCCGCTCCCACAGGGATCTGTGGTGTGCCCCACTTCTTGGTTGCACAGCAAATCCTGTGGGAGCGGGCTTGCCCGCGATGGGTTCAACCCGATATCAGCACTCCACCGCACTGACCGCTAATCCACCGCGCGAGGTTTCCTTATATTTGTCATGCATGTCCGCCCCGGTATCACGCATAGTCCGGATCACGCGGTCCAGCGAGATAAAGTGCTGCCCGTCACCGCGCAACGCCATCTGCGCCGCATTGATCGCCTTCACCGCGGCAATTGCATTACGCTCGATGCAAGGCACCTGCACCAGTCCGCCCACGGGGTCACACGTCAGCCCCAGGTTGTGTTCAAGTCCAATCTCAGCCGCGTTGCACAGCTGCTCCGGCGTGGCACCGAGGATCTCCGCCAACCCCGCCGCCGCCATGGCGCAGGCCGAACCGACCTCACCCTGGCAGCCGACTTCAGCCCCGGAGATGGAAGCGTTCTTCTTGCACAGGATCCCCACAGCCGCCGCGCTCAGGAAATAGTCGACGACATTGGCGTCAGTCACCGCTTCGCTGAACTTCATGAAGTAATGCAGCACCGCAGGAATGATCCCCGCCGCGCCGTTGGTCGGCGCCGTGACCATGCGCCCACCCGCCGCATTCTCTTCGTTGACGGCCAGGGCGAACAGGTTGACCCATTCCATGGCACTCAGCGTCGAGCCGATCACATTCGGCTTGCCCAGCTCCTGCAAGCTGCGGTGCAACCTGGCGGCGCGACGTCGCACATTCAGGCCACCGGGCAGGATGCCTTCATGCTTGAGGCCTTGCTCGACGCACTCCTGCATGGCTCGCCAGAGCTTCATCAGGCCGGCACGAATTTCGTCTTCACTGCGCCAGACCTTTTCGTTGGCCATCATCAGTTCGGCAACTCGCAGGTTGTGCTTCTGGCACAAGCTCAACAACTCGACCGCGCTGGAAAAATCGTAAGGCAACTCGGTGCGGTCCATATCCACCACGCCGCTACTGGCCTGTGCCTGATCCACGACAAAACCGCCACCCACTGAATAGTAGGTATCGCGGTGCAGTTCTCCCGTATCACCTTCAACCACCAACGTCATGGCATTGGGATGGAACGGCAGGTTTTCATCGATCAGGCGCATGTCCCGGGCCCAGATGAACGGCACCGGCAGATGACCATCGAGCAATAACTCGTCGGTTTCGCGCAGGGTGGCGATACGAATGCCGATTTGCGACGGATCGATCGCGTCCGGCCACTCACCCATCAGGCCCATGATCACCGCATTGTCGCTACCGTGACCGATGCCGGTGGCCGACAGCGAACCATACAGCTGCACTTCGACGCGCCGGACCTGATCCAGCAGCCCCTTCTCACGCAGGCCCTGCACGAACAGTGCGGCGGCGCGCATAGGCCCCACCGTGTGCGAACTGGAAGGGCCGATGCCGATTTTGAACAGGTCGAAAACGCTGATAGCCATTACTGCCGAACTCCTGGATATGCCCAACTCCAGACGCAAAAGCGCCCAGTGACGGAGCTGCTACGCTCAAGCTGCAATCCGCCGATGTGGCTGCATCATCAGGCTTTTACCCGGTCGTTCGACGTCTCGAACCGACGCACTCTTGTCCACCAACGCCGCGAGTCGCCAACGCTATGGTTCCGCCGTTTTTTTACGGCGCAGAGGTACAAACAGGGCAGAAAAAAGCTGTAAACGACGTCACCGACACTGGATGCGACCATCCCTGTACTGGTTACGACGCACCCTGTAGGCGTCAGATTTTCACTGGTACATGATCGTATCGACTCGATTGCAAGGCGCCGAGGTAGAGCTGTCTGAAAACGCCATCCAACCGCAACCTATAAGTGCGGTGGTCCAGTCGGAACACTGCCGAAAAAAACACCAAGGAGTCAGTCAATGAAAGGTTCCCCGTCGTTGTTGTTGGCCGCCATGCTTAGTCTGCCGGTTCTGGCGCAAGCTGCAGAACCGGCCCAGTGCAGCACCGTAAACTTCTCCGATGTCGGCTGGACCGACATCACCGTCACCACCGCTACCACCAGCGTCGTGCTCGACGCACTGGGGTACAAGACCAAAACTACAATGATCTCCGTGCCGGTGACCTACAAGTCGCTGGCAGATGGCAAGAACATGGACGTGTTCCTGGGCAACTGGATGCCAACCATGGAGAACGACATCAAGGCCTATCGTGATGCCGGTACCGTGGAGACCCTGCGCGCCAACCTGGAAAACGCGAAATACACCCTCGCCGTTCCCGAAGAGTTGTATAACAAGGGGCTGAAGGATTTCGCCGACATCGCCAAGTTCAAGAAAGAGCTCGATGGCAAGATCTACGGCATCGAACCTGGCAACGACGGCAATCGTCTGATCCAGAGCATGATCGACAAGAACGCCTTCGGCCTCAAGGAAGCCGGCTTCAAGGTCGTCGAGTCCAGCGAGGCAGGCATGCTCTCGCAAGTCGATCGCGCGCAGCGGCGCAATACCGCCGTGGTATTCCTGGGCTGGGAGCCACACCCGATGAACACGCGCTTCAAGATGAAGTACCTGACCGGCGGCGATGATTTCTTCGGCCCCAACTTCGGCCAGGCGACCATCTTCACCAACACCCGCAAGGGCTACGCCCAGGAATGCAGCAACGTTGGTCAACTGCTCAAGAACCTGGCGTTCACCCTCGACATGGAAAGCACGCTGATGGGCAACGTCCTGGACGACAAGATGAAGCCTGACGCGGCTGCCAAGGCCTGGCTGAAAAAGAATCCACAGGTGCTCGATACCTGGCTCGCTGGCGTAACCACCATTGACGGTAAACCAGGCCTGGAGGCCGTGAAAGCCAAACTCGCGCAGCCTTGAATTCAGGAGCATCGTTTATGCCGGGTGAGCGTGCTCACCCGGGCTGTTATTTCCTTGCATGCGGACGTTCAATACCATGCTGATTGATCAGAAAATCCCTCTAGGCCAGTACATTGCGAGCTTCGTCGAATGGTTGACGCAACATGGCGCCAACACCTTCGACGCCATCGCCGTGTCTCTGGAAACGATGATCCACGGCGTGACTTTTGCGCTGACCTGGTTCAACCCGCTGGCATTGATCGGCCTTATCGCACTACTTGCGCATTTCATTCAACGAAAGTGGGGACTGACAGTTTTCGTCATCGCCTCCTTCCTGCTGATCCTCAACCTGGGATACTGGCAGGAAACCATGGAAACCCTCGCCCAGGTGTTGTTCGCCACCCTGGTCTGCGTGGTCATCGGCGTGCCGCTGGGCATCGTTGCCGCGCATAAGCCGATGTTCTACACCATGATGCGTCCGGTGCTCGATCTGATGCAGACCGTGCCGACCTTCGTCTACCTCATTCCTACCCTGACCCTCTTCGGGCTGGGCGTGGTGCCGGGGCTTATCTCCACGGTGGTGTTCGCGATCGCCGCGCCCATCCGCCTGACTTACCTGGGTATCCGGGATGTTCCACAGGAACTGATGGACGCCGGCAAAGCCTTCGGCTGCTCGCGTCGTCAATTGCTCTCACGGATTGAACTGCCCCACGCGATGCCAAGCATTGCGGCCGGTATCACCCAGTGCATCATGCTGTCGTTGTCGATGGTGGTGATTGCCGCACTGGTGGGCGCCGATGGCCTGGGCAAACCCGTGGTCAACGCACTGAACACTGCTGATATCGCCCTGGGCTTCGAAGCGGGCCTGGCGATCGTACTGCTGGCGATCATGCTCGACCGTATCTGCAAACAACCCGACGCTAAAGTAGGGGGTGACGCATGAGCATTATTCGCTTCGAAGACGTCGACGTAATCTTTTCCAAGGACCCGCGCGAGGCGCTCAAGCTACTCGATCAGGGCATGACCCGCGACCAGATCCTGAAAAAAACCGGGCAAATCGTCGGCGTGGAAAAAGCCAGCCTGGATGTCGATAAAGGTGAAATCTGCGTACTGATGGGCCTGTCCGGTTCCGGCAAATCCAGCCTGCTGCGCTGCATCAACGGCCTCAATACCGTGAGTCGTGGCAAGCTGTTCGTCGAACACGAAGGCAAGCAGATCGACATCGCTTCCTGTACCCCGGCAGAGCTGAAGATGATGCGCACCAAGCGCATCGCCATGGTGTTCCAGAAGTTCGCCCTGATGCCTTGGCTGACGGTGCGGGAAAACATCAGCTTCGGCCTGGAAATGCAGGGGCGTCCGGAGAAGGAACGCAAGAAGCTGGTCGATGAAAAACTCGAGCTGGTCGGCCTGACCCAGTGGCGCAACAAAAAGCCCGACGAGCTATCCGGCGGCATGCAGCAACGTGTAGGCCTGGCCCGTGCGCTGGCGATGGACGCCGACATTCTGCTGATGGACGAACCCTTCTCGGCCCTCGACCCGCTGATTCGCCAGGGCCTGCAAGATGAATTGCTGGAACTGCAGAGCAAGCTCAGCAAGACCATCGTCTTCGTGAGTCATGACCTTGATGAGGCCCTGAAGCTGGGCAGTCGCATCGCGATCATGAAAGACGGCCGGATCATCCAGTACAGCAAGCCGGAAGAGATCGTTTTGAACCCTGCGGACGATTACGTGCGCACCTTCGTCGCCCACACCAACCCGTTGAACGTGCTGTGCGGCCGCAGCCTCATGCGCACCCTGGACAAGTGCAAACGCATCAACGGTTCGGTATGCCTCGACCCGGGCGGCGATTCATGGCTGGACCTGGCCGAAGGCAACACCATCAAGGGCGCCCGCCAGAACGGTGCGAGCCTGGATCTGCAGAACTGGGCACCCGGACAGGCAGTGGACGGCCTGGGTCGTCGGCCGACCCTGGTGGACTCCAATATCGGCATGCGCGATGCGCTGCAGATTCGCTACCAGACCGGCAACAAACTGGTGCTGCATGACAACAACAAAGTGGTAGGGATCCTCGGTGACAGCGAGCTATACCACGCGCTGCTCGGCAAGAACCTGGGGTAACACAACAGACACAAAAACGCCGCGAGAGGATCGCGGCGTTTTCGTTTATGGGATATCGGGTGATGCAGTCGTTGAAGTAGAAGCCCCCATCGCCAGCAGGCTGGCTCCCACATTGGAATGCATGCTCTTGTGGGAGCCAGCCTGCTGGCGATAAAGCCGATGCGGTGCTTCAGACAGCAACACCGCTTACTTGACTACTCAGCTATAGACCCGGCCAAGGAGCTGCCGATGGCTTTCAAACTGATCGAGCACGTCACGGGTGATCTGATCCTGAGTGAAACCCATCAGATCGTAATCCTGGCTGCCATTGTGCAGGTAAACCTCGGCGCGGTAGTAGCGTGCCCGGGGTTCATCGACACTTTCAGCCGAGACCGTCTCGCTTGCCGCCGCCAGGTAGCCATCCAGGCTCACTTCGTAGACAAACGGGTTACCCTCTTCCATCTCGATCCGCAGGCCCATGCAGCGCTTGGCCTTGCCCAGCAATGTCTGCACATCCAGGCCTTGGCCACGCAACAGAACCGCCGCCTCTTCCAGCGCCGGAGTTACCTGCTTGTCCATGAAACGTTGAACGATCGACTGGTTCGGTTGCAGGTCCAGCTGGGTCAGGCGCTCGCTGAAACCGCGCCGCCCACGGGCTGCGAGCTCCGCCTGCTCCTGTTCGATTTGCACGTCCTGGCGCATGGCCTTGTGCAAGCCGAACATGAAGAACACCAGCACCACCGAGAACGGCAGGCCAGCCAGCACCACCATGGTTTGCATGGCTTCGAAGTTACCGGCGAACAGCAGGCCGATGGTCACCAGCGTGATCACCGCAGACCAGAAGATCCGCAACCAGTGCGGCGCATCTTCATCAACGTTGCCACCCTTGCACGACAGGTTCGCCATCATCACCGCGCCGGAATCCGCCGGCGTCAGGAACAGCACGAAACCCACGAAGATCGACACGCCGATCACCACTTTCGACGCCGGGTAGTGCTCGAGAAGCTGGTAGATCGCCATGGACGGCTGTTCCAGCGCGGTCTTGCCGAGCTCCACTGCACCATGGTTCATCACCAGGTCCAGGGCCGAGTTACCGAAGATCGACAGCCACGCCAGGGTGAAGCCCAGGGGAATCAGCAACACGCCGGCCACCAGTTCACGCACCGTGCGCCCACGGGAAATACGCGCGATGAACATGCCCACGAACGGTGCCCAGGAGATCCACCAGGCCCAATAGAACAGGGTCCACAGGCCCATCCAGCGCTCGGTCTTGTCAGCGTCGCCTTCATACACATAGAGGTCGAAGGTTTTCAGCACCACGCCGTTGAGGTAGTCGCCAATGTTCTGCACAAAACCGTTGAGCAGATGCAGCGTCGGGCCGAACAGCAGGACGAAGATCAACAGGCCGCTGAAAAGGATGATGTTCAGGTTGGACAGCCGACGAATGCCATTCTCCACACCCGACACGGCAGCAATGGTCGCCACGGTGCTCATCACGATGATCACAATCAGCAGGTTGGTGTTGCTGTGCTCCATGCCGAACAGGTTTTCCAGGCCCGACGACACTTGCAGAGACCCGATCCCCAGATTGGTCACCAGGCCCAGCAGGGTCACGAACATCCCGAAGCCATCCACCGCATGACCGGCCGCGCCCTTGACCCAGCGCTCGCCCACCAGTGGATACAGCGCCGAACGCAGCGCCAGCGGCTGGTTATGACGGTAGGCAAAATACGCCACGGCAAGGCCGACCAGCGCATAAATCGCCCAGCCATGCAGGCCCCAGTGCAGGAACGTCAGCTGTACCGCCTGACGTGCAGCCATGTTGCTGCCGGCCACGCCTTCCGGCGGGTTGAAGTAGTGATCCAGCGGTTCGGATGCACCGAAGTACAACAGCGAGATGCCGATACCCGACGAGAACAGCATGCCCGCCCAGGCGCCATAGCTGAAGTCCGGGGTGTCGTCCTTGCTGCCCAGTTTGAGTTTGCCGTAGGACGAGAACGCCAGGCCGATGACAAACACCAGGTAAGCGGCAATCACCACCATGTAGTACCAGCCGAAGCTGCGGGACAACCAGGCCTGGGCGACGCCGAGCACTCTGCCGGCCTCTTGCGGGGCAATGATCAGAATGGCGGTCAACAACAGGATCAGCGCGGTAGAGGTGTAGAACACCCAACCGTTGACCGTCACCTTCTCGGGTGGGGTCTTTATAAGAGAGGCAGAACTCATGGCACAGATGCTCCGGGCAGTGCGAGAGAAGAACACAAGGCAAAGCGGTACCCGACCAATCGGTTAGTTGGCAGCCGACCAGCGGGTGATATAAAGACACCCCGAAAATGCCTGAAAGTCCCCAAGCACCGGGGCGCACAGGTTTCGAGCGATTTTTGATGTCGGTTTATCGCCATTTACACGCAGGCAAAAAACTGTAAATAGCGACGATTTGTCGCAGAGCTTATTCTTTATTGATTGAACGTTCAATCAAAACAAAATAGACTGGCCTTCAATCCGATAGACGTTCCACGTCTGCCGGAAGGCCTAAGGAGATGTGCAAGATGCCCAAGGTCGGTATGCAACCCATCCGCCGTCAGCAGTTGATCGAAGCCACTTTGCAGGCTGTCGATCAGGTTGGAATGGGGGACGCCAGCATTGCGCTGATCGCCCGTTTGGCCGGTGTCTCGAACGGCATCATCAGTCACTATTTTCAGGACAAGAATGGCCTGATCGCTGCCACGGCGCAGTATCTGATGAGTGTCCTCAGCGAGAACGTCACCGCACGCCGTCAGGCGCTGACAGATGACAGCCCGCGGGCCCATCTGCAGGTGATCATCGAAGGCAACTTCGACGCCAGCCAGGTCAATGGCCCGGCAATGAAAACCTGGCTGGCCTTCTGGGCCACCAGCATGCACCACCCGTCATTGCACAGGTTGCAGCGGATCAACGATCACCGTCTGTATTCCAACCTGTGTTGCCAGTTCCGCCGCGTACTGCCGCTGGATGACGCGCGCAGTGCAGCCCGCGGCCTGGCGGCGCTCATTGACGGTTTGTGGTTGCGCGGTGCGCTGTCCGGAGATGCTTTCGACACTGCCCAGGCGCACCAGATCGCTTACGAATACATGGATTTCCAATTGGCCAAGCAGGTGAGTTAGAGCACACATAAACGCTCAACCCCTGAACTGCTACTGATCGGTGTTGCCACAACCTTAGGGGAACTGGCTTTACCAGCAGTGGTTACCGCCAACCCACTTATGCTCTTGCGAGGACTTTATGGCCCGTTTCGAACTGCAAAAACTCTACATTGATGGCGGCTACAGCGATGCCAGCAGCGACGCTACCTTCGAAGCCATCAACCCGGCTAACGGTGAAGTCCTCGCCAACGTCCAGCGCGCGACCAAGGAAGACGTGGAACGCGCCGTGGTCAGCGCCGAAAAGGGCCAGAAAATCTGGGCCGCGATGACCGCGATGGAGCGTTCGCGCATCCTGCGTCGCGCCGTCGACATCCTGCGCGAGCGCAACGATGAACTGGCAGCCCTGGAAACCCTCGACACCGGCAAATCGTTCTCCGAAACCAAGTACGTCGACATCGTCACCGGTGCGGACGTGCTGGAATACTACGCAGGCCTGGTACCGGCCATCGAAGGCGAGCAGATCCCGCTGCGCGACACTTCCTTCGTCTACACCCGTCGCGAGCCGTTGGGCGTGGTGGCCGGTATCGGCGCCTGGAACTACCCGATCCAGATCGCCCTGTGGAAATCTGCCCCTGCCCTGGCAGCCGGCAACGCAATGATCTTCAAGCCAAGTGAAGTCACTTCCCTGACGACCCTGAAACTGGCCGAAATCTACACTGAAGCCGGCGTTCCGGCTGGCGTGTTCAACGTTCTGACCGGCAGCGGCCGTGAAGTCGGCACCTGGCTGACCGAGCACCCGCGCATCGAGAAAGTGTCCTTCACCGGCGGCACCGACACCGGCAAGAAAGTCATGGCCAGCGCTTCGAGCTCGTCGCTCAAGGAAGTGACCATGGAGCTGGGCGGCAAATCGCCTTTGATCATTTTCGACGACGCCGACCTCGATCGTGCCGCCGACACCGCGATGATGGCCAACTTCTACAGCTCCGGCCAGGTCTGCACCAACGGCACTCGCGTGTTCGTACCGACCCATCTGAAAGCTGCGTTCGAAGCCAAGATCGCCGAGCGTGTAGCGCGCATCCGCATCGGCAATCCGGAAGACGAGAACACCAACTTCGGCCCGCTGGTCAGCTTCGCCCACATGGAAAGCGTGTTGGGTTACATCGCCAAGGGCAAAGAAGAAGGTGCTCGCGTTCTGTGCGGCGGCAGCCGTCTGACCGAAGGCGAATTCGCCAAAGGCGCCTTCGTGGCACCGACCGTGTTCACCGACTGCACCGACGAGATGACCATCGTTCGCGAAGAAATCTTCGGGCCGGTGATGGCGATCCTGACCTACGACAGCGAAGAAGAAGTGATCCGTCGTGCCAACGACACCGACTTCGGCCTGGCCGCCGGCATTGTCACCAAGGACCTGAACCGCGCTCACCGTGTGATTCATCAACTGGAAGCGGGTATCTGCTGGATCAACGCCTGGGGCGAGTCCGACGCGAAGATGCCGGTGGGTGGCTACAAGCAGTCGGGTGTTGGTCGTGAGAACGGCATCAGCTCGCTGAACAACTTCACGCGCATCAAATCGGTACAGGTCGAACTGGGCGATTACGCCTCGGTTTTCTAAGGCGGCATCTGCTTCGCCTGCGAGGCCGTCATCGCCAGCAGGCTGGCTCCCACAGGAGTACGCATTCCAATGTGGGAGCCAGCCTGCTGGCGATCGAGTGCGCAGCAATCGCAACGGTCTGACCTGACCTACTTCAAAGAGGGTGCATTCAATGTCCCAAGAATTCGATTACATCATCATCGGTGCCGGCTCTGCCGGTAACACCCTGGCGACCCGTCTGACTGAAGACGAAGGCGTCACCGTCCTGCTGCTCGAAGCCGGTGGCCCGGATTACCGTCTGGACTTCCGCACGCAGATGCCAGCCGCCCTGGCGTTTCCGCTGCAAGGCCGTCGCTACAACTGGGCCTACGAAACCGATCCTGAACCACACATGGACGGTCGCCGGATGGAATGCGGTCGCGGCAAGGGCCTGGGTGGCTCTTCGCTGATCAACGGCATGTGCTACATCCGCGGCAACGCCATGGACTACGACAACTGGGCCAAGCTGCCTGGCCTGGAAGACTGGGACTACCTGAACTGCCTGCCGTATTTCCGCAAGGCGGAAACCCGTGACATCGGTCCGAACGACTACCACGGTGGCGAGGGCCCGGTCAGCGTGACCACGCCAAAAGCCGGCAACAACCCGCTGTTCCACGCGATGGTTGAAGCAGGCGTGCAAGCCGGTTACCCGCGCACAGAAGACCTGAACGGTTACCAGCAGGAAGGCTTCGGCCCGATGGACCGCACCGTCACGCCGAACGGTCGTCGCGCCAGCACCGCTCGCGGCTACCTGGACACGGCCAAGAAGCGTTCGACCCTGACCATCGTCACCCACGCCCTGACCGACAAGATCCTGTTCGAAGGCAAGCGTGCGGTCGGCGTGCGTTACCTGATCGGCGCTGCAGAAGAGCGCGTTGAAGCCCGTGCCCGCAAGGAAGTGCTGCTGTGCTCCGGCGCCATTGCCTCGCCGCAAATCCTGCAACGCTCCGGCGTCGGCCCGGCCGAACTGCTGAACAAGCTCGACATCCCGGTGGTCCACGACCTGCCAGGCGTTGGCGAAAACCTGCAGGATCACCTCGAGCTGTACTTGCAGTACGCTTGCACTCAACCGGTTTCGCTGTACCCATCGCTGCTCTGGTACAACCAGCCAGCCATCGGTGCCGAGTGGCTGTTCAACGGCACCGGCATCGGCGCCAGCAACCAGTTCGAAGCCGGCGGTTTCATTCGTACCCGCGAAGATTTCGATTGGCCGAACATCCAATATCACTTCCTGCCGGTGGCGATTAACTACAACGGCAGCAACGGTGTGAAAGAGCACGGTTTCCAGGCACACATGGGTTCCATGCGTTCGCCGAGCCGCGGTCGCATCCAGGCCAAGTCCAAGGATCCGCGCGAGTACCCGAGCATCCTGTTCAACTACATGGCCACCGAGCAGGACTGGCAGGAATTCCGCGACGGCATTCGCCTGACCCGTGAAATCATGCAACAGCCGGCGCTGGACCAGTACCGTGGCCGTGAAATCAGCCCGGGCATCGAAGTGCAAACCGATGAGCAGCTCGACAAGTTCATCCGCGAACACGCTGAAACCGCGTTCCACCCGTCCTGCTCGTGCAAGATGGGCACCGACGAAATGGCTGTGGTCGATGGCGAAGGCCGCGTGCATGGCATGCAGGGTCTGCGAGTGGTCGATGCCTCGATCATGCCGATCATCACCACCGGTAACCTGAATGCGCCAACGATCATGATCGCCGAGAAAATCGCCGACAAGATCCGCGGCCGCCAGCCTCTGCCGCGCAGCACGGCGGATTACTATGTGGCCGGTGATGCTCCGGTACGTGGCAAGCCGATGCGGGATGTGAGCCTGACTGCTCAGTAAGACAGTCAGACTGCGGCGCGGCCATCGCGGGCAAGTCGAACGTCGCACCGCCGCTCCCACAGGAATCTCGGGTGTTCACATAATCTGTGCTCACTGAATATCCAATGTGGGAGCGGCGGTGCGCCGTTCGACTTGCTCGCGAAAGGGCCCGGCCCAACAACCACACATCTGCACCCTGATACACCCGGCAATCCCTACCCCCTCTGCCCACGCCCTTGATCTACCCCACGCCCAGGCCTAATCTAGCGCCACGCAAACGTTTCACCCCCTTCGCCACACCGCGTCACCGCCACTCCATCCAGGGAGGTTCCCGAATGTTCGATTTCCACCCCCAGCTCAAGCAGCGCTTTGCTGCCTTGCGCACGGGCGCCGAGTTCTTTTCGCTACGCTATGTGCGCGAGTCCGGCCAGTACCTGTCAGTGCGCAAGAACGTCGCCGAACCGCCGAGCCTGAGCCGCGACGAAGGGGCCATGCTGACGGTGCGGGTCAATGGCGTTGAAGCCTATGCGGCGACCAACGACCTGTCGCAACCAGGCCTGCAAGCAGCACTCGAGAAAGCCGAGCAACAAGCCCGACTATTCAAGCCTCATGCCTTGCTCGACCTTCGCGAGCAGGCCGTTTCCAGTGATCGCGCCGACTACTTTTCGCCCAATCTCGATCAGCCCTTCCCCTCTCTCAGTGATTGCTATCAGCTGCTCGGCGCCGAATCCGCAGCTGTACCCAAGGATGAGCGGCTGGTGAACTGGCAGGTCAGCATCGGCGTCACCCACGTCGAGCAGATCTACCTCAACAGCGCCGGCGCCGAGTTGCGCCAGGCCCAGCGCTTCGTTTACCCGGGCCTCGACGTCACTGCCTACGATGGGAACGACAGCCAGACCCGCAGCCTGGGCCGCGAGAACTTTGGCCAGCAGGGCGGTGCCGACGTGATCAGCCGCTGCGGACTGATCGGCGCCGGTCCGCAAGTAGCGGATCAGGCCCTGCAGTTGCTGCTGGCACCCAACACCCCGCAAGGCACGCGTGACCTGCTATTGATGCCCGACCAGATGATGCTGCAAATCCACGAGTCCATCGGTCACCCCCTGGAGCTGGACCGCATCCTGGGCGATGAACGCAATTACGCGGGCACCAGCTTCGTCAAGGCGCAAGACTTCGGTCAACTGCAGTACGGCTCGCACCTGCTCAACGTGACCTTCGACCCGGACATTCCCGAACAACTCGCAAGCTACGGGCATGACGACGATGGCAGCGCCGCCAGCAAGCAGTTTCTGATCAAGCAAGGTTTGTTGCTGCGGCCATTGGGTGGTGCCCTCTCGCAGTTTCGTGCGGGCATGGAGGGCGTAGCCAACAGTCGCGCCTGTGGCTGGAACCGTCCGCCGATCGATCGCATGGCCAACCTGAACATTGAGCCTGGGGATCAACCGCTGGAGCAACTCATCGGCAATATCGAGCACGGCATCCTGATGAGCACCAACCGCTCCTGGTCGATCGACGATGCACGCAACAAATTCCAGTTCGGCTGCGAGTGGGGCCAGTTGATCGAGAATGGCGAACTCAAGGGCGTGGTGAAAAACCCTAATTACCGGGCAATCTCTGCACAGTTCTGGAAAAACCTCAGCGCCGTCGGCGACGCCAGCACCTTCAAGGTATTAGGCACACCGAACTGCGGCAAAGGTGAACCGAATCAGGTGATCCGCGTAGGCCATGCCTCGCCCGCCTGTGTATTCAGCAACGTGGATGTATTCGGGGGAGACGCCTGATGAGTATTCCAATCAATCAGGCCGAGTCGTTCAAGGCCCTGGTGACCTGGCTGCAGGACGCCATTCGCCAGCCGGAACAGTTCACCCTGAGCTACGCCGCCGAGTCCTCGGCTTTCGTGCGGTTCAACCATGGCAAGGTGCGCCAGGCCGGACAGGTGCAGCAGGCCAGCATCGGCTTCAAGCTGATCGACCAGGGCCGCCACGCCGACCTCGACATCACCCTGTCGGATGACCTCCGGGCAGATATCCAGCGTCTGGCCGAGGGCCTGCAGCAGCTGCGCGACACCCTGCCGCTATTACCGGAAGACCCGTACCTGCTGCTCAACTTCAACGACTGGCAGAGCCAGAACGTGCAGGATCATCCGCTACCGGAGACAGCGCAGGCCGTGGCTGAAATCACCCGCGCGGCGGCAGGCCTGGACCTTGTGGGCTTTTACGCAGCGGGTCCGATCAGCCGCGGTTTCGCCAGCTCTTCGGGAGCGTTCGGCTGGCATCAGGCGAACAGTTTCAATTTCGATTTCAGCCTGTTTCACGAGAACGGCCAGGCGGTAAAAGCCAGCTATGCCGGGCATGAATGGAACAGCGAGGGTTTTGCCAAACGCTTCGAGCAAGCCCGCGAGCAACTTGAATTTCTCGGCCGCCCGCTACGCACCCTGGCGCCGGGTCAGTACCGCGCCTACCTCGCACCTGCTGCGCTGGAAGAAATCATCGGCATGCTGTGCTGGGGCGGGTTTTCCGCGCAGTCGATTGCCAGCAAGAGCAGCCCGCTGCAGAAGCTCTATGCCGGCGACCAGGCATTCAGTGCGCTGGTGTCGCTGGATGAACACGTGAGCGGTTCGTTGAGCCCGGCGTTTTCCGGCGAAGGTTATCCGCGCAGCGACCTGAAGCTGATCGTCGAAGGCCGGGCGGGCGAGCAGTTGGTGGGCTCACGCAGCGCCGCCGAATATGGCCTGGCCGCCAACGGCGCCGGCAGCGGTGAATCGCCCAGCGCCGTGAACATGGCGGCTGGTACGTTGCCGGACGCCGACATTCTCAAGCAATTGGGGACCGGCCTGTACATCAGCAACCTGTGGTATCTGAATTACTCGGACCAGCCAGGCGCCCGCATGACCGGCATGACGCGGTTCGCCACGTTCTGGGTCGAGAACGGCGAGATACAGGCACCGGTGAGCACCATGCGCTTTGATGACACGGCCTACAGCTTGCTCGGTTCTCAGTTGGAAGCGTTGACGCAGGAGCGGGAACTCCTGCTGTCCGCCAGCACCTATAGTCAGCGGGCAACGGCCTCGGCGTTGTTGCCGGGCGCGCTGATCAGTCGGTTAACCCTGACCCTGTAAATCCACAAATCCTTGTAGGAGCGAGCTTGCTCGCGAAAAACCGGAGAGCGCTGAGGGGCATCAGATGCCCCGCGTTATCGTTGACAACCATCGCGAGCAAGCTCGCTTCTACAGGTGCGTTGTTCCAATTGACAAGAGGTCCCATGCCCAATCGCCCGCCTCTGGATCCCGTCACCGCCCGCTGGCTGCCTTGGGTGGTGGCCATCGCTTTTTTCATGCAGTCCCTCGATGGGACCATCCTCAACACCGCACTGCCGGCCATGGCCCGCGATCTGGCGGAAGATCCGTTGCGCATGCAAGGCGTGATCATTGCCTACATGCTCACCGTCGCCTTGCTGATCCCGGCTTCGGGCTGGATCGCCGATCGTTTTGGCACCCGCAAGATATTCTTCGGCGCCATCCTGCTGTTCAGCATCGGCTCGTTGCTGTGCGCACTGTCCAATAGCCTGGGCATGCTGATCGGCGCCCGGGTCATCCAGGGCCTGGGCGGCGCGCTGATGCTGCCGGTCGGTCGCCTGGTAGTGCTGCGCGCCTATCCGCGGTCAGAGCTGGTGCGGATCATGGGCTTTATCACCATCCCCGGTCTACTCGGCCCACTGCTGGGCCCCACCACTGGCGGCTGGATGGTTGAGTATTTGTCCTGGCACTGGATCTTCCTGCTCAACCTGCCGGTGGGTGTCATCGGTTGCTACGCCGTGTGGAAATTCATTCCCGACCTGCGCGGCACCGAGCGTACCCGCTTCGACAGCCTTGGCTTCCTGCTGTTTGGCGCCGCGATGGTGCTGATCACCATCGCCATGGAAGGCCTGGGCGAGCTGCACCTGCCGCACCTGCGCGTGATGTTGCTGCTGTTCGCCGGCATGGCCTGCCTCGCTGCGTATTGGCTAAGAGCCGGGCACATCGACAATCCGCTGTTTGCGCCTTCGCTGTTCAAGACCCGGACCTTTGCCGTGGGCATCCTCGGTAATCTGTTCGCCCGCCTCGGCAGCGGCGCCTTGCCGTTCCTTGTACCGCTGCTGCTGCAAGTGGCGCTGGGCTACTCGCCCTCCCAGGCCGGCATGAGCATGTTGCCACTGGCCGCCGCAGCCATGGTCGCCAAGTCGGTGGCTCGGCCGCTGATCGAACGCCTGGGTTATCGCATCGTGCTGACTGGCAACACCCTGGCCCTGGGGGTGATGCTCGCGAGCATGGGCTTGGTCAGCGAGCAGACGCCCTATTGGCTGCTGTTGGGCATGCTGGCGATCCTGGGTGCAATCAACTCGCTGCAATTCACTGCAATGAACACGGTGACCCTGATCGACCTGGACGACGCCAGCGCCAGCAGCGGCAACAGCTTGCTGTCCGTGGTTGCGCAATTGTCCCTGAGCCTGGGAGTTGCTTGCGCCGGCGCTTTGCTCGGCGGCTTCACCGCCGAAGTCGGCAATGACGGCGTGGACACGGTGCTGGGCGCCTTCCAGCTGACCTTCGTGACCGTGGGCATCATGGCGATGCTGGCGGCTGCCATCTTCTCGCAGCTATCGAAGGAAGACGGACGGCGTGTCAAACGTCCAGAGGAGCACATCGAACCTTAGTTTGCGGACGACAAGTGGCTGGGCCTGGCGACTTTCCGTCCGGAAAATACAGGCCAGTAGCCACGGGACTGATACACTACGCGACATTTTGTTTTGCAGGCCAGTCCCGTGACCACCATCGCCACCGCTTTTAATACTTTGCCGCTGTCCGCCGCCATGCTGGCTAACCTCGACTCCCTCGGTTATGCCCAGATGACGCCGATCCAGGCGCAAAGCTTGCCGGTGATCCTCAAGGGGATGGACCTGATCGCCCAGGCCAAGACCGGCAGCGGCAAGACCGCAGCCTTCGGTATCGGCCTGTTGAACCCGATCAATCCGCGCTTCTTCGGTTGCCAGGCACTGGTCATTTGCCCGACTCGCGAGCTGGCCGACCAGGTGGCCAAGGAAATCCGTCGCCTGGCCCGTGCCGAAGACAACATCAAGGTCCTGACCTTGTGCGGCGGCGTGGCATTCGGCCCGCAGATCGGCTCGCTGGAGCACGGCGCGCACATCATCGTCGGCACACCGGGTCGCATCCAGCAGCACCTGCGCAAGGGCTCGCTGGTGCTGCATGGCCTGAATACGCTGATTCTCGACGAAGCCGACCGCATGCTGGACATGGGTTTCTACGATTCCATCGAAGAAATCATCATGCAGGCCCCGGAACGTCGCCAGACCCTGCTGTTCTCGGCTACCTACCCGGTCGGCATCAAGCAGCTGGCGTCCAAGTTCATGCGCAACCCTCAGCAAGTGAAGGCCGAGGCATTCCACGACGACACGCAGATCGAGCAGCGCTTTTACGAAATCTCCCCGGAAGAGCGTATGGACGCGGTCGTCAAAGTCCTCGCGCATCACCGTCCGGCTTCCTGCGTAGCCTTCTGCTTCACCAAGCAGCAAGTTCAGGAAACGGTTGATCACCTGACCTCCAAAGGTATCTCCGCCGTCGGCCTGCACGGCGACCTGGAACAGCGCGATCGCGACCAGGTATTGGCGATGTTCGCCAATCGCAGCACTTCGGTACTGGTTGCCACCGACGTCGCCGCACGCGGCCTGGACATCGATGCACTGGACATGGTGATCAACGTCGAGCTGGCACGTGACTCGGAAATCCACATTCACCGCGTTGGCCGTACCGGTCGTGCTGGCGAGAAGGGTATCGCAATCAGCCTGGTCGCCCCGTCCGAAGCGCACCGCGCCCAGGCCATCGAACAACTGCAGAAATCGCCGTTGAGCTGGGATCAGCTGGACAACCTCAAATCCCAGGGCGGCGCCCCACTGCTGCCGGTGATGAGCACGCTGGTGATTGGCGCAGGCCGTAAAGACAAAGTTCGCCCTGGTGACATTCTGGGCGCACTGACAGGCGACGCCGGCATCCCCGGCGCCCAGGTCGGCAAGATCGCCATTTTCGATTTCCAAGCCTACGTGGCAGTGGAACGCGGCATCGCCAAGCAGGCTTTGCAGCGCCTGAACGACGGCAAGATCAAAGGCCGCTCGCTGCGCGTGCGTATCTTGTAAGAGATCATCTGCCCAACGAATATCCCCTGTGGGAGCGAGCTTGCTCGCGATGAGGCCAGCACATTCAGCATCAATGTTGTCTGTCAGTCCGCCATCGCGAGCAAGCTCGCTCCCACAGTTTGTTTTGTGGTGACATATCTAGAGGACACCGTTTTGCGCTCTACCGAAGTCGTGATCATTGGCGCTGGCGCCGCAGGTTTGATGTGTGCGCTGACCGCCGCCGGGCGCGGGCGCAAAGTGATGTTACTGGACCACGCGAACAAGGCCGGCAAGAAAATCCTGATGTCGGGCGGTGGTCGCTGCAATTTCACCAACATGTACACGGAACCGGGCAATTTCCTGTCCCAGAATCCCCATTTTTGCAAATCCGCACTGGCGCGTTACACCCAGTGGGATTTCATCGCTATGGTCGCCAAGCACGGCGTGCCGTACCACGAGAAAAAGCTCGGCCAGCTGTTCTGCGATAACAAATCCAGCGACATCCTCGAGATGCTGCTCAACGAGTGCGACCAGGTCGGCGTCAGCCTGCACCTGGACACCTCGATCCAGACCATCGAGAAAATCGAAAGCGGCTATCTGCTGGACACCACGCTGGGCCAGTTGAGCTGCCAGTCCCTGGTCATCGCCACGGGCGGCCTGTCGATTCCGACGCTGGGTGCTACCGGTTTCGGTTATCAGGTGGCCAGGCAATTCGGCCACCAATTACTGCCTACCCGCGCCGGCCTGGTGCCCTTCACCATCACCGATCAGCTCAAGGAGTTGTGCACCGAGCTGTCCGGCACGTCGGTGGATTGCCTGGTGAGCTGCAACGAGCAAAGCTTTCGCGAGAACATCCTGTTCACCCATCGCGGCCTCAGCGGGCCGGCGATTTTGCAGATTTCCTCGTTCTGGGAGTCTGGCGACGCCGTCGAGATCAACTTGATGCCCGACCATGATGTACCGGCCTGGTTGCAGCAACAGCAAGCCGAACGCCCGAACAGTGAGCTGAAGACCTTGCTGGGAGAAATCTTCACCAAGAAGATGGCCAACCTGCTGGCCGACAACTGGTTCGTCTCCAAGCCGATGAAGCAGTACACCCACGGGGAATTGGCCGAGATTGCCGAGAAACTGGCCAGCTGGAAGTTGGTACCGGCAGGGACTGAAGGGTATCGAACGGCAGAGGTGACCCTGGGCGGCGTCGACACCCACGAGGTGTCGTCGAAGACCATGGAATCACTGAAAAGCCCTGGCCTGTATTTCATCGGTGAAGTGCTGGATGTCACCGGCCACCTGGGCGGCTTCAACTTCCAGTGGGCCTGGGCTTCAGGCTACGCCGCCGCGCAGTACGTCTGAAACACCGCGCAACACACCCCGTAGGAGCTGTCGAGAGAAACGAGGCTGCGATCTTTTGATCTTCAAGATCAAGATCAAGATCAAGATCAAAAGATCGCAGCCTTCGGCAGCTCCTACGGGACCGTGTTCTGCCGGACAAGGAACAGATTTTGCTGTCAGATGTGATCGACGCCATTGCGTCAACGTCATTACTGGCTCAATTTAGCGTCATTGCCTCGGAAGGCCTTCGCACTTCATGCCATCAAGTTCATTTCGTCAGTCTCTGCGCCGCCTCTGGGCACTGGATAAATTCAGCTACAGCGTGCGGGTGTTCATTGCCCTGACCGGCAGCATGGCGCTGTGCTGGTATCAGGATGAAATGGGCCTGCTGATTCCACTGTTCCTGGGGATCATCGCCAGCGCCCTGGCCGAGACCGACGACAGTTGGCAAGGCCGCCTCAATGCCCTGGCGGTTACGCTGGTGTGCTTCAGTGTTGCCGCACTCTCGGTCGAGCTGCTGTTCCCCTATCCCATTGTCTTTGTCATCGCCCTGGCCCTCGCCAGCTTCGGCCTGACCATGCTCGGCGCCTTGGGCGAACGCTATGGGGCGATTGCCTCGGCGACCCTGATTCTGTCGGTCTACACCATGATCGGCGTGGACCAGCGCGGGGGCGCGGTCACCGATTTCTGGCATGAACCGCTGCTGCTGGTGGCCGGTGCGGCATGGTACGGCCTGCTCTCGGTGCTGTGGCAGGCGATGTTTTCCAATCAGCCAGTGCAACAGAGCCTGGCGCGACTGTTCCGTGAACTGGGTTTCTACCTGAAGCTGAAATCTTCGCTGTTCGAACCGATACGGCAAATGGACGTGGAAGCTCGTCGCCTGGAACTGGCACAGCAGAATGGTCGGGTGGTCGCCGCCCTCAACGCCGCCAAGGAAATCATCCTGCATCGGGTCGGCAATGGTCGCCCCGGCTCGAAAGTCAGCCGCTACCTGAAGCTGTACTTCCTCGCGCAGGACATCCACGAGCGCGCCAGCTCCTCGCATTATCCCTACAACGCCCTGGCGGACGCGTTCTTCCACAGCGACGTGCTGTTCCGTTGCCAGCGTCTGCTGCGCCAGCAAGGCAAAGCCTGCCGCGCCCTGGCGGAGTCGATCCAGATGCGCCAGCCGTTCGTCTACGACGCCAGTTTCGCCGAGGCCCTGAGCGACCTGCACGCTTCTCTCGAACACCTGCGAGTGCAGAGCAACCCGGCCTGGCGCGGCCTGCTGCGCTCGCTGCGGGCGTTGGCGGCCAATCTCGGCACCCTCGACCGCCTGCTCAGCGACGCGAGTAATCCCGACGCCCTGGCCGACGCCACCGACAGCAGCCTGCTCGACCGTTCGCCCCGCAGCCTCAAGGATGTCTGGATTCGTCTGCGCACGCAGCTGACACCCACCTCGTTGCTGTTCCGCCACGCCTTGCGATTGCCCCTGGCCTTGAGTATCGGCTACGGCATGGTGCATTTGATCCACCCGTCCCAGGGTTACTGGATCATCCTCACGACACTGTTTGTCTGTCAGCCCAACTATGGCGCCACCCGGCGCAAGCTCGGTCAGCGGATTATCGGCACTGCCATTGGCCTGACCGTGGCCTGGGCGCTGTTCGACCTGTTTCCCAACCCGCTGGTGCAGTCGTGCTTCGCGATCGCCGCAGGCGTGGTGTTCTTTATCAACCGCACCACCCGCTACACCCTGGCAACCGCCGCGATCACCCTGATGGTGTTGTTCTGCTTCAATCAGGTCGGCGACGGTTACGGTTTGTTCCTGCCCCGGCTGTTCGATACCTTGCTGGGCAGCCTGATCGCCGGCCTGGCGGTGTTCCTGTTCCTGCCGGACTGGCAGGGTCGACGCCTGAACCAAGTCCTGGCCAACACCCTCACCTGCAACAGCATCTATCTGCGTCAGATCATGCAGCAGTATGCCGCCGGCAAGAGCGATGACCTGGCCTATCGCCTGGCCCGACGCAATGCCCACAACGCCGATGCGGCCCTGTCCACGACATTGGCCAATATGCTGATGGAGCCTGGGCATTTCCGTAAGGAGGCCGATGTCGGCTTCCGCTTCCTGGTGCTCTCGCACACCTTGCTCAGTTATCTGTCCGGCCTCGGCGCCCACCGCGAGACGCTGTTGCCGGCGGAGATGCGCGAGTACTTGATCGAGGGCGCCGGCATCAAGCTGGCCGCCAGCATCGACGAAATCGCCCAGGGTCTGGCAAGCAAGACGCCCATCGCAATTCAGAGCGATGAAGAAGAAGCGCTGGCCAATGAGCTCGAACAGATGCCGGACGAGATCGATGAAGGGCAGCGCCTGGTGCAGACTCAATTGGCACTGATCTGCCGTCAGCTCGGGCCGTTACGGACCTTGGCGGCGCATTTGATCAAGGACGGCAGCGAAGTTTGAAGCCTGGAGCGGCCTCCGCCTTCACATGCCATGCTGCTTGAACAACCGCGCATAGCTTCCATCCGCCTTCATTGCCGCAATCTCCCGATCGAATCCCGCAACGATCTGCTCATGCTGGGGGTTCTTCAGGCTGACCAGGATATGCAGGCTGTTCTCGCTCAAAGGCTTGGGCAGGAACTCCACTGAGTTGCGTACCTTGGCGGATTCGCGCGACAGGTAGTAACGCGCCACGAACTCATCTTCCAGCGTGAGTTTTACCCGGTCGGCAGCGAGCATCCGCACCGCCATGGCAAAGCTGTGCACCGGGACTTTCTGCAGCGACACATCGTCGTCGAATGCCCTGGAATAGGCGTAACCCCGCACCACCGCGATCGGGTAGGTGTGCAGCTGCTGCAGGTTGTTGTATTCGATGGGGGCGTCTTTGCGCTTGATGAAGCGCACCCGGTTCAACAGATACTCACCGGAAAATTGCCCGATCCGGGTGCGTTCCTCGTTGTACCAGGCATTGACCAGCACGTCATAACGCCCCTCGCCAACCCCGAGCATGGCCCGCGCCCAAGGCACCTGCTCGAAGTCGCTGGCGTAACCGGCGCGCGCCAATGCAGTGCTGACAATGTCTGTGGCCAAGCCGCCATTGATCAGCGTGGCATCGGTAAACGGCGGCCAGGCATCCGCCACCAGCCGCAGCTTTTCCGCCTGAGCATTCTGAAACAACAACAGCAATCCGATCAGAACAAAGGCATGAGGCACTCGCGGCATGCTGGAAAATCCTTGGCGGGCGGGCTGTCATCGAAGATTACACAAAGAAGAGTGAGCCGCACGAATTGAATGATGGCATTTTGGCCTTTGTCACAGAATTCTGCGTCATCAAGACATCTTCCCTCAGGGCGCTTAGTATCAGAGCAACGTTGAACAAGGAATTTGAAGATGACAGTTGAATGGGTCTGCAAACACCATAGCGATCTGGGTAAAGAGCAGCTGTACGCCATCTTGCAACTGCGGGCGGAAGTCTTCGTGGTCGAGCAGAAGTGTGTGTACCAGGACATCGATGGCCAGGACCTGGAAGGCGACACCCGCCATCTGATGGCCTGGAGCGACGACCGGCTGGTGGCCTATCTGCGCCTGCTCGACCCGGAGCTGCAGGGCGGCGATGTAGTGATCGGGCGGGTGATCATTGCACCTCAGGTGCGCGGCACCGGGCTGGGTCATGACCTGATGGCCCAGGCGCTGAAACAGGCAGAAAAGCATTGGCCGGATATGCCGATCTATCTCTCGGCCCAGGCGCATTTGCAGGGGTATTATGGGCGGTACGGGTTTGTGGTGGCAGGTGAAGAATACCTGGAGGATGACATTCCACACATAGGCATGCGTCGTCCTTAGGATAGTCGCGAGCAAGCCCGCTCCCACAGTTTTTTGCCAGGGTTCGGGACCTGCGGCGTTGCGCACATCATTTTGGGAGCGGGCTTGCTCACGAAGAGGTCAGCACCAGCACCGCACAATCAGGGATACTCAAGCACCGCCTTGACCTGCTGCAAATTGCGCTCAATCCACCCCCGATCAATCGCCCCCCAATCGCGAATGCGATAGCGGCCGGCATGATTGCGCGCGCCCTCCTCCTGCTCGAACTCGCAGACGATATCCAGGTCGGCCAGCGCTGCGATGGTGTCCTGCGCCGTACGCCGGGGCATGCCTGTTGACTCGGTCAGCGCCGGAACGCTGCTGGCGAGTCCGCTGTCGATCAGGTAGGCCACGTACAGGCGGCGATAGAAACTGGTTTTGGTCTTGCTCACGTTCGGTCCTTGTTATTGGAAGATCAGAGAATCGCAGCCTTCGGCAGCTCCTACAGCATATCCCGCCAAGTCAGGTACACCCGCAGGTCAAACTCCACCTGGTGATACCCAGGCAACATGTGTTCACACAACTTGTAGAAAGCCTTGTTGTGATCCGATTCCTTGAAGTGCGCCAGTTCGTGCACCACGATCATCTTCAGGAACTCGGACGGAGCCTCCTTGAACAACGAAGCCACCCGGATCTCTTTCTTCGCCTTGAGCTTGCCGCCCTGCACTCGGGAAATGGTGGTGTGCAGGCCGAGGGCGCGATGGGTCAGGTCCAGACGGTTGTCGAACAGCACCTTGTCGATCGCAGGGGCGTTACGCAGGTATTCCTGCTTGAGGTCCAGCGCATAGGTGTACAGCGCCTTGTCGCTCTGCACACCATGTTTGTCCGGGTAGCGCCGGGTCAGGTACTCGCCCAGCCGCTTCTCGGCGATCAGCTGGCGAACCTGATCCTGCAGCGCGGCGGGATAGGCCTGGAGGTATTTCAACGCGGTCATGAAAAGGGCAACATCAATGACGAACAGGCCGCCAGTGTAGCGAATTCACGATGCCAGCGTGTTCCAGTCGAACGGCAGGACAAATTCGCCGACGTCCTCGGCCACCATCGGTCGCGCTACCAGGAAGCCCTGCACATATTCGCAACCGTGCGCCTGCAGCCATTCATATTGCGCGACGGTTTCCACGCCTTCGGCAATGACCAGAATCCCGTACTGGCGGCACAAATCAATCACATTGCTCACCAATGCCGCATCCCGGGACGACTGCGGCAACCGGGCGATCAGATGCCTGTCGATTTTCAAGGTGTCCAGCTCCAGGTCGCGCAGATTCGACAACGAACATGCGCCAGAGCCGAAGTCATCCAAAGCGACCCGCACCCCCAGGTTGCGCAGCAAACGCAGTTGCTTGCGAGTTTCCTCGGGGTTTTGTGCCAACGCCGCCTCGGTGACTTCGACTTCCAGATGGCGAGGCTTGAGCCCATGACGCTCCAGCACCTGGCGCAACTCAGTGGCCAGGTTCGGCATGCCGAACTGGGTACTGCTCAAACTCACTCCCAGCACCAGGTCCTCGGCAAACACGGCTTCCCACGCCTTGCGCTGTCCCGCACCGCGCTGGTAGATCCAGCTGCCCAGGCGACTGATCAGCCGCGCTTCTTCCAGCAACGGCAAAAACAGCCCGGGCGGCACGTCACCAACGCTGGGGTGCTGCCAGCGCAACAGGGCTTCGAACCCGCGAATCTGCCCACCGTTAATGGCCACCTGGGGCTGGTAGACCAGGTTGAAATCACGGTTCTCGATGGCGTCGCGCACGCTCTCCTCAAGCATCAATCGTGAGCGCGCGCGGCCGTTCATTTCATGGTCATAAAAGCGGTACTGCTGGCGACCGGCACGCTTGGCTTCGTACATGGCGATGTCCGCCGCACGCAACAAACCATCAAGGTTGGAACCGCAGTCCGGGAATGTGGCGATGCCGATACTGGCACCCAGCGCGACGTCCAGGCCATCAATCTGCTGACAGACCGAGACCCGCTCGATCAGCTTTTCGGCGATCCGCGCTGCCTGCTCGGGAAACTCCAGGTCCAGCAGCGCTGTGAACTCGTCGCCGCCCATGCGGGCGAGAATATCCAAGGGTTGCAAACAGGCCTTCAATTGCTCGGAAACCCAGCGCAGCACCCTGTCCCCGGCATCATGACCGAGCGAATCGTTCACCCGCTTGAAGCCATCAAGGTCCAGGTACAACAACACCCACGCGCTGTCGGAGCGCTCACCGCGCAGCAGCAGATTCTCAACCGTCTGATAGAAACCTCGACGATTAAGCAGCCCCGTAAGGGGGTCGGTAATGGCCTGAAACTCCAGTTGCTTATGCAGATGGCGCACCACTGACATGTCGAGCACCGTCACCACCATAGCGCGCTGTTCAGCAGGCAATGGTGCACAGGACAGCGCAACCGGCACCTGCTGATTGGGGGCCGTTCGCAGCAGCGCATCGTGCAGACGCAGGGTTTCACCGCGCCTGTAGCCGGCCAGCAGTTCGGAATCGGCCCACAGGGCAATATGCGGTTTTTGCAGGAAATCCAGAAACTCCTTGCCCTCCAGTTCCTGCACAGTAGCACTGAGCATCCGCGACATCGCCGGATTCGCAAAGCGAATCAGACCGCCCTCATCGACCACCAGAATGCCTTCGGCGGCGTTATCCAGCACCGACGCATTAAACGCGCGAGCGAGTTCCAGATCGTGGCTCAGGCGTTGCAGCGCCCGGCGATTGCGTTGATGCTCGAGCAGCGCCTGAACTTTTGGCTTGAGAATCTGCGGGTCGAAGGGTTTAAACAGGTAATCCACCGCGCCGCTGGCATAGCCCTTGAGCACGGCGTCCTGAGACTGTTCGTTGGCCGTGAGGAAGATGATCGGGGTAAGACGGGTTCGCTGACTGCCCCGCATCAACTGCGCGACCTCAAAACCGTCCATGCCTGGCATCTGCACATCCAGCAGCACCAGGTCGACATCATGCTCCAGCATCAACCCCAAGGCCTCGAAACCCGAGGTGGCGGTCATGACCTGCCAATCCTCACGTTCGAGCAAGGCCCGCATGCTAATCAGATTTTCCGGGTAATCATCGACGATTAACAGAATCGAATTGCCTTCACCTGGCGTAAGTGGCCCGCATTCCATGCTGCTTCTCTTCGTTCGGGGAGTCAGGCCGGTTTTTTTGAAAAACCGGACAAATACTAAGCCCTCACTCTAGACCTGGATCCAACAAAGCAGTAGCTGTCAGAGCGCCATCATCTAACTAAAGCGTTAATTCACCGACTAACGGTCACGGCTGTAGCCCCCTGAAACCCGGGAAGATGGCTTTTTGACAGGATTTTGACGTCACCCATCTGTCAGTTTTGCGTTAACAAGGCGGGCTTACGCGCTTATAAAGGCCCACCTCCGAGCTGCGTGCCAGAGCGTCTGGTACGTGCGTGCAAGAAAACTGTGGAAGCTTTGTCTATGATCGATCTCGCAACCTGGAACCTGAGTGTTCCTGTCGGCAATCCGCCCTACACTGTTGAAACAGCCAAATTGGTGAAGGGGTTCAAGGATCAATACTTCCACTCCGACACCGGCACATTATTTTTCTGGTCCCCGGTGACCGGTTCACGCACTGAAAATGCCAAATACCCGCGCACTGAACTTCGTGAAACCTATAGCAATGGCACGCTTCGCAACTGGTACTACCCCGACGCCGACAACTCCCTGCGCGCAACCCTGGCGGTCAATCAGGTGCCCAGTTCAGGCAAGTTGGTCATCGGTCAGATCCATGCCTACGACAGCCAGAAACCCATGGTAAAACTCGAATACCAGTACAAGACCAAGACGCAAACCGGGAATGTCGTTGCCAAAGTGCGCATGCACCCGGATGACGGCGAAGGTCGGGTCATTACACTGGCGACCGGCATCAAGCTCGACCGGCAGTTTTCCTACCTCATTCACCTCAGCCCCGGCGGCGCATTGGGTATCAGTGCTGCGGGATATCAATGGGACACCAACATCAGCGCCACCTGGCGCGACAAGCCGCTGTATTTCAAGGCGGGTGTTTATGTCCAGGACAATACGGGGTACACCAGCGAAGGTGCCAAGGTGACGTTCAGCAAACTGGATATTGATCACGACAAGTAGCGCGAACACATTCTGTGTTGTGTCGGGGGCCTTGCATGCGCTGGAGCGCAGGACATCCCGGAACCTCGGAACGACAGGCAAAAAAAACCCGCATCGCTGCGGGTTTTTCAGTGCTGACTGAAGCCTGACTCAGTTGACCTTGGCGTTCAACTCGCCCTTCAGGTAACGCTGGTACATACCTTCCAAGGAGATCGGCTTGATCTTCGAAGCGTTGCCGGCAGTGCCGAAGGCTTCGTAGCGCGCAATGCACACGTCGCGCATGGCGGTGACGGTGGCGCCGAAGAATTTACGCGGGTCGAACTCGCTTGGGTTGGTAGCCATCAGGCGACGCATCGCACCAGTGGAAGCCAGGCGCAGGTCAGTGTCGATGTTGACCTTGCGCACGCCATGCTTGATGCCTTCGACGATTTCTTCAACCGGAACGCCGTAGGTTTCTTTAATGTCGCCACCGTACTGGTTGATGATCGCCAGCCAGTCCTGAGGCACCGAAGACGAGCCGTGCATCACCAGGTGAGTGTTGGGGATGCGTTTGTGGATCTCTTTGATACGATCGATCGCCAGCACGTCGCCAGTAGGCGGCTTGGTGAACTTGTAGGCGCCGTGGCTGGTGCCGATGGCAATTGCCAAGGCGTCGACCTGAGTGCGCTTGACGAAGTCAGCAGCTTCTTCCGGGTCGGTCAGCATCTGGCTGTGATCCAGTACGCCTTCGGCCCCGATGCCGTCTTCTTCACCGGCCATGCCGGTTTCCAGGGAGCCCAGGCAACCTAACTCGCCCTCAACCGAAACACCGCAGGCGTGAGCCATGGCAACGGTTTGCTGGGTGACACGAATGTTGTAGTCGTAGTCAGTTGGGGTCTTGCCGTCTTCGCCGAGGGAGCCGTCCATCATCACCGAGCTGAAGCCCAGCTGGATCGAGCGCTGGCAGACGTCAGGGCTGGTGCCGTGGTCCTGGTGCATGCACACCGGGATGTGCGGGAATTCTTCGATAGCCGCCAGGATCAGGTGACGCAGGAACGGCGCGCCAGCGTATTTGCGAGCACCGGCCGAAGCCTGGACGATCACCGGGGAGTCAGTCTTGTCAGCGGCTTCCATGATGGCGCGCATCTGCTCAAGGTTGTTGACGTTGAAGGCTGGAACGCCGTAGCCGAACTCGGCTGCGTGGTCCAACATCTGGCGCATGCTGATAAGTGCCATTGTGTGTGTCTCTCCCGGTTTGGGTCGTTAATCGTGCCAGCCTGCCGTAGCGGCGGCGGCTATTCAAGTTATTGCAGATCGGGGGTTGGCCCTGCCTGCGAATTCGGTGTTGCATCGGCCCCCTGTAGGAGCGAGCTTGCTCGCGAAGATGGCCCAGACAGCGCGGGCACTCAGGCACCCAGCGTTATCGTTAACGACCATCGCGAGCAAGCTCGCTCCTACAGATGGCAACCGCGGCCAATCAAATCATTGGTGGCGACCCAGTACACCAGGCCTTCCTCACCTTTCATGTGAAACGCCAGCATGTCGTTGCTGTACAGCGCACCCGAGGCGCCCTGTTCCTGCTTCAGGCGATAGACCTGATCTGCCCCGCCGAGGCGCACATCCACCGCCTCACGGCTGGCATCGGTATAGCGCCACAGCACCTTGGCCTGGCTGTCACAGGTCCAGCTCGTCCAGCTGTCAGTCGGTTGGGCAGGCGTGAACAGGTTGAAATTCGAGCAACCTGCCAGCAGTGCCAATGCCGTAACGGCGATAAAACCTTTCATCCATGTTCCTCGACTGGCGGCACGCGCCGCCAGCGCTGGGTAAAGAGTCAGACCCGTCAAGGGCAACCATGTTCCTTGGCCGGCGTCCGGGTCTCATATTTCTCCAGGCCATCAGGCCCGGAACGCTTGTTGATCACCGGGTTGGTCTCGGCCTGCCAGTCAGCCTGGTAACAGCCTTTTTCCACCTCGGACGGTGCAGGCTCCGGCTTGGCCTTGGGATTACTCCCGCAGGCGGCCAGCGATGCCACGACGACCAACAGCGCCAGTGTCTTGACCATGTGAACACTCCCTTTCCTGGTCAACAGAGCAGACCTCAGGCCTTGGCCCGGCTTTCCAGGACTTCAACCGCCGGCAGCACTTTGCCTTCGACGAATTCGAGGAACGCACCGCCGCCGGTAGAAATGTAGGAGATCTGGTCGGCAACGCCATATTTATCGATAGCGGCCAGGGTATCTCCGCCACCGGCAATGGAGAAGGCCGAGCTTTCGGCGATGGCCTGGGCCAGGACCTTGGTGCCGTTGCCGAACTGGTCGAACTCGAACACGCCCACCGGGCCGTTCCACAGGATGGTTTTGGACGATTTCAGCAACTCGGCGAAATTCGCCGCGGTCTGCGGGCCGATGTCCAGAATCATGTCATCGGCGGCCACGTCGGCGATCAGCTTGACGGTGGCGGTCGCACTTTCGGCGAACTCCTTGGCCACCACCACGTCTACCGGCAGCGGCACGCTGACCTTGGCGGCGATTGCGCGAGCGGTGTCCAGCAGGTCCGGCTCGTACAGGGATTTACCAACCGGATGGCCGGCTGCGGCCAGGAACGTGTTGGCAATGCCGCCGCCGACGATCAGCTGGTTGCAGATCTGGCTCAGGCTGTTGAGTACGTCGAGCTTGGTCGACACCTTCGAGCCGGCGACGATGGCGGCCATTGGCTGGGCTGGTGCACCCAGGGCTTTGCCCAGTGCGTCCAGTTCAGCAGCGAGCAGCGGACCTGCAGCGGCGACTTTGGCGAATTTGGCCACGCCATGGGTCGAACCTTCGGCTCTGTGAGCGGTGCCGAAGGCGTCCATCACGAACACGTCGCACAGTGCGGCGTATTGCTGGGCCAGTTCGTCAGCGTTCTTTTTCTCGCCCTTGTTGAAGCGCACGTTTTCGAACAACACGATGTCGCCGGCCTTGACCTCAACGCCGCCCAGGTAATCGGCAACCAGTGGCACTTCGCGGCCCAGGGCCTTGCTCAGGTAATCGGCGACTGGCTTGAGGCTGTTCTCGGCCGAGAACTCGCCTTCGGTCGGACGGCCAAGGTGCGAGCAGACCATCACGGCTGCACCTTTCTCCAGGGCCAGCTTGATGGTCGGCAGCGAGGCCAGGATTCGCGCATCGCTGGTGACAACACCGTCCTTGACTGGGACGTTGAGGTCTTCGCGAATCAGTACGCGCTTACCTTGCAGATCGAGGTCGGTCATCTTCAACACGGTCATGGGTCGCATTTCCTGAGTTACGGCTTTTGAGAAGCAGAGAGTGGAGAAGCTGCTTGCAGATAGTGCTCTGCAACGTCCAGCATTCGGTTGGCAAAACCCCATTCGTTGTCGAACCAGGCCAGGATGTTCACCAGCTTGGGGCCGGAGACCCGAGTCTGACTGGCATCGACGATGGCAGAATGTGGGTCGTGGTTGAAATCACAGCTTGCGTGAGGCAACTCGGTATAGGCGAGCAAGCCCTTGAGCGGACCGCTGGTGGCCGCCTCGCGCAGGATCCGGTTGATCTCGGTGGCATCAGTAGCGGTAGCGGTCTGCATCGTAATGTCGAGGCAGGAGACGTTTACCGTCGGCACCCGCACGGCTTTGGCCTGAATTCTGCCGGCAAGTTCCGGCAACAGGCGTTCGATGCCACGCGCCAGACCAGTGGACACCGGAATCACCGACTGAAACGCCGAACGGGTGCGGCGCAGGTCTTCGTGGTGATAGGCGTCGATCACTGGCTGATCGTTCATCGCCGAGTGAATGGTGGTGATCGACACGTAATCCAGGCCAATCGCCTTGTCCAGCAGGCGCAACAGCGGCACGCCGCAGTTGGTGGTGCAGGACGCGTTGGACACCAGCAGCTCGGCGCCGGTCAGGCAATCCTGGTTCACACCGTAGACGATAGTGGCGTCAACGTCGGCCTCGCTGGCCATCGGCTGGGAAAACAGCACCCGCGGCGCACCGGCATTGAGGAAACGCTGGCCATCCTCGCGGGTGTGGTAGGCACCGGAGCATTCAAGCACCAGATCGACGTCCAGTGACGCCCAGTCGATGCCTTCGGGCGTAGCACTGCGCAGGACCTTCACGCAGTTGCCATTAATATGCAGACAATCGCCGTCGACTTTCACTTCGCCGGGAAAACGCCCGTGCGTGGAGTCGAAGCGTGTCAGGTATTCGATGCTGGCCATGTCGGCCAGATCGTTGATCGCGACAATCTCAAACCCGGCCTTGTCGCCTCGCTCGAACAACGCACGCAAGACGCAACGACCAATCCGGCCGTAGCCGTTGAGTGCAACTTTGTAAGGACGCGGTTGGGGCATGGGGTTCTCGATAATGTTCGCTAACAACACAACCCCTGTAGGAGCTGCCGAAGGCTGCGATCTTTTGATCTCGAGCTTAAAAACAAGATCAAAAGATCGCAGCCTCCGGCAGCTCCTACAGGGGACGCGGCAGCCTGGGCTACCGCGCACTGCTTTAGTCTTCCAGCAGCTCTTCAGCCTGACCCAGGATGTTTTCCAGGGTAAAACCGAACTCTTCGAACAAGGCAGGGGCAGGCGCCGACTCGCCGTAGGTGGTCATGCCGATGACGCGGCCTTCCAGGCCCACGTACTTGTACCAGTAGTCCGCATGCGCGGCTTCGATGGCGATACGGGCGCTGACCTGCAACGGCAATACCGATTGCTTGTAGTCGGCATCCTGGGCATCGAACACGCTGGTGCAAGGCATAGACACCACACGCACATTGCGACCTTGCGCAGTCAGCTTGTCGTACGCCTGAACAGCCAGGCCCACTTCCGAACCAGTGGAAATCAGGATCAGCTCAGGCTCGCCCACGCAGTCCTTCAACACGTAGCCGCCACGGGCGATGTCGGCGATCTGGCCGGCATCACGATCCTGATGCTGCAGGTTCTGACGCGAGAAGATCAGCGCCGAAGGGCCGTCCTTGCGCTCGATTGCCAGTTTCCAGCAAACCGCCGATTCAACGGCATCCGCTGGACGCCAGGTATCGAGGTTCGGGGTGCTGCGCAGGCTGGTCAGTTGCTCGATTGGCTGGTGAGTCGGGCCATCTTCGCCCAGGCCGATGGAGTCGTGGGTGTAGACGAACACCACGCGCTTTTTCATCAGCGAGGCCATGCGCACTGCGTTGCGTGCGTATTCCATGAACATCAGGAAGGTCGCGCCGTAAGGCACCAGACCGCCGTGCAGGGCGACGCCGTTCATGATCGCGCTCATGCCGAATTCGCGAACGCCGTAGTACATGTAGTTGCCGCTGGCGTCTTCGCCGGTGACACCTTTGCAACCTTTCCACAGGGTCAGGTTGGAACCGGCCAGGTCAGCGGAGCCGCCCAGCAGTTCAGGCAACAGCGGACCATAGGCATTCAGGGCGTTCTGGCTGGCCTTGCGGCTGGCGATGGTCTCGCCTTTGGCCGCGACTTCAGCAATGTAGGCCGAGGCTTTTTCGGCGAAGTCAGCTGGCAATTCACCGCTCAGGCGACGAACCAGTTCGTTGGCCAGGTCAGGGAAGGCAGCGGAATAGGCGGCAAAACGCTGATCCCACTCGGCTTCAGCGGCAAGACCGGCTTCTTTGGCATCCCACTCGGCGTAGATGTCAGCCGGGATTTCGAACGGACCGTGGTTCCAGTTCAGCGCGGTGCGGGTCAGAGCGATTTCCGCATCACCCAGCGGGGCACCGTGGCAGTCTTCTTTACCCTGCTTGTTCGGCGAACCGAAGCCGATCGTGGTCTTGCAGCAGATCAGCGTCGGCTGGTCGCTTTTGCGAGCGGTGTCGATGGCCGTCTTGATTTCTTCAGGGTCGTGACCATCGACGTTGCGGATCACCTGCCAGTTATAGGCTTCGAAACGCTTTGGCGTGTCGTCGGTGAACCAGCCTTCGACTTCGCCGTCGATGGAAATACCGTTGTCATCGTAGAAGGCGATCAGCTTGCCCAGGCCCAAAGTACCGGCCAGGGAGCCGACTTCGTGGGAAATGCCTTCCATCATGCAGCCATCACCCAGGAATACGTAGGTGTGGTGATCAACAACGTTGTGGCCCGGACGGTTGAATTGCGCGGCCAGAACTTTTTCTGCCAGGGCAAAACCAACGGCATTGGCCAGGCCTTGGCCCAGTGGACCGGTCGTGGTTTCAACGCCAGGGGTGTAGCCGAATTCCGGGTGGCCCGGGGTGCGGCTGTGCAGTTGGCGGAAGTTTTTCAGGTCATCGATCGACAGGTCGTAGCCGGTCAGGTGCAGCAGCGAGTAGATCAACATCGAGCCATGGCCGTTGGACAGCACGAAGCGGTCACGGTCAGCGAACGATGGATTGCTCGGGTTGTGCTTCAGGTAGTCACGCCAAAGTACTTCGGCGATATCCGCCATACCCATAGGGGCACCGGGATGGCCGCTGTTGGCTTTTTGCACGGCATCCATGCTGAGGGCACGAATGGCGTTGGCACGCTCACGACGGCTGGGCATCGCTGTTCTCCTGCGGATATTGAATCGAGAGTGAATAAAACGAATCGGAAAAAAGGCGAGCATTTTCCCTCACCGACCGGCCTCGGGGCAATGACAGATAGTCATATGAGGACGTTTTTCCCATGACAGGCGGCGGTTTCGCTTGGTGAAACCTTTCCGCTGTACGTTTGTAGAGTAAAGCAGGCGCCGGGAAGTGCCATCTATCGAGCAATATCAAAACTTTTTGATATTGCTCTTGCGGTGTTTTCGACCCGTGACTAGACTGCCGGCCTTATGAATTTACGCGTGCCATCCATTCAACATGACGATTGCGACGAGCTGGCGGCCCTTTGCAAGGCCGGCGGCGATCCTTTGCGTCTGAATGTGTTGCGCGTGCTGGCCAACGATTCGTTTGGCGTACTGGAACTGGCGCAGATTTTCGGCATGGGTCAGTCGGGCATGAGTCACCACCTCAAAGTACTGGCCCAGGCCGAACTGGTGGCGACTCGCCGTGAAGGCAATGCGATTTTCTATCGTCGCGCCCTGCCCCACACTGAACTGCTGGGCGGCAAGCTGCATGCCGCCCTGCTCGAAGAAGTGGATAACCTGACCCTGCCTGCCGATGTGCAGTCGCGGATCGGTCAGGTCCATGGGCAACGAGCAGCTGCCAGCCAGGACTTCTTCTCGCGGGTCGCGGAAAAATTTCGCGCCCAGCAGGACCTGATTGCCGGCTTGCCGCAGTACCGCGACAGCGTGGTAGCACTGCTCGACAAGCTGGGTTTCGGCGAGAGCGCCACGGCGATCGAAGTCGGCCCCGGTGACGGCGCCTTCCTGCCGGAACTGGCGCGGCGTTTCATGCACGTAACGGCACTGGATAACAGCCCGGCCATGCTTGAACTGGCACGCCAGGTCTGTGAACGCGAAGCCCTGGGCAACGTCAGCCTGCAGCTCGCCGATGCGTTGAACGGCGTCAGCCTCACGGCTGATTGCGTTGTATTGAACATGGTACTGCACCATTTTGCCGCGCCGGCTGATGCCCTAAGGCACATGGCCGTTTTGCTGAAACCAGGCGGTAGCCTGTTAGTGACAGAGTTATGTAGCCACAACCAGAGTTGGGCCAAGGAGGCCTGCGGTGATCTCTGGTTGGGGTTTGAACAGGACGATCTGGCCCGTTGGGCCACCGCTGCGGGACTCGTTCCCGGGGAAAGCCTCTATGTAGGCTTACGTAATGGTTTCCAGATTCAGGTCCGCCACTTTCAGCGGCCGGCTGGCGACACTCACCATCGGTAAATTCAGGAAAACATCGAGATGAGCGAATACTCCCTCTTCACCTCCGAGTCCGTGTCTGAAGGGCATCCGGACAAAATCGCCGACCAGATTTCTGATGCGGTGCTGGACGCAATCATTGCTGAAGACAAGTTCGCCCGCGTGGCGTGCGAGACGCTGGTGAAAACGGGCGTGGCGATCATCGCCGGCGAAGTCACCACCTCGGCCTGGGTTGACCTGGAGCAGATCGTTCGTGATGTGATCACCGACATCGGCTACACCAGCTCCGACGTTGGTTTCGACGGTGCGACCTGCGGCGTGATGAACATCATCGGCAAGCAGTCCCCTGACATCAACCAGGGTGTCGACCGTGCCAAGCCTGAAGATCAGGGCGCCGGCGACCAGGGCCTGATGTTCGGCTACGCCAGCAACGAGACCGACGTGCTGATGCCGGCACCAATCACCTTCTCTCACCAGCTGGTACAGCGTCAGGCTGAAGCGCGCAAATCCGGCCTGCTGCCGTGGCTGCGCCCGGACGCCAAGTCCCAGGTCACCTGCCGTTACGAAAATGGCAAAGTCGTGGGCATCGATGCCGTGGTCCTGTCGACCCAGCACAACCCTGAAGTGTCGTACAAAGACCTGCGCGAAGGCGTGATGGAGCTGATCGTCAAGCACGTACTGCCTGCCGAGCTGCTGCACAAGGACACCCAGTTCCACATCAACCCGACTGGCCAGTTCATCATTGGTGGCCCGGTTGGCGACTGCGGCCTGACCGGTCGCAAGATCATCGTCGACACCTACGGCGGCATGGCTCGTCACGGTGGCGGTGCGTTCTCCGGCAAGGATCCTTCCAAGGTTGACCGTTCGGCCGCCTACGCCGGTCGTTACGTGGCCAAGAACATTGTGGCTGCAGGCCTGGCCGAGCGTTGCGAGATTCAGGTTTCCTACGCAATCGGCGTGGCCCAGCCTACGTCGATCTCGCTGAACACCTTTGGCACCGGCAAGATCAGCGATGAGAAAATCATCAACCTGGTGCGTGAAGTGTTCGACCTGCGTCCTTACGCCATCACCACCATGCTAGACCTGCTGCACCCGATGTACCAGGAGACCGCCGCTTACGGCCACTTCGGCCGTACTCCGGAAACCAAGACCGTGGGCGAAGACACCTTCACCACGTTCACCTGGGAAAAAACCGACCGCGCCGACGCCCTGCGTTCCGCTGCTGGTTTGTAAGACTTCCCCGGCGGTACCCGAAGCCCCACACGGTTCGCCGTGCGGGGCTTTTTTGTGGCTGTGTCTCAAGCTCAGCACTGTGGGAGCGAGCCTGCTCGCGATGGGGCCGGCCCATTCACCGCGGGAAATACCAGGCAAAACACTCACCCTCCGGGCCTGGCAATACTGACTAATCTTCAACAACCCCCAATGAGCAAGGACGCTCACGATGCGCTTGTTGATCGCTATTCTCCTGACCTTCCTTTCGCTCTCCGTCCACGCAGCCCAATGCCCCGACTGGCCCCCCGGGCGAGCCCAGGAAGAGATCAGCGCCGTGCAAAAACAGATCGACCTGTGGGACGACAGCTACCATCGCCAAGGCCAGTCCATGGTCGCCGACGAACTTTACGATCAAGCCCGCGCTCAACTGACCGACTGGCAGCAATGCTTCAATCTGGACGCGCCGGCAGATCCACTGCGCACCGCAGGTGGCTCGATTCCACACCCCATCCCCCACACCGGCCTGAACAAACTCATTGATGGCGCAGCCATTGAAGACTGGCTGAAAAATCGCAACCAAGTCTGGGTTCAACCCAAGGTCGATGGCGTGGCAGTGAGCCTGGTGTATGAGAAAGGTGTACTGGTGCGCGCGATCAGTCGCGGCAACGGGGTGCAGGGCAAGGACTGGACCGCATCGGCGCGGCGGATTGGCGGCATCCCGCAACAGCTTTCGCAACCCCGGGACCTGGTGGTGCAAGGTGAACTGTATTGGCGCCTGGATGGCCACGTTCAAGCCAGTGCCGGCAGCCTCAATGCTCGGGGCAACGTCGCCGGACTGATGGCGCGCAAACAACTAAGCGCGCAGGACGCCGCAGGCATCGGCCTGTTCGTGTGGGAATGGCCAGAAGGCCCAGCCAGTCTTTCCGCGCGCATTGCCGCCCTGGACGCATTGGGATTCGATAGCACCGCGCCCTTGAGCCACCCGATCGCGGAACTGGCCGACGTCGTGCGCTGGCGTGAGCATTGGTACCGCTCACCCCTGCCTTTCGCCAGCGATGGCATTGTCCTGCGCCAGGACGAGCGCCCCTCTGCCGATCGCTGGCAAGCCAAGGCGCCCTACTGGATCGTGGCCTGGAAATACCCTTTCGCCCAGGCGCTGGCCGAAGTTCGCAAGGTCCATTTCAACATCGGACGCACTGGCCGGATCACTCCAGTGCTGGATGTAGCGCCGATATGGCTCGATGATCGCCAGATCAAGCGCGTCAGCGTCAGTTCCCTGCCACGCTGGCAAGCGCTGGATATCCGCCCTGGCGACCAGGTGTCCATCAGCCTGGCCGGCCTGACCATTCCAAGGCTGGACGGCGTCATACTGCGTAGCGTCGAGCGCGTTCACATGGAGGTTCCAGAAGCTGCGGATTTTCATCAGCTCAGTTGCTGGCAACCCACTCAGGGCTGTCAAAGCCAGTTTCTCGCGCGACTGACCTGGCTCAGCGGCAAGCAAGGGCTGGACATGCCAAACATCGGCCCGGGCACCTGGGAGAAACTTCTGGAAACAGGCCGACTGAAGGGACTGCTGGATTGGTTGACCCTCGATGCTCAAGAGCTTGCTAACATTAACGGTTTCGGCGAGCGCAGCACGGCTCAGCTTTTAAACAGCTTCAACAGCGCCCGACAACGTCCGTTCGCACGCTGGCTCAATGCGTTGGGCATGCCGCCAATCGGTCAGGCACAGCTTGCTGATTCGTGGCGGGAACTGGCGCAACGTGAAACCGAACAATGGCAGGCCCAGGCCGGTATAGGCCCGGGACGCGCGGCGCAATTAAGCGCGTTTTTCCGTGACCCGCAGGTCCTGGCCTTGAGCGAAACATTACGTATGGCGGGCGTTGACGGTTTTTAGCGGCCTGCAATACCGTGCATACGGGAACCCATAGGTGCCGATCCGGCTCAAACGGCCCGTCGTCACACCGACACGATTGCCTTTACACATGGAGCTTTTATGAAATTTCTTTCTCCACTCGCCCTGTTGACGCTTTGCAGCGTCATGGCCGCTCCACTGATGGCCGCTGAAGAGGCTCCCGGCCTGACCGGTTGCGCGGCCAAGAAACAGGGCATCATCAACCAGATCGAACTGGCCAAGTCCCACGGTAATGCTGATCAACAGGCCGGCCTGGAAAAAGCCCTGAGCGAAGTCACCACCCACTGCACCGACGCATCGCTGCAGAAAGAACGGGAAAACAAGGTGCTGGACGCCAAGCATGAAGTCAGCAAGCGCCAGGCAGACCTGGACAAGGCCATGAAGAAAGGCGACCCGGAGAAGATCAACAAACGCAAAGACAAGCTCGCCGAGTCCCGCAAGGAATTGCAGGAAGCGCTGGATGAGCTGGATAAATAAATATAAAGAATGACCGAAGCTTTCGGTTGCTCTGACTGGCCTCTTCGCGAGCAAGTCGAATCGTCAGCCAGAGCGCCGCAAATCAATGATCCCGAAATTCTTTATGGCACGCACTGCAGCCATCTTCGACCTTCTGCACCGCCGGCCCCAGATTGCTGGCCTTGTAGGGTTGAACCTTGCTGGCAACCACCAATTCACCGGTGGCGGCTTCAAGCGTGCGAGCCATTTCCTGGAAGCGTGCCTGTTTCTGCCAGACATCATCCTTGGCGCTGGTGTGATCTTCTTCGCGCACCTGCGGGAAATGTTTCCAGGGCTCATGGGACAAGGCATCGAGCTTCACGGCACCGTCAGCGAACTTCGCGCCATCGAATGGAATGCGACCCCGCAACATGCCACCCAGGTCTTCACCGGTCTTGAGCATCTGTTTGAAAATCGCCTTGCGCTGGCCCAGCGGCGAATTCGGGTCGACGCCGCCACAAGCAGTCAACGTCAGGCAGGCCAGCAATACAACGGAAAGTCTTTTAAGAGTCATGGTGGCTTCAGGTCACGGGAACGGCGGCCAGTATCCTCGCGTCATCCGTAAAGACCAATAGCCCTATTATCAATATGGGTTGTTCGAGCGCATGGAGCACTCAGGCAACCAGCAAAGGAATTACTCCATGATCAGCTGCATCAAGGCATGGCGCCCTCGCCTGTCCTGGACTCTCCCGATAGTCGCCGTGCTCGCCGGCTGCACCGGGGGCGAAAACGCCCCACCCAAAACCCACGCGCTGGCGACTTACTCCAGCGCCACCTGGGAAGCGTTGCCAACGGTGTCGGACAACGACCTGATCGCCGGCTTCGGTTCGTGGCGCAGCGCCTGTAACCGACTCAAGGCCGACGCGGTCTGGGGCGCCACTTGTGCGGCCTCCGCCAACGTCCCGGCAACCGCCAACGAAATCCGCGGATTCCTCAAGCAACACCTGGACGTCTACGGCTTGCGCGCTGCCAATGACAACCCCAACGGCCTGATCACCGGTTACTACGAACCGGTCTACCCTGGCAGCCTGACTCAGACCGCGGTGGCGAATATTCCGGTGTACGGCGTGCCGGAGGACATGATCATTGTCTCGCTGGACAGCATCTATCCGGAACTCAAAGGCAAACGCCTGCGCGGAAGGCTCGAAGGTCGCGTACTCAAGCCCTACGACGATGCAGCCACCATCGAAACCAAAGGGGTGAAGGCACCCGTCGTGGCCTGGCTGACCGACCCGATGAATTTGCAATTCCTGCAGATCCAGGGTTCGGGTCGCATCCAGCTCGATGATGGCCGTCAGTTGCGCATTGCTTACGCCGATCAAAACGGCCACCCCTATCGACCGATCGGCCGCTGGCTGGTGGAACAGGGCGAGCTGAAAAAAGAAGATGTGACGATGGGCGCCATCAGTGATTGGGCCAAGGCCAATCCGGCTCGCATACCGGAACTGCTTGGCAGCAACCCGAGCTACGTGTTTTTCACCCGCAACCCGGACAGCAACGAAGGCCCTCGCGGGTCGCTCAACGTACCGCTCACAGCCGGCTACAGTGCGGCGGTTGATCGCAAGGTGATCCCGCTGGGCAGCCTGTTGTGGCTTTCCACCACCCGACCTGACGGAACGGCGCTGGTTCGACCGGTAGCGGCACAGGATACTGGCGGAGCGATTGCCGGCGAAGTACGCGCGGACCTGTTCTGGGGCACCGGTGAAGCTGCCGGGCAGTTGGCCGGGGATATGAAACAGCAGGGTCAGATCTGGATGTTATGGCCCAAGGGCGCGGCGTTGCCGCAGGTGCCTCAGGTGGCTGACAAACCCTGAGCGCGAACAAAGATAAAGATCGCAGCCTCGTTGCCCTCGACAGCTCCTACACAGCTCCTTCAACACAGCTCCTGCAGGGATCTGCGTAGGAGCTGTCGAGGGCACCGAGGCTGCGATCTCTTGATCTTACGCCGACACCACAAACAAACTGATAATCAGGCCCATCCCAACAAACCACACCAACGACCGCAAGATCGCCCAATCTGCCAGGTAGCAGATGATGTAGAGCAAGCGGCTGGTGATAAACAACACCGACAGCACATTGATCGTCACCAGCTCCGCGTTGCCGGCCAGGTGCGCCACGATCACCGCAGCTGCAAACGCTGGGGCCACTTCGAAGCTGTTCAGTTGCGCCGCGTGCGCGCGTCGACCAAACCCATTCAACGATTCAAGAAAGTCCCGAGGGTCGTGGTTGTCTTTCAACCTGTACCCACCACTGATCTTGGCCACGCCGACGCAGACGTAGGGCAGAAATATCGCGATCAAGATGCACCACAGAGCAACCGTCATAAAGCAGTCCCTTTTCAAGTTCCAGAATTGTTATCAGCGTTAAAACTTCATCACCAGCATGCCGATCAGTACCAGCCCACAGGCTAAGAGCCGCGGCCGGCCGAAAGGTTCTTTCAGGTAGCGCATGCCGAACAGCACCACCAGGATCACACTGATCTCGCGCAACGCCGCCGCTTCGGCAATCGAGCCCAGCTGCATGGCCCACAGCACCAGAGCGTAGCTGAACAACACGCACAATCCGACTGCCAATCCCAGCCGCCATTGTTCGCGCCAGAACAGCATGAACGCCGGTCGCTTGCGCACCAGTGCCAGCAATGGAAAAGGCCAGGCGCTGATCAGCGTCACCCACACCAGGTAATCCAGTGGATGTGACCAGCGCCGCAAAGCCTGGCCGTCGATGAAGGTGTAGCAGCCAATACACAGGCCGATCAACGCCACCACCGGCAACATCGACCACGGCAGCCGCGCCCCGCCTCCGCCTTGCCACAGCAGGCACAGCATGCCGAGCGGGATCAGCAAGATGCCGAAGATCTGCTGATGGGTCAGTACCTCTGCGGCGAAAAGCAGTGTCAGCGCCAGCACCACCAACGGCGACAATCCGCGCATCAGTGGATACACCAGCCCGAGGTCACCGACCCTGTAAGCCTGGATCAGCAGATAACGATAAAGCAACTCGAAGGCCGCCGACGCAAGAATCCACGGCCAGATCTCCTGCGGCGGCCACTCCACGAAAGGCAACATTACGGCCACGAACAACAGGGCCACGCTGTCCATGCAGGCAACTACCAGCAGCCGTTCGGCGCTGAATTTGATCAAGGTATTCCACGCCGCGTGCAACAGCGCCGCCACTAACACCAAAGCCGTTGCAAGCACGGCATGCTCCTTTTGTGACCCACTCCCCTGTAGGAGCTCGCTCGCGATGGACGTCAACGATAACGCGCGCCTTCTGGATTAACGCATCGCCATCACGTTTTTTTGCGAGCAAGCTCTCTCCTAAGGGAAACGGGAGAATTGATTCGCCATATGTCAGCAGCTGTTTATACTGCAAGCGACCACGCCGCACTCAGTTGCGCACAGACCAATTCCAATAATTTTTGCCCGCGACCCGCTCTGTTCCAGAGCGGTCTCTGGCATGCGTATGCCTGATTACAGCGTCAAGACTACCGACAGAGAACTTGCGCATGCCACTCGCGTTATTCGCCCTCGCTGTTGCCGCATTCGGCATCGGCACCACTGAATTCGTCATCATGGGGCTGCTGCCCGACGTCGCCCGCGACCTTGCGGTAAGCATCCCCCACGCCGGCCTGCTGATCACCGGGTACGCCCTGGGTGTGGTGTTCGGCGCGCCGATCCTCGCGATCGGCACCGCCAACATGCCGCGCAAGGCGACGCTGCTGGGCATGACGCTGATGTTCATTCTCGGCAACATTCTGTGTGCCCTGGCGCCGAACTACGCGACGCTGATGGCCGCTCGCGTGGTCACCGCCCTGTGCCACGGGGCGTTTTTCGGCATTGGTTCGGTGGTGGCCGCCGGCCTGGTAGCACCGAACAAACGTGCCCAGGCGATTGCCATGATGTTTACCGGCCTGACACTGGCCAATGTGTTGGGCGTACCACTGGGCACCGCCCTCGGACAATACGCCGGCTGGCGCTCGACGTTCTGGGCCGTCTCGGTGATTGGCGTGATTGCGGCCATCGCCCAGTGGGCGTGGCTGCCTAAGGACATCGCCATGGACAAGGCCAACCTTGCCAGCGAGTTCAAGGTGCTGGGCAAGGCCAATGTGTTGATGGCGCTGGGCATGAGCGTGTTGGCGTCGACCAGCCTGTTCAGTGTGTTCACCTACATTGCGCCGATCCTGCAGGACATCACTGGCGTCAGCCCCCATGGCGTGACCATCATGCTGCTGTTGTTTGGCGTAGGCCTCACGGCAGGTAGCATGCTCGGCGGCCGGCTGGCGGACAGCCGCCTGCTGCCGTCATTGGTGGGCATGGCACTGGCGGTAGTGGTGGTGCTTGCAGCTTTCACGCAGACCAGCCACTCGGTCATCCCGGCAGCCATCACGCTGGTGCTGTGGGGAATTTTTGCTTTCGCGCTGTGCCCAATCCTGCAACTGCTGATCATCGACCAGGCCCATGAGGCACCGAACCTGGGCTCGACCCTGAACCAGAGCGCATTCAACCTGGGCAACGCCGCCGGCGCCTGGATCGGCGGGCTGGTAGTCGCCAGCGGCGCCGACCTCGCCGACCTGCCCTGGACCGGCGCGCTGGTCAGCGGCCTGACCGTGGTGACGGCGTTGTACTTCATCTACCGGCAACGACGTGAAGCACCGCTGGCCGGCATCACCGACTGACGTATGAAGTCTCCAGGCGAACGTAGAACCCAAGCCCGCCATCCAGGCGATAATCGATCACGCTTTGCTTTTAACAGTCTTTCCACCACCTGCCAAAGGACCCCGAATGCTTGAGCTTGTCGCTGCATTTATCTGCCTTACCTCGCTGCTCACCTACGTCAATTTCCGCTTTATCGGCCTGCCACCCACCATCGGCGTCATGGTCACTGCCCTGCTGTTTTCCCTGCTCCTGCAAGGACTGAGCTTCCTGGGTTATCCCGGTCTTGAAGATCGCATTCAACAACTGATCGGACAGATCGACTTCGGCGATCTGCTGATGAACTGGATGCTGTCATTCCTGCTGTTTGCCGGCGCCCTGCACGTCAATCTCAATGACCTGCGCAGCTATCGCTGGCCCATTGGCCTGCTCGCGACTTTCGGCGTCCTGATCGCCACCGCCGTGATCGGTAGCCTGGCCTATTACATCTTTGCCCTGTTCGGCTGGCACGTGAGCTTCCTGTACTGCCTGCTGTTCGGCGCGCTGATTTCGCCGACAGATCCAATCGCGGTGCTCGGCGTATTACGGACGGCCAACGCCTCCAAGCCGCTGAAAACCACAATCGTCGGCGAGTCGCTATTCAACGACGGCACGGCGGTGGTGGTGTTCACCGTACTGTTGGGTATCGCGCAACTGGGTGAGACGCCAACCGTCGGCGCAACCGCCATGCTGTTCGTGCATGAAGCTGTTGGCGGCGTGCTGTTTGGCGCGCTGATCGGTTATCTGGTGTACCTGATGATCAAGAGCATCGAGCAGCATCAGATCGAAGTGATGCTGACGTTGGCGCTGGTGATCGGTGGTTCGGCGATGGCCTCGGAGTTGCACGTGTCCGCGCCGATCGCGATGGTGGTTGCCGGCCTGATCATCGGCAACCTGGGCCGCAACCTGGCGATGAACGACATGACCCGCAAGTACCTGGACGGTTTTTGGGAGCTGCTCGACGACATGCTCAACGCCCTGCTGTTTGCCCTGATCGGCATGGAGCTATTGCTGCTGCCATTCAACTGGCTGCATGTGCTGGCAGCCAGTTTGCTGGCCGTGGCAATCTTGCTGTCACGCCTGCTGACCGTGGCGCCGGCCATCCTGCTGCTGCGTCGCTGGCGCACAGTCCCGCGCGGGACAATCAGGATTCTGACCTGGGGCGGGCTGCGTGGAGGTGTTTCGGTAGCCTTGGCGCTGGCGCTTCCGCTGGGGCCGGAGCGCGACCTGTTGCTGAGCATTACCTACATTGTGGTGCTGTCGTCGATCCTGCTGCAGGGCCTGAGCATCGGCAAACTGGTCAAGCACGTCACCCGTGATGAGCCTGCGCCAGCGGCACAGGCGGGTCATCACTGATTACTTCTTGAGCTTTTGCGGATCAGGCTGCTGATCCGCATCCTCCTTGGGCGGCCCGCTTTCGCTGCGAATCTGTGCATGGCTCAGCAGCGCAAAAATGAAGCTGCCTCCGATGATATTCCCCGCCAGCGTCGGCCCGGCAAACACCAGCCAGAAATCACTCCACGACAACTCGCCGGCAAACACCAGGTACGACACCTCGGCCGAGCCGACCACGATGTGGGTGAAATCCCCCAGCGCCATCAGGTAGGTGATCAGAATGATGATCCACATCTTCGCGCTTTCCATGGAAGGGATCATCCAGACCATAGTGGCGATCATCCAGCCCGAGACGATGCCCTTGGCGAACATCTTGCTCGCGTCGTTCTCCATCACCTTGCGCCCGATGTCGAGAAAGGCCATGTCGGTCTTGGTGTCGAAAATCGGCAGGTGGAGCATTACATAAGCCACCAGCAAGGTACCGCACAGGTTGCCCACCAGCACCACCGTCCACAGCCGCAGCAGCCGCCCGAAATTGTTAAGGGTCGGTTTGGTCATGACCGGCAGCACTGCCGTCAGGGTGTTTTCGGTAAACAGTTGCTGACGGGCAAGGATCACCGCGAGGAAGCCGGCGCAGTAACCGAAGCTGGCGATTACCTTGAACCCTTCTGCGTCCGGCAGGCGAGAGTTAAGCAAGCCCATGGCCATGAGGGACAAGCCCATGGTCAGGCCGGCCGCGAGGGCGGACCACCAAAGGGCGGCGACGCTGCGTTCCAGCTCCTGATCACCCTGGGTGCGGATGATTTCATGCAGCACGGCAGCGCGCGGCGGCTGGCTTTTGTCGACGTCGTGTTTTTCCTGGGCCGAAAGGTTCGGGGTCTTGCCGTCTTTTTGCGTGTCCATAGTGCTCCGGAACCGGTGGCGTGAGATGTACGTACGACAGGCGCGGTTCGGAGCTGTTCACTGCTCACACTAACGAAACATCAGTCCTGTGGTAGTGCGGCCTGTGGGAGCCATGTGTGGAGCCTGTGGGAGCATCAATCTGTGGGAGCAAGGCTTGCCCGCGATGGGGTCATTAGCGACACCAGGAACCGAGATGAACTCGGATTTTTCCGGTGATGCTAGCGACGCCATCGCCGGCAAGCCGGCTCCCACGAACTCGTGTTACTCGTCCTGGAACTGATCTTTGACGTATTTGATTTCGGTCCGGCCGTGCGGCGCAGGCAAGCCGTCTTCGCCGAGGTTCACGAACACCATTTTCTCCACCGTCAGGATGCTCTTGCGCGTAATCTTGTTGCGCACTTCGCAGGTCAGGCTGATGGACGTGCGGCCAAACTCGGTGGCGGTAATGCCCAATTCAATGATGTCACCCTGGCGCGAGGCACTGACGAAGTTGATTTCCGAAATGTACTTGGTGACCACGCGCTGGTTGCCCAGCTGGACAATGGCGTAAATGGCCGCCTCTTCGTCGATCCAGCGCAACAGGCTGCCGCCGAACAGCGTGCCGTTGGGGTTGAGGTCTTCGGGTTTTACCCATTTGCGGGTGTGGAAATTCATATTCACTCCTGAGCGTCTTGCCGAATGATGGTTACCATCATGGCAGAGCCCGGGCTAGAGCTCTATTCGCCATCGACTATGGCATCGATTACCGTTCAGACATTGACCTGCAGAAAGGCTTTGGAAGATCAGCATAGCCCGCTATAATCGCCACCGTTTCAAAACGGTAAAGATCGTTTGCTACCGTTTTCCCGCCACCTGTCCGAGGGGCGCTGCAGCAGGTTCAACCTGTCAGGCTCGGATGGGGCGTTGCCTGGTCCCAGCGACCGGACACTAAACGCACAACGGCGCCCATTCGCATACATTACGAATGGAGGCTCTTCATGAGCGCTGTTATCACGCCTGCAGATTTTAACGATTACAAAGTTGCCGACATGTCCCTGGCCGCCTGGGGTCGTCGCGAAACCATCATCGCCGAATCGGAAATGCCGGCCCTGATGGGTCTGCGTCGCAAATACGCTGCCGAGCAGCCGCTCAAAGGCGCGAAGATCCTCGGCTGCATCCACATGACCATCCAGACTGCCGTGCTGATCGAAACCCTGGTTGCCCTGGGTGCCGAAGTGCGCTGGTCGTCCTGCAACATCTTCTCGACTCAGGATCAGGCCGCTGCTGCTATCGCCGCTGCCGGCATCGCGGTATACGCCTGGAAAGGCGAAACCGAAGAAGAGTACGAGTGGTGCCTTGAGCAAACCATCCTTAAAGATGGCGCGCCTTGGGATGCCAACATGATCCTCGACGATGGCGGCGACCTGACCGAGTTGCTGCACAAGAAATACCCGGCAATCCTGGACCGCGTCCATGGCGTCACCGAAGAGACCACCACCGGCGTTCACCGCCTGCTGGACATGCTGGCCAAGGGCGAACTGAAAATCCCGGCCATCAACGTCAACGACTCGGTCACCAAGAGCAAGAACGACAACAAGTACGGCTGCCGTCACAGCCTGAACGATGCGATCAAGCGTGGCACCGACCACCTGCTGTCGGGCAAGCAAGCACTGGTTATCGGCTACGGCGACGTCGGTAAGGGTTCGGCCCAGTCCCTGCGCCAGGAAGGCATGATCGTCAAGGTTTCCGAAGTCGATCCGATCTGCGCCATGCAAGCCTGCATGGATGGTTTCGAACTGGTTTCGCCATTCATCGACGGTATCAACAACGGTACTGAAGAGAGCATCGACAAAGCACTGCTGGGCAAGATCGACCTGATCGTGACCACCACCGGCAACGTCAATGTCTGCGACTCCAACATGCTAAAAGCCCTGAAGAAGCGCGCTGTTGTCTGCAACATCGGCCACTTCGACAACGAGATCGACACTGCTTTCATGCGCAAGAACTGGGCATGGGAAGAAGTGAAGCCGCAGGTGCACAAGATCCACCGCACCGGTCCTGGCGCATTCGATGCCCAGAACGATGACTACCTGATCCTGCTGGCTGAAGGCCGTCTGGTTAACCTGGGCAACGCCACAGGTCACCCAAGCCGCATCATGGACGGTTCGTTCGCCAACCAGGTTTTGGCACAGATCTTCCTGTTCGGCCAGAAATACGCCGACCTGTCGCCAGCCCAGAAAGCCGAGCGCCTGACCGTTGAAGTACTGCCCAAGAAACTCGACGAAGAAGTGGCTCTGGAAATGGTTCGCGGCTTCGGTGGTGTTGTGACGCAACTGACCAAGCAGCAGGCTGACTACATCGGCGTGACTGTTGAAGGTCCGTTCAAGCCGCACGCCTACCGCTACTGATCGGTCCTGCTCCGCTCCCCCATGGGGAGCGGTTTAATGCAGGCCTGTGGGAGCAAAGCTTGCTCGCGATGGCGTCGCCATGGTCTCACTGAAGACCGCAGCGTCTCTATCGCGAGCAAGCTTTGCTCCCACAGGGTGCACGGTGCCTTCCAGGCTTACGCGTTTCCAAGGATATGACCATGTCCCAAGACCGTCGCTACAGCTTCGAGTTCTTCCCTACGAAGACCGACGCTGGGCATGAAAAGCTGCTCGCCACTGCCCGCCAGCTGGCTACCTACAACCCTGATTTCTTCTCCTGCACCTACGGCGCAGGTGGCTCAACCCGTGATCGCACGATCAACACCGTGTTGCAGCTCGAAAGCGAAGTCAAAGTCCCTGCCGCCCCGCATTTGTCCTGCGTGGGTGACAGCAAGGACGATCTGCGCGGCCTGTTGACTCAGTACAAAGCGGCTGGCATTACCCGTATCGTCGCCTTGCGCGGCGACCTGCCCTCGGGAATGGGCATGGCCAGCGGCGAATTGCGTCACGCCAATGACCTGGTGGAATTCATTCGTGAAGAGACCGGCGATCATTTCCACATCGAAGTCGCCGCTTATCCGGAAATGCACCCGCAAGCGCGCAATTTCGAAGACGATCTCGCCAACTTCGTGCGCAAAGCCAACGCCGGCGCCGATAGCGCGATCACCCAGTACTTCTTCAACGCCGACAGCTACTTCTACTTCGTCGAGCGGGTGCGGGCATTGGGCGTTAACATCCCGATCGTGCCGGGCATCATGCCAATCACCAACTACAGCAAGCTGGCACGCTTCTCTGATGCCTGCGGTGCGGAAATTCCGCGCTGGATCCGCAAGCAGCTGGAAGCCTACGGCGACGACACCCGCAGCATTCAGGGCTTCGGTGAGCAAGTCATCACCGAGATGTGCGAGCGTCTGCTGCAGGGTGGCGCGCCAGGGTTGCACTTCTATACGTTGAACCAGGCCGAGCCGAGTCTGGCGGTGTGGAACAATTTGAAGTTGCCGCGCTAAGCAAAGAGCAAGATCAAAAGATCGCAGCCTTCGGCAGCTCCTACCGGGAATAAACAAACCCGGTGCAGGAGCTGCCGAAGGCTGCGATCTTTTGCTTTTAACGCCCTTTTTCTGTGCGCTAATCCACGGAGATAGAGCTTCTCCATGCAGTTTCTGGCTCTTTGCGGCTTCTCGTCGTAATCTCAGGCCATGCCTTTGATCTCACAGTTACTGACGGTGATTTTATTCACGTGCCTGAGCTTTACAGCCCGGGGCGAGAAACTGCGCATTGTCACCGAGCCCTGGGCACCTTACGTCTATGAAGAGAACGGCAAGGCGCTGGGGCTGGACTATGAAACCACCGCCATCGTCTTCAAGCGCCTGGGCATTGAAGTGCAGTGGCAGTTCCTGCCCTGGAAGCGCTGCCTGTCGATGCTCGAACAAGGCCAGGCCGATGGTGCGCTGGACATTTTTCACAGCGACGAACGCGACGCCACCCTGCTTTACCCCAGCGAACCCCTGTCGCAAGTACAGTTCGTGATGTTCTACGCCAACGACCGCCCGCACCCGTTCACCTCCCTGAACGCCCTGCGCGGCCTGACCATCGGCACCTCGCCGGGCTACCTGTACAGCACCGACTTCAGCCAATCGACGCTGTTTACCAGGGAGCCCGCACCCAGTCATGAAGCAAACTTCGGGAAACTGCTGCGCGGGCGCGTCGACCTGTTGATCACCGACCGCCGAGTGGGCCAGCACCTCCTGGATGAATTGGGCATTCGCGACAAGATCACTGAAAATCCGCTTATCATCAGTGAACAAAGCCAATTCCTCGCGGTGCGTCGCAGTGGCGGCATGGACTTGCTGGTGCAGCGGTTCGGCGCCGAGCTCAAGCGCTTTAAGCGCGAGCCTGCCTATGCCGAGCTGAGTGCCCGATATGGCGCGGGACCTGCCGTCGAAGTACCCGCAAACGGCCTGACTACCGTACGCGGCAAAACCGTTGAGCAGCAGGAAAGCGGCGCGCAGTGATTGCTCTGTTATACTCCGGCCTTCCCGCCAGGCTCACGCCCGGACGCTCGGACTTGTTCAAGGCATCTCGACCCCGCTACAGCGCAGCTTTTCAGCCCGCGCGAGCGCTCCAGACGAGCTTTTCAGACCCAGCAGGACCGGACGGGATTGCGTTCTTCTTAAACGCCATTCGCGCCAGGCAAGACTCCCATTGGGCCAAGCCCTAACTAAAACAGGATTACTCATGTCCTTTGCTTCCCTCGGTCTCTCCGAGGCTTTAGTCCGCGCCATCGAGGCGGCGGGCTATACCGAGCCTACTCCGGTGCAACAGCGGGCCATTCCCGCCGTGTTGCAAGGTCGCGACCTCATGGTTGCGGCACAGACAGGTACTGGTAAAACCGGTGGCTTCGCCCTTCCGATTCTGGAGCGGTTGTTCCCTAACGGTCACCCGGACAAATCCCAGCGTCACGGCCCGCGCCAACCGCGCGTACTGGTCCTGACCCCTACCCGTGAACTCGCGGCCCAGGTCCATGAGAGCTTCAAGGTCTATGCCCGTGACCTGAAGTTTGTCAGCGCCTGCATTTTCGGCGGCGTCGGCATGAACCCACAGGTTCAGGCCATGTCCCGTGGCGTTGATGTGCTGGTGGCCTGCCCTGGCCGCCTGCTCGACCTCGCCGGCCAAGGCAGCGTCGATTTGTCCCACGTGGAAATCCTCGTGCTGGACGAAGCAGACCGCATGCTCGACATGGGCTTTGTGCATGACGTGAAGAAGGTGCTGGCTCGCTTGCCAAGCAAACGTCAGAACCTGCTGTTCTCGGCGACCTTCTCCAAGGACATCACCGATCTCGCCGGCAAGCTGCTGCACAACCCGGAACGCATCGAAGTCACTCCGCCGAACACCACGGTCGAGCGCATCGAGCAACGCGTGTTCCGTCTGCCAGCCAACCACAAGCGTTCGCTGCTGGCGCACCTGATCACCGCAGGCGCCTGGGAACAGGTCCTGGTCTTCACCCGCACCAAGCACGGCGCCAACCGCCTGGCCGAGTACCTGGACAAGCACGGCCTCAGCGCCGTCGCCATCCACGGCAACAAGAGCCAGAACGCCCGCACCAAAGCCCTGGCCGATTTCAAGGCCGGTGAAGTGCGCATCCTGGTTGCCACCGACATCGCGGCTCGCGGCCTCGACATCGACCAGTTGCCACACGTGGTCAACTTCGAATTGCCGAACGTCGACGAAGATTACGTTCACCGTATCGGCCGTACTGGCCGTGCCGGTCGTTCGGGCGAGGCCATTTCGCTGGTGGCTCCGGACGAAGAAAAGCTGCTCAAAAGCATCGAGCGCATGACCAAGCAGAAAATCGCCGACGGCGACCTGATGGGCTTCGACTCCAGCGCTGTAGAGGCCGAGAAGCCTGAAGTGCGCGAGCGTCCGGATGTGCGTAACCCGCGCAACCCACGTGGCCCGCGCGGCGACGGTCCAAACGGCGGCGGTGGCGGTGGCGGCGGTCGTAAAGACAAGGGCAAGGACAAGGGCGGCAAGGAAAAACCTGCAACCACTGGCCGTGGCGATCGCCCGGCCCGTGAGCACAAGCCACGTGAAGGCACGCCAGCTCGCGAGCAACAGCGCCCGGCACCTCGTGCTTCCGCTGATCGCGCACCGGACGAGTTCCTGGACGACGACATCGATAACTTCGGTAATCGCGTCGACTACGTGCCGCAAGCCAAGCCGGCTCAGGGCCGTGGCCGTCGTCCAGGTGCTCCGGCACCGGGTGCGGCAGCCGGCGCAGGTGCCGGTGCCGGTGCCGGTGCACCGCGCAACGGCGGTAAGCCACAGGGTCGCCAGAGCGGTCCGCGCAGCAGCGACGGCGCCACCACTGGCACTCCGCCGGCCAAGCGCAGTGGCCCACGCAGCGGTGCTCCACGTGACGGTCAAGCCCGTCGCGAAGAAGGTCGCAATCGCCGTCCGGCGCGTGACGATCAGCCTCGCTCGGAACCAGCGGTGCAGAACCCGCGCGGCCCGGCACCGAAGATCATTCACAAGGAGTCGAAAACCGATCGTTTCCCGACACCTGAACAGCTTGATCAATTGCCAGGCCGTCCTCGCGGCGAAAAACCAGCGCTGCTGACTCGTAATCGCTGAGTTAACGCTGCAATAAAAAATGCCCCGGATCGCGAGATTCGGGGCATTTTTTCTGGCTAAAGCAAACCCTGTGGGAGCGGGCTTGCCCGCGATGGCGTCAGTCCTGCAGACATTGATATTGACTGACACGCTGCCATCGCGGGCAAGCCCGCTCCCACACTGGATTTCACCACCTGCGTAGATTGCGCCAGGCAATAAAAACGCCCCGGATCGCGAGATCGGGGGCGTTCTTTGTGTCAGCGGCGAATGTTATTTCGCTTTCACACCTTCAAACGAAATGTACAGCTCGACTGCATCGGACTTCGGACCCAGGTCTTTCTGCTTGCCGAAATCGGAACGCTTGATGCTGGTGGTGCCTTCGAAGCCGGCACGGTAGCCGCCCCATGGGTCCTTGCCTTCACCCAGGAAAGTGGCCTTGACCACGATTGGCTTGGTCACGCCAGCCAGAGTCAGGTCGCCCGCGACATCAGCAGTTTCCTGACCAGCAGCGTTTTTGCCGGTGGATTTGACGCTGGTGGAAACAAAGGTCGCCTTGCCGAATTTGCTGGCGTTCAGGAAGTCGGCGCTGGCGATGTGCTTGTCACGTTCAGCGTGGTTGGTGAATACGCTGGCGGTGTTTACATTGAACTCGATCTTGCTGTCTTCAGGCTTGGCCGCATCGAAGCTGAACTTGCCGTCGATGTCCTTGAAGGTACCTGTGATGAAGCTATAGCCCAGGTGGCTGATCTTGAAGTCGACGAAGGCGTGCTGGCCTTCCTTGTCCACGGTGTAGTCGGCCGCCATTACGTTGGCGGACAGCAGCGCGGAACCGATTGCCAGAGCGGCGAGAGTCTTTTTCAACATGCTTTCTATTCCTTTGGAGTCGAGGTTGAACATCAGGCTTTGCGGCCGAGCATTCGCTTAAGGGTCGCATCACGATCGATAAAGTGGTGCTTCAATGCTGCCAACGCATGAAGGCCGGAAAAAATGACCAGCGCCCATGCCAGGTAGAAATGAATCAAACCGGCGGTATCTGCCTGGTCCGGTAGCCCGGAGACCAGTGCAGGCACTTCAAACAATCCAAACACCGGAATCCCGACACCGTCTGCGGTGGAAATCAGGTAACCGGCAATCATCACAGCGAACAAACCAAGGTACAGGAACGAGTGGCCAAACTTGGCGCCAAGGCGCGTCATGCGGCTGTAGCTTTCCAGGGTAGGCGGCGGTGGGCTGACGAAACGCCAAAGCACCCGCAGCAACATCACGGCGAACAGCACCAGGCCAATGCTCTTGTGCAGCTCCGGCGCGTCTTTGCGCCAGGTGCTGTAGTAGTCCAGGTCGATCATCCACAAGCCCAGCGCAAACAATCCAAAGACTGCCAGTGCCACACTCCAGTGCAAGAAGACGCTGATCCAACCGTAGCGCGAAGAAGAGTTACGTAGCTGCATTGCCCAAATCCTGTGAGAACTGCGACCAAGACTATCGACTTATCTATCGAATTAAAGCGGAAAATTTTGCTTTGAAATATCGAGAAATACGATCAAGAGTGTGAGACGGATGAGTTAAGGAAAGATTAAAGTCCAAAGCGTGGCGGGATGTTAGTGGCGGACCGGAAATTAAGTGGTCATCGTGAAGACGCTTTCGCGGGCAAGCCCGCTCCCACAGGAGATGCGTAAACCGAGAAATCACGTACGACACAAAACCCTGTGGGATCGGGCTTGCCCGCGACGGCGATAGTGCGGGCAAAAAAAAGCGCGGCCATTGAGCCGCGCTTCTGTTCAACAGCAAATTTTACTGAGCCTTGGTCTCAGTGGTTGCTGCCGGTTTGGCCGCTGGCTTCCTGGCCGGTTCAGCCTTTTTTGCCGGGGCTTTGGCCGGCGCTTTTTTTGTCTCGGCCTTGGCTGCCGGCTTCTTCGCCGGGGCCTTTTTAACCGGCTCGGCTTTCACCGGTGCCGCAGGCTTCGGCGCTTCAACCGGAGCAGGCGCAGGCGCTGGTACCGGCGCCGGGGTTGGGGCAACCGGAGCGACGGGGGCTGGCGCCTTTACAGGTTCCGGCTTCTTCTCATCATCCGAACCACCAAACAGGTTGGTGAAGAAGTTGCCCTTCTTCGCCGCAACCGCGCCTGCCGCCGCAGCAGCCGCCACTGGTACAACCTTCGCTGGCTCAAACGACTTGCCTGCCGCCAGGTCTTCAACCTGGCCGGCCGCGCGCTGACCGGTGCGCAATGCGCCTTCCAGCGTGCCTGGGTACAAGGTGTCGGTGTGTTCGCCAGCGAAAGCTACACGCTGCAGCGGGCGCTCCCACAGGCGCCAGTATTTGCTGATCTGGCCAGGACCAAAGGCCAGGTAAGCGCCACCCATGGAAGGGTCGGTGCTGTAGCGGCGGATTTCATAGCCGGTGAACGAGCCGCGGGCCTGGGGGTAAAAAGCGTGCAGGCGAATCAGCACCTGATCGGCCATCTGCTTGTCGCCGAAGGCCTGCATCACGCGGGCGTTGTCGCCGGACAGGTTGATCACCACATTGGCGCCGCCCTTCAGCGCCGGCTCGACCCACAACATGCCAAGGCCAGTGTTGCTGTAGATCTCGCCGGACATGCGCGCCTTGCTTTCCCACACAGGCGTCTTGAACTTCAACATGATCTGGTCGCGCCAACCGTAGTTGGTGCCCTTGATCGCGCCCAGGTGCTGGGCATCCAGTGCGGGGGTCAGCTGGATCTTGTTCAGTGCGCGCAATGGCACAGCCACCACGACGTAGTCAGCCTGATAGCCAACGCTGCCGACCTTGACGGTCACGCCATCCTTGTCCTGGACGATCGCCGACACCGGCGAGCTGGTCTTGATGGTCTTCAGTTGCTTGACGAATGCCTGTGCCAGCACCGGGCTGCCACCGATCAGGCGCGAGGCGCGCAAGTCACGGTCGGAAACGCCCAGGTAAACGCGGCTCTGCTGCGCGAAGTACAGCAGTGACAGGCGCGACGGTTCGTCGTAGCGGGTACGAATCTGCTGGTTGATCAGCTGACGGGCCGTGGCAGGCAGTGTCAGGCGGTCGAGCCAGTTGGAGACGTTGATCTGGTCGAGGGCGTGCAGCGTGTTGTTCGCTGCCGGGTTCTGCGGGTCTTCGATCGAGCGGGCCAGGTCGTCAACGGTCTTCTCGTAGCGTTTGAGCGCTTCGGCAGTCGTCGGGTCCTTGATCGCCAGGTCGGCAGCGCTGTAATACACGCCATCGATCAGGTAGCTCGGGGTGCGCACGAACTCCGGAGCCGGCGTGGTGCCAAGCTTGAACGTCGATACGTACTTGTTCAGCACCGGCTGGGTCTTGTCGTTGCCGATCCACTCACTGGTGGCCATGCCGGAGCGACCTCCCAGGCTCGGCTTGGCTTCCAGCAGGGTGACCTGCCAGCCTTTGTTCTGCAGCTCGTAAGCCGCCGTCAGGCCGGACAGCCCGCCGCCGATCACGATCGCTGTTTTATCCTTGGCCAGCGCAGATACGCTGAACAGGCCCAACATCACCAGCGCACAGGCGCGCAGCCAACCAGCAGACATTCAGCGAACTCCGGAAATACACGAGGAAAAATCAGTTTTGCGAGTCAGACGACTCAAGGAATGGCGAAGAATACGTCAGCCATCAAATGGCCGCCAGCGACGTCTATCGCCCCATCCAATGTAGCTCAATTGACCCAATGGGTTGTTCCAGGGCCAGTCATTGCATAGGCTTGCGCGATTGCAGGTCCGCGTTTGTCACGGACTGCCTCGAGGAGACTGAATATGGGCCTGAATAATCAGTGGATGCAACGCGATCTCGCGGTGCTGTGGCATCCCTGCACCCAGATGAAAGACCACGAACAGCTGCCGCTGATCCCGATCAAGCGCGGGGAAGGCGTATGGCTTGAAGACTTCGAAGGCAAACGCTACCTCGACGCCGTCAGCTCCTGGTGGGTCAACGTGTTTGGCCACGCCAACCCGCGCATCAACCAGCGCATCAAGGATCAGGTCGACCAGCTCGAACACGTTATCCTCGCCGGTTTCAGCCACCAGCCAGTGATCGAGCTGTCCGAGCGCCTGGTGCAGATGACGCCGGAAGGCCTGACCCGGTGCTTCTATGCCGATAACGGTTCGTCTTGCATCGAAGTCGCGCTGAAAATGAGCTTTCACTACTGGCTCAACCGCGGTCAGCCGAACAAAAAACGATTTGTCACCCTCACCAACAGCTACCACGGCGAAACCATGGCGGCGATGTCGGTTGGCGATGTGCCGCTGTTCACCGAAACCTACAAGGCGCTGCTGCTCGACACCATCAAGGTGCCGAGCCCGGATTGCTACCTGCGCCCTGAAGGCATGAGCTGGGAGGAGCATTCGCGCAACATGTTCGCGGCCATGGAACAGACCCTGGCCGAACATCACGACACGGTTGCGGCAGTGATTGTCGAGCCCCTGATCCAGGGCGCCGGCGGCATGCGCATGTACCACCCGGTATACCTCAAGCTGTTGCGTGAGGCCTGTGATCGCTATGGCGTGCACCTGATCCACGACGAAATCGCCGTCGGCTTCGGCCGTACCGGCACGATGTTCGCCTGCGAACAGGCAGGCATCCGCCCAGACTTCCTGTGCCTGTCCAAGGCCCTCACCGGCGGCTATCTGCCGCTGGCGGCCTGCGTCACTACTGACGATGTCTACAGCGCCTTCTACGACGACTACCCGACCCTGCGCGCCTTCCTGCACTCCCACAGCTACACCGGCAACCCGCTGGCCTGTGCGGCGGCGCTGGCGACCCTGGATATTTTCGAAGAAGACAACGTCATCGAGAACAACAAGGCCCTGGCCCAACGCATGGCCTCCTCCACCGCGCACCTGGCCGACCATCCGAACGTCTCGGAAGTACGCCAGACCGGCATGGTACTGGCGATCGAGATGGTCAAGGACAAGGCCACCAAAGAAGCCTATCCGTGGCAGGAGCGACGCGGCCTGAAAGTGTTCCAGCATGCGCTGGAACGCGGGGCCCTGCTGCGGCCTTTGGGCAGCGTGGTGTACTTCCTGCCGCCGTACGTGATCACGCCTGATCAGATAGACTTTCTGGCTGAAGTGGCCAGCGAAGGGATCGACATTGCAACGCGCGACAGCGTCAGTGTGTCAGTGCCGGAAAACTTTCACCCGGGATTCCGCGATCCGGGTTGATTGGCCCGAAAATGAAAGCACTGTGGGAGCGAGCCTGCTCGCGATAGCAATCGGTCAGCCAGCACTCATCGCGAATGCGAGACCGAATCGCGAGCAGGCTCGCTCCCACAGAAGGCACCACCTTTTATGATTCACTCCCTTTCCAGAGAACCCGCATGAGACTGTCCCGCTTCTTTATCGACGCCCCCCTGAGCACCGGTGAGCACGAGCTGCCCGAGGCCCAGGCGCACTACATCAGCCGCGTGCTGCGCATGGCCGAAGGTGATGCGTTGCAGCTGTTCGACGGCTCGGGACAAGAGTTCCGCGCCCGGCTGGTAGAGGTCGGCAAGAAGCGCGTGGTGGTGCAGATCGATGAGAGTTTCGCCGGGCAGGTCGAATCCCCCTTGCAGATCCACCTCGGCCAGGGTTTGTCCCGTGGCGAGCGTATGGACTGGGCGATCCAGAAAGCCACTGAACTGGGCGTGAGCGAGATCACCCCGATCTTCAGCGACCGTTGTGAAGTGCGCCTCAAGGACGAACGTGCCGACAAACGCCTGATGCACTGGCGCCAGGTGGCAATCAGTGCCTGTGAGCAATGCGGACGGTCGAGGGTCCCGGTGATTCATCCGCCGCAGTTATTGGCTGATTGGCTCAAGCAGACTGAAGCGCAGCTGAAGCTGGTGCTGCATCCGGTGGCCGAGCCGTTGCTGAGTCACGCCAAGCCCGCCACGCTGGCATTTCTGATCGGGCCAGAAGGCGGGCTGTCGGATGCCGAGGTTGATCAGGCCAAGGGCGCAGGCTTTCACGCGGCACGGCTTGGCCCGCGAGTGTTGCGGACTGAGACGGCGCCGGTTGTGGCGCTGGCCGTGGCTCAGCAGCTTTGGGGGGATTTCTAGATCAAAAGATCAAAAGATCAAAAGATCGCAGCCTGCGGCAGCTCCTACAGGGGATCATATTTCCCTGTAGGAGCTTCTGAGATCTGTTGATCCGTTGTTCAAAGCACGTAAAAGAAAATCGCCACAAAGTGCAGCAAGCTTCCCGCGATCACAAACAAATGCCAGATCCCATGCGCATGCCGCAGCCGGTGGTCCAGCGCAAAAAAGACGATCCCCACGGTGTACAACACCCCGCCCGATGCCAGCCAGGCAAACCCTGTCGAACCCAGCGCGGCTAACAATGGCTTGACCGCCACCAGCACGATCCAGCCCATCACCGCGTAAATCACGATAGACAGCACCCGCGCTTCCGACCGCGGTTTGATCTCCTGCAGGATGCCAATCAGCGCCAACCCCCAGACGATCCCGAACAAGGTCCAGCCCCAGGGACCGCGCAGCGTGACCAGGCAAAACGGCGTGTAGCTGCCGGCGATCAACAGATAGATCGAAAAGTGATCGACCTTCTGCATAATCGCTTTCTTGCGTCCCCGCACGCTGTGGTAAACGGTCGAGGCGCTGTACAGCACCAGCAAGGTGAAACCATAGATCGCCACACTGACGATTTTCCACGGACTGCCGTCCATACTGGCAATCACCAGCATCCATACCACGCCGACAAAGGCCGCCACCGCCCCCACCAGATGCGTCCAGGCGTTGAGTTTTTCCCCGTGATACATGTATTGCCTACCTCAAAACCCATTACGACAGTGCGCAAGGCTCCGGCTTGAAGCCTGAAAACGCAACGCTTCAGACCGCATCATTCGCATTAAAAATCCGCTGGCGGCATCACTACACATCGTTGCAGGAGCGTTCGGCGACATCCAGGAGCCTTCCCACAATGCTTCCAGGCCCCGTCAGACCAGCCCCGCCTCCACCAGCAAACCTTCCAGCGCCAGCAAGTCAGGGACCTTGGCCACTTGATCGCCCACTTGCACCGCGGCTTGCTCCAGCGCGCACAAGGGCACATCGACATAGCTCAACTGGCTGTCGAGCTTGCAGGACCGTGGAATGCCCTGCACCAACAGTGCGATGAACTTCAACTCCGGGCGCCCACCCAGGGCATTGAGGATCACGATCCGCACCCGCTCGCCCATGACGATTTTCTGACCACAGGCCGACTCGAAACTGAGCATTGGAATCTGCCGGTCCCGCCACCTTCCCCGCCCCAGGTACCAGGGCGGCGTATCCAGGTCGAACGTGCCCGGCTGGTAGTCGATCAGTTCGGCGACCGCCACATTGGGCAGAATCAGGTGGCGATCGGCCAGGGGCAACAGCAGCCCGGTGAGGTTGCTGGTGCGGTGTTCAAGCATGGGGTTTGCTCCAGAAGGCGATGCTTTCGAGCAATACCGATTCCTGATACGGCTTGCCAAGGTAATCGTTGACGCCAATGGCCATGGCGCGGTCGCGGTGTTTCTGTCCGGTGCGCGAGGTGATCATGATGATCGGCAGATGCTGCGTACGCTCGTCCGCGCGCACTTGGGTGGCCACTTCGAAGCCATCCATGCGCGGCATTTCGATGTCCAGCAGCATCAGGTCGGGCAGGTGCTCTTCCAGCAGCAACATGGCGTCGACTCCATCCTTGGCGGTCAGTACGTTCATGCCGTGACGTTCCAGCAAACGACTGGTGACCTTGCGCACCGTGACCGAATCATCAACCACCAGCACCAGCAGGGGTTTGTGCGACTCTGGCTCGGCGTCTTGCATCAGGGCCTGACGCGGCAAGCGGGTCTGCATGGCGCGGATCGGCGCCAACAGGTCAAGAATGAGCACCACCCGGCCATCCCCCAGGATCGTTGCTCCGGACAAACCTTGCACGGCAGCGAACTGCGGGCCGAGGCTCTTGACCACGATCTCGCGAGTGCCGGCCATGGCGTCGACTTGCACGGCGATGTGGCGTTCGTTGCACTGCACCAGCAACACCGGCAGCGGCAGGTTTTGTCCCAGCAGCTTCGGGCGGCTGCTGGTTTTCAGCAGTTCGCCGAGGTAACACAACTCATAGTGCTGCCCGGCATATTTGTAGGTTGGCGGATCCAGGCGATAGTGGCCTTCAAGTTCATTGGGCAAGACACGAACGATGCCGTCGATGGTGTTGAGCGGGATCGCATACTGATCTTCCGCGCATTGCACCATCAGCGCCCGGTTGACCGACACGGTGAACGGCAGGCGGATGCGAAAATGCACGCCCTGCCCGGACACCGAGTCAATGCTCATGGTCCCGCCCAGCTGCCGCACCTCTTCGTGGACCACGTCCATACCCACGCCACGCCCGGAAATCTGGGTGATTTTTTCCGCCGTCGAAAATCCCGGTTGCAGGATAAATTGCAGCACATCGCGGTCGCTGATATCGCTGTCAGGCGCCAGCAGGCCACGCTTGATCGCCTTGCGGCGTACCGCGTCCAGGGGCACGCCGGCGCCGTCATCGCGGATATCGAAAATGATGTCCCCACCCTCGCGCGACAGGTCCAGGGTAATCTTTCCCTGAGCGGGTTTGCCCGCAGCGATGCGCACCTCGGAGGATTCCAGGCCGTGGTCCACGGCGTTGCGCAGCATGTGCTCCAACGGCGCGGCCATGCGCTCGAGGACGTTACGGTCCATCTCGCCTTCGGCGTTGCCGACGATGAATTGCACATCCTTGCCCAGTTCGCCGGAAACCTGACGGACGATGCGCTTGAGGCGCGGCAGCATCCGTTCGAACGGCACCATGCGTGTACGCATCAGGCCTTCCTGCAACTCGGTATTGATGCGCCCCTGTTGTTGCAGCAGGTTTTCGGCGTCCTGATTGCGCCGGTCGAGGGTTTCCTTGAGGTCAAGCAGGTCGGACGCGGACTCGAACAGCGCACGCGACAGCTGTTGCAGCTGCGAATGCCGGTCCATTTCCAGCGGATCGAATTCCTCGTACCCCAGACGTTCGGCTTCCACCTGCTGGCGGCTGAGGATCCGCCCCTGGGTTTCCGTATCGAGGCGCCGCAACTGGTCGCGCATGCGCTCAATGGTGGTTTCCATTTCGCTCAGGGCCACCCGTGCATCGCTGACCTGCTGTTCGATGCGCCCGCGGAAAATCGAGGTTTCACCGGCCAGGTTGACCAAATCATCCAGCAACTCTGCCGAGACCTTGACCATGTCGGCGCCGGCGTCAGGCTGCGGTGCAGGAGGTTCGGGCTTGATCACCGCAGGTGCCGTGACAGGATCTGCCGGCAACACTGGGTGACTGAAATTGCGGATCGAGTCGATCAACTGATCGGCAGGCGGCATGGGTTGACCGGCGCGCGCCGCGTCGAGCATTTGTGCCAGTCGGTCATGGCTGCTCTGCAACAGCGCGAACAAGGCCTGGGTCGGTTGCAGTAAGCCTGCCGACAAACCTTCATAGAGAAATTCCAGCTCGTGGGCCAGATCACCGATCGGTGTGATTTCGACCATCCGCGCGCCCCCCTTCAGGGTGTGCAGATCACGCAGCAGGTTTTCCACTTCCTGGCGATTCGCCGGGTCGGCCTGCCAGCGCACCAGCGCCGCCCCGGAGTTTTCGATGATGTCGAAACCTTCTTCCAGGAAGATCTCCAGTAGCTCCGGATCATGGCCTGGGTGATCGCTGACCGGCAGCGGTTCGGCCACTTCAGCGCTGCCGAGGTTGTTCTGGCGAAACTCGCGGATGGCCTCGATCAGCTCATCTGGCTCATCCAGGGGATGCTGGTCCTGCAACTGCTCAAGCAGCTGCCCGAGGCGATCATGGCTGCGCAGCAACAGCTGCGCCAAGGCATCGGTGTGCTGATAACGGCGATCCACCAGGCCTTCGTACAGCCCTTCCAATTCATGGGCCAGATCACCCACGGGTTCGACCTCGGCCATCCGCGCCCCGCCCTTGAGCGTGTGCAGGTCACGTTGCAACGACAGCAGCGGTGCGGCGTTATCCGGATCGCTCAACCAGCGTTGCAGGGCCTGGCCCGAGCTTTCGAGGATATCCACAGCCTCTTCCAGGAAGATCGACACGATAGCGTCGTCTGGTTCTGCCTGCGCCAGTTCGGCAGTGGCGCTGCCCAGCTCGCGAATGCTCAGGGCGCGGCTGCCGTCGCTGCGAATCAGGCCGGTGGCCGACGGGTCCAGGCTTTCATCCAGCAAATCGCGCAAGGCTCGCACCCGCGCCGGTTGCGGGCTGACTTCCTGGCCGGCTGCGAGCTCGTCGAGCATGTTGATCAGCGCTTCATGGGCACTTTGCGCTTCATGGAAAAACGCCGGGCTGACCGCCAGGCTGCTTTCCTCCACCGCACCGTACAGATCGAGCAAGGCTTCACACAGCTCATCCACCGGATGCAGATCAGCCAGGTGTGCGCCTTCACCCAAGGTCGTCAATTCGTCCAGCAGCGCGCTGAGTTCCTGGCGTTCACCGGGGTGTTGCTGCCAGCGTTGCAGCAAGCTCTCGGCGTCCAGCAGGATGTCCATGCCCTGGGCCAGAAAATTGTTGATCAATTGCGGGTCGCGCTTGATACGTGGCCGACTCTGGGGTGCGCTCAGCAGGGTTTGCAGGCGCATGGCCAGCAGTGCATGGGTTCGCTCGATCAGATGCTGCGCGCCCGTTATCTCGGCCAGCGGATCCGTCTTTAGCTGGCGCAGGCCTAGCCGGAACAGCCCTTCGGCCTCCAGTAACAGTTCCACTTCGTCCAGGTCCAGTGCGAGCAGGTGCGCCTTGTACTCGCGGGCAAGTTGATCCAGCGGCGCGGCCAGTTCGGCGATCGGCACCACGCCGGCCATTGAGGCGCTCCCCTTGAGCGTATGCAAGGCGCGCTGCAACTCGTCACTGGCCTGCAAGGGCACATGCTCGGCGGCCTGGTCGAGGAAGCGATTGACGCTGGCCAGATGGGTTTCGGCTTCGTTGCGGAAAATTTCCAGCAGCAGCGGATCGAGTGCCACGACGTCCTCTGCATCCTCATCCACCAACGGTTGCTCGCCCTTGGCCAAGGCATGCGCACGGGCCGCCACCTGGTCGACATCGTTGCGCTGGCGCTGGGCATTGCGGGCAAATTCCGCGACCAGCTCCGGCAACAGCTGCAGCACATCAGCCAGCAATTGCTGCACGCCAGGGCCCGGCTTCACGCTGTGTTCGAGCACTCGATTGAGCAGGTTTTCCACCGCCCACGCCAGCTCGCCCAGGATCAGCGCCCGAACCATCCGGCCGCTGCCTTTGAGGGTGTGGAAGGCCCGGCGCAGCTCACTCAGGGCCGAAGTGTTCTGCGGGTCGGCAGTCCAGCGGGGCAAGTACTCACGGAGGACTTGCAGTACTTCGTCAGTTTCTTCCAGGAACACTTCACGCAGTTCATCGTCCACCGGCTCTTCGCCCGCAGGCGGCGGTAGCAGGCTACCCGGGGTATGCAGCGCCGGGGGATTTACCGCAGACACAGGATTGGCGAGCACGTCCGCGAGGGTCTGCACCAACTCAGGAGCACCGTACGCCTGCAACTCCTGAATGAGATGCGCCTCAGTCGGCTCCGGCACTTGTTCGAGTTCCGGGGCATGCCGGGCGCGGGGGAAAAACCCCAGTGCGGCGAGGCCTTTCTCGGCGACGTCGAGCACCTGTTCCCCGGCTGCCTCGGGGTCGTCGCTGAGGCGCTCCAGGTAATATTCGATGCTGGTCACCACGTCGGCCAGGCTGTCGAGCTCCTGCCATCCCGGCTGGCCAGGATCCAGCAGCAGGTGTTCACGGATGAACTGGTTGCACGCTTCGACCAGGCTGGCAGCGCGACTCAACGGGATCATCGCCAGTGCGCCGCGGATCTGCGTCAACAAGGCAGGCAAGGGCTGCAGGTGCTGGCGGTCCCAGTCGGCGTCGATGTAGTCGACGATCATGTCCTTGGCCTGTTGCAGGCAGATGCGCGCTTCGCGGATGACGATCTGGTGAATCTGTGTCAGGTCGGTGGTCGGCAAGCGGCTGTCTTCCTGGCTTTCCGGTTCCAGGTTGCCGACCATGCCGGCCAGGTTCGCTTCGACGTAGAGCAAGGCGCCCGCGACGTCCATCAGGATGGCGTCCGTGGGCTCACGCTGGCCTTGGGCCAGGCTCAGGACCACCGCCAACTGATCGATGATCACCTTGCGCGGCTGGCCAAAACCCAGCACCGCCAGGGTGTCGGCGATTTGCCGCAGGGGCGACAGCAGGCTGTCGAGATCGGCAATGTGTTGGCGGTCACTGCGCACGAACAGGTCCAGGCGTTCCTTGACCCGCACCAGCTCTTCGCACAGCGCCACCAGCACCGAGCGCATCGCATCGCGGTCGGGACCGCCCAGGCGCGCGCGCTCGTCATCAACCATTGCGCTGTCAGGCAACGCGTCCTCTAGGGAGTAGCGATCTTTCATGGTCAGCATGCGCCCGGTGGGGTGTTCGGCCTTGGCAATGTAGAACAGCAAACTCTTGAGCAGCTCTGGTGGTGCCGGTTGATTGATGCCGCGCATGCCTTCTTCGAGCAAGCGCTTGAGTTCCGTGTCAGCTTCCTTGAACAGGCTTCGCAGCGCCGGACTGTTGGCGATCGCACCGCCACGCATGCCTTCCACCAGCGCCGAGGCCACCTGCCACAACGGGCTGAGCGGCGCCTGACCGGAGATACTTTCGAGTCGCGCGAACACCTTTGCCAGGTAACCCAGGTGAGTGTCGTCAGCCTGTTCGCGCAGCAATCCAACGAGTGCCATCTGCAGCATTTGCCGCAACTTGCGCAACACATTGGCCAACTCTGGCGGCTCCAGCTGCGCCAGCGCTGCGTCGTCCAGCGGGGGCAAATCCGGCATTTGCGGGCTGAACAGGCTGGTTTCCGACAACAGCCCCTCGCCGCGGGCACTGCGCAAATCATTGATCAGGGGCAGCACCACCAGCGGCAAGTCCCGGCGCGCACCTTGCACCCGGTCGAGGTACACCGGCAACTGCGCCAGCGCCTGCAACAGCAGGTGGATCGCTTCTTCACGATGGCTCACACGGTTCTGCTGCAACGCCTGGGTCAGCTGTTCCATTTCTTCGGCCAGCAGTGCCGCGCCGTAGAATTCGACCATCTGCAAACTGCCGTGAACCTGGTGGATGCACGCCAGGCATTCAGCGAGCGCCAGGGGCGTCTGCTCTTCGTCCATCGCCATGCTCTCCAGATGGAGCGCCGCCTGCCTCAGCGTTTCGGCAATCTCGCCCTTGACCCACTCGAGGGCCACATAGTCGTGCCGATCACCCATAACCACTCCACTGGAAAAAACCTGCGCCTGCCACGCCCTATACTTTATCAGCAGCCTGCGCGCTCGCCGCGGGCAAGGTGAAACCGGACACCGAACGCCTCAGCTGGCTGGCCATCTTCGCCAGGTTACCGATGCTTTCGGCGGTTGCAGTGGAGCCGGAGGAGGTCTGCGAGGTGATCTGCTGGATCACGTTCATCGTCAGGGAGATCTGTCCGGCCGAGGACGTCTGCTGCTGGGCGGCATTGGAAATACTCTGGATCAGCGCCGCGAGCACTTTGGATACGCCTTCGATTTCCTCCAGCGCCACCCCGGCATCCTGCGCCAGACGTGCGCCACGCACCACTTCGGTGGTGGTCTGCTCCATGGAAATCACAGCTTCATTGGTGTCCGTCTGAATTGCCCGCACCAGGGTCTCTATCTGTCGGGTCGCAGCGGATGAGCGCTCGGCCAGGCGCTGCACCTCATCGGCTACCACGGCGAAACCGCGACCAGCGTCACCCGCCATCGAGGCCTGGATCGCAGCGTTGAGGGCCAGAATGTTGGTCTGATCGGCAATGTCGTCGATCAGGCTGACAATGTCGCCGATTTCCTGGGAAGACTCACCAAGGCGCTTGATTCGCTTGGCGGTATCCTGGATCTGCTCGCGAATGTTATCCATGCCGTGGATGGTGTTATGCACCACCTCGTTGCCCTTGTTGGCGATTTCCACCGACCGCTCAGCCACCGCCGAGGACTCGGCCGCGTTGGCCGACACCTGGTCAATGGATTGGGCCATGTCGTTGATGGCCGTGGAAGCTTCGGATATCTGCTGCGCCTGATGCTCGGAGGCTTGCGCCAGGTGCATGGCGGTGGCCTGGGTTTCCTGCACGGCGGCGGCGACCTGGCCGGCGGTCAGGTTGATGGTTGCCACCAGGTCGCGCAGCTGGTCGACGGAATAATTGATCGAGTCGGCAATGGAGCCGGTGAAATCTTCCGTCACCGAGGCCGTCACCGTCAGGTCACCGTCTGCCAGGTCTTCAATCTCGTCGAGCAGACGCATGATCGCCGTCTGGTTACGTTCGTTCTTTTCGGCGGTCTCACGCAGCTGCCGATTGGTTTCGCGCACCATCACCAGGCCGATCAGGATGATCGATGTCAGCGCCAGCAAGCCCAGGACATAGCCGCCGATGGTGTCGGTGTGACGGCCGCCGGCAAGGTTTTCAAAACCATTGGCCAGGTGCGAGGCTTCGTCCAGCAGCGTTTGCGACAGGCCGAAGATGTTGGTTGCTGACTCCCGGACCTTTAACAGTTCAGGCGAGGTTTCGATAATTTCATCGACGGAACCCGAGACGAACTCGAACAGTTCGGAAATCTCGAGCAGGCGGGCCCGGGCATCGCGGTCCTCGACCTGGCTGACTTTCAGCGCCGGATCCCCTTGCAACATGCCCGTCAGGACCTGGCCGAAGCGTGCCGCGTCACGCCCGAAGACGTCGGCAGCCTGTTGCGAATTCTCGTCCCCGGACAACACGGTATTCACCGCCCCCAGGATTCGCTCGGCCAGCAAGGATTGCCGTTGAGCCATCGCGACCTGGGCGGCGGGAGCGCCCCGCTGCAGCAGAATCTCGACGACTTTTTCATACTCAACCTGCAGTTGCGGCACAGTCTCGGCCAGGGTCGCGGCGACCTGGTGCAGCGACAGTACGGTCTGTTCGCTGGTGAGGATGGCGTCGGTATTTTTCAGCAGGCGCTCCCAGTCCGTTTGCACTGCGCGCATTTCCGGGCGCACGGCGGACGGCGCAGGGGGAAGACCGGTAGAAGGGTCGCCTTGCTTCAGATAACTCCAGCGCCGGGCAAAATCATTGCGCGCATCACTGAGCAGCTTGAACGCGGCAGACTTGCCGGCAGCGGCTTCCGTAGCATTCTTGGCGATACGCTGGGACAGCACGCGTAACTCGCCTGCGTGGCCGATGTACTGTTTATCGTACGTAGCCTGGGTGTTGAGGTACGCGAAATTGGCGAACAACAGCATGATGAAGATGATCAGCGCGATAAACAGCACGATGATCTGCGACCGGCTGCGCGACCCTTCCATTGGCTTGCCTGCTTTTGCTTTTATCATCGGTCCTCGCCTGTTAACTCACATCTACCAACCCACCACAGATCGCTTTGTGGGGTCTGCGTTTACAAAGCGACGTGCATGAACGCCCGCGACTGCGCCAGCGCAAACGGGCTGAACACCTGCCAATCCTGCTCGCGCTTAAACCGGCCCTTGATGAACGGCGCAATCGCCCCGCTCAAGTTATCCACCGGCTCCAGACTTCCCTGGGCAAAATGCTGCAGCCCGTAAACTTCGTCGACCATCAACCCGGCAAACACCTCGTTGTGCTCCACCACCAACACCCGACGCTGCTTGCGCACCGCCGACAGCTCCAGGGCGAAGAAGCCGCAGACATCCATGATCGGCAGCAAGCGCCCCCGCAGGTTGGCCACGCCCTTGACCCAGGGTTTTACCCCGGGCAACTGGGTGAATCGCGGTTCGTGCAAGACTTCACTGATCTCGCCCATGGGAGCGACGTACCAGTGCTCGCCCAATCGAAATCCTATACCGCTCCAGCTGTCCTGGCGGGCCGGCTGGGAAGGCAGGTCTGCCGCCAGCAGACGGCAACGCTGATCGAGTTGCAGCAGCAGTTCGAAGGCAGTCAGCGATTCACTCATGGTCCGATGATCAGCCGGCAAGCACGTTGTTGAGGGTCTTGATCAGGGTGTCTTCGTCGACCGGCTTGGTCAGGTAATCCTTGGCGCCCTGGCGCGTGCCCCAGACCTTGTCGGTGTCTTGATCCTTGGTGGTGATGATAATCACCGGGATGTGCCCGGTTTCCGGGTCCTTGGTCAACTGCCGGGTGGCTTGAAAACCATTGAGGCCGGGCATGACGATGTCCATCAGCACCGCGTCAGGTTTTTCCTGGCGGGCCAGGGCCACGCCGTCGGCGCCGTTTTCGGCTTTCAACACTTCGTGACCATACTTTTCCAGCATGCCCGTCAGTTTGTACATTTCGGTCGGCGAGTCGTCGACGATCAGAATTCGTGCCATGGTCTTCCCCATTCTTGTCGACGCCGGGCCCGTTGGCCGAGCGTCACTGTGCGTGTCCTACTGCGGCAAAACGGCGGCAAACCCTGGAACATGGGCCTGGATCGCGTTCAGCAATTCTTCCCTGCTGAAAGGCTTGGTCAAAAACTGATCGGAGCCGACGATGCGCCCCTTGGCCTTGTCGAACAGCCCGTCCCTGGACGACAGCATGATCACTGGCGTGGATTTGAACGCGCTGTTGTTCTTGATCAGGGCGCAGGTCTGATAACCATCCAGACGCGGCATCATGACGTCGACAAAGATGATGCCGGGATGGTTGTCGGCGATTTTCGCCAGCGCATCGAAACCATCGATGGCCGTGATGACCTCGCAACCTACATTTTTCAGCAACGTTTCGGCGGTGCGGCGAATCGTCTTCGAATCGTCGATCACCATGACCTTCAAGGCGCTGGAATGCTGATCCATATTTACTCTACCGTCGCCTTTGCGAATCAAATTGTCCGTTTTCGGATCTTCCAGGGCTCGAAACCCTTGATGTTCAAGGGCAAAGCCTTTTTAGCACAGTCTCCAAATCCAATCTATCGGGTGACTGGCACTGTGGTTTTCCCTTGACCGCAAACACGCCCGGCGCCAATCTGACGCCACTTTTATATAGCCCTGTGGCCCGCTTCCACAGGGGATCGACAAAGCCCAAATTCGAGGAAAAACCCATGAGCGTTCGCGTCGGGATTGTCATGGATCCCATTGCCGGCATTTCCTATAAAAAGGATAGCTCGCTGGCCATGCTGCTGGCCGCGCAAAAGCGCGGCTGGGAACTGTTCTACATGGAGCAGCGCGACCTGTATCAGGGCGAAGGCGAAGCCCGGGCGCGCATGCGTCCGCTGAAAGTCTTCGCCAACCCGGAAAAGTGGTTCGAACTGGAGGCCGAGACTGACGCGCTCCTGAGCGATCTGGACGTGATTCTGATGCGCAAGGATCCGCCCTTCGACATGGAGTTCGTCTACTCCACCTACCTGCTGGAGCAAGCCGAGCGCGCCGGCGTGCTGGTCGTCAACAAACCGCAGAGCCTGCGCGACTGCAATGAAAAGCTGTTCGCCACACTGTTTCCCCAGTGCACCCCGCCAACCGTGGTCAGCCGCCGCGCCGACGTGCTGCGTGAGTTCGCCGCCAAGCATGGCGACGTGATCCTCAAGCCGCTGGACGGCATGGGCGGCACCTCGATCTTCCGTCATCGCGCTGGCGACCCGAACCTGTCGGTCATTCTCGAGACCCTGACCGCGCTGGGCGCCCAGCAAATCATGGGCCAAGCCTACCTGCCGGCGATCAAGGACGGCGACAAGCGCATCCTGATGATCGACGGTGAGCCTGTGGATTACTGCCTGGCGCGGATTCCCGCCGCCGGTGAAACCCGCGGCAATCTCGCGGCTGGTGGTCGTGGCGAAGCCCGCCCATTGACCGACAAGGATCGCTGGATCGCCGCTCAGGTCGGCCCGACACTGCGCGAAAAAGGCCTGCTGTTCGTCGGCCTGGACGTGATTGGCGAGCACCTGACGGAAATCAACGTCACCAGCCCGACCTGCATCCGCGAGATCGATAATGCCTTTGGCACCGACATTGGTGGCCTGCTGATGGACGCCATCGAGAAGAAGTTGCAGAGCAAGCCATAAGCTGCAAGTGAGATTCGCTCAATGCAGCCTGTCGCTTGAAACTTCAAGCTTGAAGCTAAAAACCAACATTGCGTTATCATGCCGAGCCCTTAAAAACGCGATGTTGGTTTTTTCACCATGACACTTCCGTCCGATCTGCCTGCCGAACTCGCCCACCGCGGTGTGCGCCCGGCCGATCGCCTCGGATTTACCCTGTTTCTCGCAGCGTTAATTCATTTGGCGTTGCTGCTGGGCGTGGGCTTCACCATGGTCGAGCCCAAGCAGATCAGCAAAACCCTGGAAATCACCCTCGCCACTTTCAAAAGTGAAAAGAAGCCCGAGAAAGCCGATTTCCTCGCCCAGGAAAACCAGCAAGGCAGCGGCACCCTGGATAAAAAGGCGACCCCCAAGACCACCGAGGTCGCGCCCTTCCAGGACAACAAGGTCAAGAAAGTCACGCCGCCTCCTGCCGCTAAACCTGAAGTCCAGGAAGCGCCGCCCAAGGCCGCAGTGACCACGGTTGCGCCGAAACCGAAGAAAGCACCGGCAAAAACCGAAGCGCCCAAGATCGATGCCAAACCCAAGGTGGCCGCGCCGACGTTCGACAGTGAACAGCTGTCCAGTGACATCGCCAGCCTCGAAGCCGAACTGGCCAACGAACAACAGCTGTACGCCAAGCGCCCGCGTATACACCGCCTGAGCGCCGCCTCGACCATGCGCGACAAGGGTGCCTGGTACAAGGATGAATGGCGCAAGAAAGTCGAGCGCATCGGCAACCTGAACTACCCGGACGAAGCGCGACGCAAGCAAATCTATGGCAATTTGCGCCTGATGGTCTCGATCAACCGCGACGGCTCGCTGTATGAAGTGCTGGTACTGGAATCCTCCGGCCAGCCGCTGCTGGACCAGGCCGCCCAGCGCATCGTGCGGCTCGCGGCGCCGTTTGCGCCGTTTACCGGGGACCTGTCGGACATCGACCGCCTGGAAATCATCCGCACCTGGAAATTTGCCCGCGGCGACAGGTTGTCCAGTAATTAGATGTGGCACCTGTAGGAGCTGCCGAAGGCTGCGATCTTTTGACCGGCTTCAGCTTGTCAGTTTGCCCCTCCAACGCCACACTAGCGCTCATGAAAAACGTCAGCCCCAGTTACCTCAAGCATCATTTCCTGATCGCCATGCCGCACATGGCCGACCCGAACTTTGCCCACACCTTGACCTACATCGTCGAGCACACGGCCAATGGTGCCATGGGGCTGGTGGTCAACCGTCCGCAAGATCTGAATCTGGCTGATATCCTCGAGCAATTGCGCCCGGATATCGAACCACCGGCGCTATGCCAGCACGTACCGATCTTCATGGGCGGCCCGGTGCAGACCGATCGCGGTTTTGTCCTGCACCCCTCAGGCCAGACTTACCAGGCGACCGTTGATCTGGAAGGCGAGCTGTCGCTGTCCACGTCCCAGGACGTGCTGTTCGCGATTGCAGACGGCGTCGGTCCCGGGAAAAGCGTGATCACCCTCGGTTACGCCGGCTGGGAAGCCGGGCAACTGGAGTCGGAACTGGCTGACAACGCCTGGCTGACCTGCCCGTACAGCGCCGACATCCTGTTCAATACCAGCAGCGAACTGCGCCTGGAAGCGGCGGCCCGGCACCTGGGGATCAATCTCAGCCTGCTGACCAGCCAGGCGGGGCACGCCTGATGGCTCTGCGGTTGATTCTCGGCTTCGACTACGGCACCAAACAGATCGGCGTGGCGGTCGGCCAGGTGATTACCGGCCAGGCTCGCGAGCTGTGCACCCTGAAGGCGCAGAACGGCATACCCGACTGGAACCAGGTCGAAGCCCTGATCAAGGAATGGAAACCCGACGCTGTCGTGGTCGGCCTACCCCTGAACATGGACGGAACGCCCAGCGACATGTGCCTGCGCGCGGAAAAATTCGCCCGCCGCCTCAATGGCCGCTACAACCTGCCCTTCTATACCCACGATGAACGCCTGACCACCTTTGAGGCCAAGGGCGAGCGGCGGGATCGGGGCGGACAAAAGGGCAGCTACCGCGACAATCCGGTGGACGCCATCGCCGCCGCCCTGCTGCTGCAAGGCTGGCTCGACGAAAATACCGCACTGTTCGAATCCTGATCACACCCTATCCTGAAGAGCCGCCACGCGACTCTCTAAGCTGCAACCCGGGCCATTGCTCAAGCAGAATCTGGCCCGGGCCCAAGAAGGAGCAACCATGAGCCTGCCCAATCCCGCCGAACTGATCAGCCAGATGGCGATCCGTCTCAAGGCGCACCTGGAACATCGCGGCATCAGCGAGCCACGCTACATCGGCATTCGCACCGGCGGCGTCTGGGTCGCCCAGGCCTTGCTCGATGAACTGGGCAGCGACTCGCCACTCGGCACCCTGGACGTCTCCTTCTATCGCGACGACTTCAGCCAGAACGGCTTGCACCCGCAGGTCCGCCCTTCTGCCCTGCCGTTCGAGATCGAAGGCCAGCACCTGGTGCTGATCGACGACGTGCTGATGAGTGGCCGGACCATTCGCGCCGCGCTCAATGAGCTGTTCGACTACGGCCGCCCGGCCAGCGTGACGCTGGTCTGTCTGCTGGACCTCGACGCCGGTGAGCTGCCGATCCGCCCGAACGTAGTCGGCGCAACCCTGTCGCTGGCCGCCCATGAACGGGTGAAACTGTCCGGGCCATCGCCGCTCGTGCTGGAACTGCAAGATTTCGCCCTTTAATCCGCCCTATTGAGAGTCCCCCTCGCGATGACGCCTCTAGACACCAAGCGCCCGCTGCAGCTCAATGATCAGGGCCAGCTGCGCCACTTCCTCTCGCTCGACGGTTTGCGCCGCGAGCTGCTGACGGAAATCCTCGACACTGCCGACTCGTTCCTCGAAGTCGGCGCCCGGGCGGTGAAAAAAGTCCCGCTGCTGCGCGGCAAGACCGTGTGCAACGTGTTTTTCGAGAACTCTACCCGTACCCGCACCACCTTCGAACTGGCGGCCCAGCGCCTGTCGGCGGATGTCATCACCCTGAACGTGTCGACTTCCTCGGCGAGCAAGGGCGAAACGCTGCTCGACACCCTGCGCAACCTCGAAGCCATGGCCGCCGACATGTTCGTCGTGCGCCACGGTGACTCCGGCGCGGCGCACTTCATTGCCGAGCATGTCTGCCCGCAAGTGGCGATCATCAACGGCGGCGACGGCCGGCATGCGCACCCGACCCAGGGCATGCTCGACATGCTGACGATCCGTCGGCACAAGGGTGGTTTCGAAAACCTCTCGGTGGCCATTGTCGGCGACATCCTGCACTCGCGGGTCGCGCGCTCGAACATGCTGGCGCTCAAAACCCTCGGCTGCCCGGACATCCGCGTGATTGCGCCGAAGACCCTGCTGCCGATCGGCATCGAGCAATACGGCGTCAAGGTCTATACCGACATGACCGAAGGCCTGAAAGACGTCGACGTGGTGATCATGCTGCGCCTGCAGCGAGAACGCATGACTGGCGGCCTGCTGCCGAGCGAGGGCGAGTTCTACCGCCTGTTCGGCCTGACGACAGCACGCCTCGCCGGCGCCAAGCCCGATTGCATTGTCATGCACCCGGGACCGATCAATCGCGGGGTGGAAATCGAGTCCGCAGTGGCCGATGGTCCGCACTCGGTCATCCTCAATCAGGTGACCTACGGGATTGCCATTCGTATGGCCGTTTTGTCCATGGCCATGAGCGGACAAACCGCCCAGCGCCAATTCGAGCAGGAGAACGCCCAGTGAAGCTCAGCATTCTCGGCGCACGCGTCATCGACCCCGTCAGCGGGCGGGATCAAGTCACCGATATCCACATTGAAGCCTGCAAGATCGTCGCCCTCGGTGCCGCACCTGCCGGTTTCGTCGCAGTCGATACCATAGACGCCCAGGGCCTGGTGGCCGCTCCCGGCCTGGTCGACCTGAACGTTGCCCTGCGCGAGCCAGGCTATAGCCGCAAAGGCTCGATCATCAGCGAAACCCGCGCAGCGGCTGCGGGCGGCGTCACCAGCCTGTGCTGCCCACCGAAAACCAAACCGGTCCTGGACACCTCGGCCGTCGCCGAACTGATCCTCGACCGCGCCCGTGAGGCCGGCAACACCAAAGTCTTCCCGATCGGCGCCCTGAGCAAAGGCCTTGATGGCGAACAGCTTGCAGAGCTGGTCGCATTGCGCGATGCCGGTTGCGTGGCCTTCGGCAACGGTCTGGAGAGTTTCCGCAACACCCGCACCTTGTGCCGGGCACTGGAATATGCGGCAACGTTCGACCTGACGGTAATCTTCAACTCCCAGGATCATGACCTGGCTGAAGGCGGCCTGGCCCACGAAGGCCCGACCGCGAGCTTCCTAGGCTTGCCAGGCATTCCGGAAACCGCCGAAACCGTGGCCCTGGCCCGTGATCTGTTACTGGTCGAGCAAAGCGGCGTACGCGCGCACTTCAGCCAGCTCACCAGCGCCCGCGGCGTAGCCCTGATCGCCCAGGCCCAGGCCCGTGGTCTGCCGGTGACCGCCGATGTGGCCCTGTATCAGTTGATCCTGACGGATGAAGCGCTGATCGACTTCAGCAGCCTCTATCACGTCCAGCCGCCGCTGCGCACCCGCGCTGACCGCGACGGCCTGCGTGAGGCGGTGAAGTCTGGCGTGGTGTCGGCCATCTCCAGCCACCACCAGCCCCACGAGCGCGATGCCAAACTGGCGCCGTTCGGCGCGACCGAACCAGGCATCAGCAGCGTCGAGTTACTGCTGCCGCTGGCCATGACGTTGGTGGAGGATGGATTGCTCGACCTGCCGACACTGCTGGCGCGACTGAGCGCCGGGCCCGCCGAAGCGTTGCGCCTGCCGGCAGGCAAGCTGGCGGTGGGAGGTGCGGCGGATATCGTGCTGTTCGATCCGGCGGCTTCGACCGTAGCCGGTGAAAATTGGCTGTCCAAGGGCGAGAACTGCCCGTTCATTGGCCACAGCCTGCCGAGTGTGGTGCGGTACACCCTGGTGGATGGACGGATCAGCCACCAGGCCTGAAAACCAAAAGATCGCAGCCTGCGGCAGCTCCTAAAGGGAAACGCATATCCCTGTGCAGGAGCTGGCGAAGCCTGCGATCTTTTGATCTTGCTTAACGGCTCTGCGCGTTACGCACGGAAACCTGGTCATTCAACGTCCAGAAGTCATACAGCACCCCCAGGAAGAACAACCCACCCGTGACCAGGTACAGCAACCCGCTGATCCATTTCCCCTGGTACATGCGGTGTACACCGAACACTCCGAGGAAGGTCAGCAGAATCCACGCGACGTTGTATTCGATCGGCCCAGCGGTAAAGCGCAGGTCCGCCTCGCGATCCATGGCCGGGATCAGGAACACGTCGATCAGCCAGCCGATACCCAGCAAACCGAAGGTGAAAAACCAGATCGTCCCGGTCACCGGCTTGCCGTAATAAAAGCGGTGAGCACCGGTAAATCCGAGGATCCACAGCAGGTAGCCAATGAGCTTGCTATGGGTGTCCTGATGCGGAACAGGGTGCTGATAGGTATTCATGAATGACCTCGATTCAGACGATAGATAAATATTCTTTAATTCTTTGTGACTTTTTTACGCGTGGCCGACAAATGGCAAATGTTATCCTTCTGTTCTCTAAAGTCTTGTCGCATAAGGCATTTGCCTGAAGACCCTCGTACATCTGTCGCCAATTTGGTTCCCTTGAGACTTTTGCGAATCGACCAACGGACCCGGAATGGACAAAAAAGCTGTTATAAAGTTGCGCGCTAACCAATATGAGCCCTGCCTAATGCGTCCAATTTTCAAGACATGGCTAACCATTTGCCTTTTGATGCCACTGGCCGCCCACGCCACCAATCGTGAGCAACGTCTTCCCAACGTTAATGGTTACACCCCGAAATCCCATGCTTCTGCTCCTTCGAGCAAAAGCAAAAAAACAGCTCCAACCCTGACCAGTAAAAGCAGCCTGGTTCCGCCAATGGCGAGCAAGGAAAGCAGCAACGTGCTGAGCCGTGCGGTGAATGTGCTCGGTACTCCTTATCGTTGGGGCGGTAGCAGCCCAAGTAAAGGGTTTGACTGCAGCGGCCTGGTGAAATACGCGTTCAACGACGCGACATTCGACCTGCCCCGCACGTCGAACGCCATGGCCAGTGGTCATGGCGAGAAAGTCGATCGCAAGGATCTGAAGCCTGGCGACCTGATTTTCTTCAACATCAAGAGCCGTCGGGTCAATCACGTCGCCATTTACCTGGGCAACGACCGCTTCATCCACGCACCGCGTCGTGGCAAGTCGGTGAGTATCGATACGCTGAAAAAACCGTATTGGGAAAAACACTACGTAGTGGCCAAGCGGGTACTGCCGAAAGAACAGAGCGCGTTGCGGGTTGTTCAGCGCTGATCTGAAGCCAAAACATCTTCGCCGGACATTACGGCCCTATCGCGAGCAGGCTCGCTCCCACGTTGGAATGCATTCCGCTGTGGGAGCGGGCCTGCTCGCGATGGCATACTTGAAAGCGCCACCAATCTCCCTCAGAAGTTATCCGGCAACCGCGCCTTCTCCCGCGCATGCTCGCGGCTGATCAGCCCTTTGTTGACCAGATCCTTCAAGCACATATCCAGCGTCTGCATCCCCAACGACGCGCCGGTCTGAATCGACGAATACATCTGCGCCACCTTGTCCTCACGGATCAGGTTACGGATCGCCGACGTTCCTATCATGATCTCGTGCGCGGCAACCCGGCCGCCACCGACTTTCTTGATCAGCGCCTGCGAGACCACGGCCAGCAGGGACTCGGAGAGCATCGAACGCACCATCGACTTCTCGTCTCCCGGAAACACGTCCACCACCCGGTCGATGGTTTTCGCCGCCGACGTGGTGTGCAGCGTGCCAAACACCAGATGCCCGGTTTCCGCCGCCGTCAAGGCCAGCCGAATAGTCTCCAGATCGCGCATTTCACCCACCAGAATCACGTCCGGGTCCTCGCGCAGGGCCGAGCGCAGGGCCGTGGCAAAGCTGCGGGTATCACGGTGAACTTCGCGCTGATTGATCAGGCATTTGCGTGATTCGTGAACGAATTCGATAGGGTCCTCAATGGTTAGGATATGGTGATGACGATGGTTGTTCAGGTAATCGATCATGGCCGCGAGGGTGGTCGACTTGCCGGAGCCGGTAGGCCCGGTCACCAACACCAGGCCGCGCGGGGCCTCGGTGATTTTGCGAAATACCTCCCCCATGCCCAGGTCATCCATGCTCAGGACTTTTGAGGGAATGGTACGAAAAACCGCACCAGCGCCGCGGTTCTGGTTGAAGACATTGACGCGAAAGCGCGCCACGCCGGGCACATCAAAGGAAAAGTCGGTCTCCAGATGCTTCTCGAAATCCACCCGCTGGGTGTCGTTCATGATCGCGTAGACGAGCTCCTGCACCTGTTTGTGGTCCAGGGCAGGCAAGTTGATGCGGCGTACATCGCCATCGACGCGAATCATCGGTGGCAGGCCGGCGGACAAGTGCAGGTCGGACGCGCCCTGTTTGGCGCTGAAGGCCAGCAGCTCAGTGATATCCATAGCGCTCCTCAATTCCAGTAGAATGCCGCCAACCTCAGAACCGCTGGCGCCTCTTGAATGTCCACGATAGCAGACAACATCGCACAGGTTAGTTCGCGCATCCATGCTGCGGCCCAAGCCGCTCACCGCGACGAGCACAGCGTGCAGTTGCTCGCCGTGAGCAAGACCAAGCCCGCCGAAGCGTTGCGCGAAGCACACGCCGCCGGGATCTGCGACTTCGGCGAGAACTATCTGCAGGAAGCCCTGGGCAAACAGCTCGAATTGGCCGACCTGCCCTTGATCTGGCACTTCATCGGCCCCATTCAATCGAACAAGACTCGCGCTATCGCCGAGCACTTCGCCTGGGTGCATTCCGTGGATCGCTTGAAAATCGCACAACGCCTGTCCGAGCAACGTCCCGCCGATTTGCCTCCACTGAATATCTGCATCCAGGTCAACGTCAGCGGTGAAGCCAGCAAATCCGGCTGCACCCCTGAAGATCTGCCGGCGCTGGCGCAAGCCATCAGCCAATTGCCGCGCATCCGCTTGCGCGGGCTGATGGCGATTCCCGAGCCAACTGAAGATCGCGCCGCCCAGGACGCCGCCTTTGCTGCCGTACAGCAACTGCAAGCCAGTTTGAACCTGCCGCTCGACACACTTTCCATGGGCATGAGCCACGACCTCGAGTCGGCCATCGCCATGGGCGCCACCTGGGTCCGTATCGGTACGGCCCTGTTTGGCGCCCGCGGCTCTCAACCAATGCAGCCTTGATGGCTCTCTTTGTAAGGACCTGACATGAGCAAGACTCGTATTGCCTTTATCGGTGCCGGCAACATGGCCGCCAGCCTGATCGGCGGCCTGCGCGCCAAAGGTCTGGAAGCCGAGCTGATCCGCGCCAGCGATCCGGGCGCTGAAACCCGCTCGAAAGTCGCCGCTGAACACGGCATTGCTGTATTTGCCGACAACGCCGAGGCGATCAAAGACGCCGAAGTGGTCGTCCTGGCGGTCAAACCCCAGGCGATGAAGGCCGTGTGCGAAGCGCTTCGCCCGAACCTGAAGCCGAACCAACTGGTGGTGTCCATCGCTGCCGGCATTACCTGCGCCAGCATGAACAACTGGCTCGGCGCACAGCCTATCGTGCGCTGCATGCCCAATACCCCGGCGCTGCTGCGCCAGGGTGTGAGCGGGTTGTTCGCTACGGCCGAAGTCAGCGCCGAGCAACGCCAGCAAGCCGAAGAGTTGCTGTCCGCCGTCGGCATCGCCCTGTGGCTTGACGAAGAACAGCAGCTGGACGCGGTCACTGCGGTGTCCGGCAGCGGCCCGGCGTACTTCTTTCTGCTGATTGAAGCGATGACCGCTGCCGGCGTGAAACTCGGCCTGCCAGCAGATATCGCCGCTCAACTGACCGTGCAAACGGCCTTGGGCGCTGCGCACATGGCGGTTGCCAGTGACGTCGACGCGGCTGAATTGCGTCGCCGCGTGACTTCCCCTGCAGGTACCACCGAAGCTGCAATCAAGTCGTTCCAGGCTGGCGGCTTTGAAGCGCTGGTAGAAAAAGCACTCGGCGCCGCTGCGCACCGCTCGGCCGAAATGGCCGAACAATTGGGTCAATAAGGAGCCTTACATGATTGGATTGAACACTGCAGCGGTCTACGTGCTGCAAACCCTCGGCAGCCTGTATCTGCTGATCGTACTGTTGCGTTTCGTGCTGCAACTGGTGCGGGCGAACTTCTATAACCCGCTCTGCCAATTCGCGGTAAAAGCCACCCAACCGCTGCTCAAGCCCCTGCGCCGGATTATCCCGAGCATGTTTGGCCTGGACATGTCGTCCCTGGTGCTGGCGATCCTGGTGCAATTGGCACTGATGGCGCTGACACTGCTGCTGACCTACGGCACGACCGGCAACCCGCTGCAACTGCTGATCTGGTCGCTGATCGGCGTGACCGCGCTGTTCCTGAAGATTTTCTTCTTTGCCCTGATCATCAGTGTGATCCTGTCGTGGGTTGCACCGGGTAGCCACAACCCTGGCGCCGAGCTGGTCAACCAGATCTGCGAACCGGCCCTTGCACCGTTCCGCAAGATCCTGCCAAACCTCGGCGGCCTGGATATCTCGCCGATCCTCGCCTTCATGGTGTTGAAGCTGATCGACATGCTGGTCATCAACAACCTGGCCGAGATGACGATGATGCCGCAGATCCTGCGCTTGCTCATCTAACTCCCAGGCTCACTGCAGTATCGTTCTTCGCGAGCAAGCCCGCTCCCACAGGTAAAGTGCAGACTTGTTGGAGCAAGGCTTGCCCGCGATGGCAACGCCTCGGTATGACAAGTAACAAACAGCCCCGGCCTTTGCTTGCCGCTAACCCCACCGGTCTTTAGACTTACGCCTCATTTCAACGAGAGCAGGGTCGATGCCAACTGCCTTTCCCGCCGATTCTGTTGGCCTGGTGACGCCGCAAGTGGCGCACTTCAGTGAACCTCTGGCCCTGGCCTGTGGCCGTTCGCTTCCAGCCTATGACCTGATCTACGAAACCTACGGCACGCTGAACGCCACGGCGAGTAACGCCGTGCTGATCTGCCACGCCTTGTCCGGCCACCACCACGCCGCCGGTTTCCACAGCCCCGACGACCGCAAACCCGGTTGGTGGGACAGCTGCATCGGCCCCGGCAAGCCCATTGATACGACTAAATTTTTTGTCGTCAGCCTGAACAACCTGGGCGGCTGCAATGGCTCCACCGGCCCGAGCAGCATCAACCCGGAGACCGGCAAGCCATTTGGAGCCGACTTCCCGGTGCTCACGGTAGAGGATTGGGTGCACAGCCAGGCACGCCTGGCGGACGTGCTCGGCATCAACCAATGGGCCGCCGTGATCGGCGGCAGCCTGGGCGGCATGCAGGCGATGCAATGGAGCATTACCTACCCCGATCGCATCCGGCACTGCCTGGCAATCGCCTCGGCCCCCAAGTTGTCGGCACAGAACATCGCGTTCAACGAAGTGGCGCGCCAGGCTATCCTGACCGACCCCGAATTCCACGGTGGCTCGTTCCAGGAAGCAGGCGTAATCCCCAAGCGCGGCTTGATGCTGGCACGGATGGTCGGGCACATCACTTATCTTTCCGATGACTCCATGGGCGAGAAATTCGGCCGCGGCCTGAAAAGTGAAAAGCTCAACTACGACTTCCACAGCGTCGAGTTCCAGGTTGAAAGCTACTTGCGTTACCAGGGGGAGGAGTTTTCCGGCCGCTTCGACGCCAACACCTATCTGTTGATGACCAAGGCGCTGGACTACTTCGATCCTGCGGCGAATTTCGACGACGACCTGGCGAAAACCTTCGCCAACGCCCAGGCCAAATTCTGCGTGATGTCGTTCACCACCGACTGGCGCTTCTCCCCTGCCCGCTCGCGGGAGCTGGTGGATGCGCTGATGGCCGCCAAGAAAGACGTGTGCTACCTCGAGATCGACGCTCCGCAAGGCCACGACGCCTTCCTGATTCCGATTCCGCGTTACCTGCAGGCGTTCAGCAACTACATGAACCGAATTTCGCTTTGAGGACATCATGAGAGCCGATCTGGAAATCATCCAGGAATGGATCCCCGCCGGCAGCCGCGTACTCGACCTGGGTTGCGGCGACGGTGAACTGCTGACCTGGCTGCGCGACAACAAGCAGGTGACCGGCTACGGGCTGGAAAACGACCCGGACAATATTGCCGAATGCGTCGCCAAAGGCATCAACGTCATCGAGCAGGACCTGGACAAGGGCCTGGGCAACTTCGCCAGCAACAGTTTCGACATCGTGGTCATGACCCAGGCGTTGCAGGCGGTGCACTACCCGGACCGAATCCTCGACGAGATGCTGCGGGTCGGTCGCCAGTGCATCATCACCTTCCCGAATTTCGGCCACTGGCGCTGCCGCTGGTACCTCGCGAGCAAGGGGCGGATGCCCGTTTCCGATTTCCTGCCATACACTTGGTACAACACGCCGAACATCCACTTCTGCACTTTCGGCGACTTTGAAGAGTTGTGTCGCGAACGTGAAGCCAAGGTCATTGATCGGCTGGCTGTCGATCAACAGCATCGCCACGGGTGGGCCAGCAAGCTATGGCCTAATCTATTAGGTGAAATCGGCATCTACCGCGTCAGCAGCCCCGGCCTGCAGGATCACAAGATCGCGGTGTGAAACACGACATTTCGAGGAGAACCAACATGGGTCGTCTAGCGCTGTTTCTATTTACTGCCTGCCTGAGCGTGACCGCCATGGCCGCCGATGCCATCAAGGGTGAACGCCAGGAAAAATTCGGTGACGTGACGGTGCATTACAACACCTTCAATTCCACCTTCCTGACGCCGGACATTGCCAAAGCCGCGGAACTGACCCGCAGCAAGAACCAGGGCGTGATCAACATTTCGGTGCTCAAGGACGGCAAGCCGCTGATGGCCCAGGTCAGCGGCACCATCAAGGACCTGACCAGCCAGAGCGTAAAGCTCAACTTCCGCCAGATCACCGAACAGGGTGCGATTTACTATATCGCCCAATACCCGGTCGATCAGCAGGAGACCCGCACCTTTAATATTCAGGTGCAGACTGGCGATAAAATCAACACCATCAATTTCAACCAAGAGCTTTTCCCCGGCCAATGATGAACTTCACCCAACTCGTACTGGCCAGCCACAACGCCGGCAAACTCAAGGAACTCCAGGCCATGCTCGGCGATTCGGTGCAATTGCGCTCGATCGGCGAATTCAGCACTGTCGAGCCTGAAGAAACCGGCCTGTCGTTTGTCGAGAATGCCATTCTCAAGGCCCGCAACGCCGCGCGCATCTCCGGCCTGCCGGCACTGGCCGATGATTCGGGCCTGGCAGTGGACTTCCTCGGTGGCGCACCGGGCATCTATTCGGCCCGTTACGCTGATGGCCAAGGCGATGCGGCGAACAACGCCAAGCTGCTCGACGCCTTGAAAGACGTACCTGAAACCGAGCGCGGCGCGCAATTCGTCTGTGTACTGGCCCTGGTGCGGCACGCCGATGATCCGCTGCCGATACTCTGCGAAGGCTTGTGGCAAGGGCGCATCCTGACCCAGGCCAGTGGCGAGCATGGTTTTGGCTATGATCCGCTGTTCTGGGTGCCGGAACGCGACTGCTCCAGCGCAGAGCTGAGCCCTGGCGACAAGAACCTGATCAGCCACCGCGCCCGTGCAATGGAACTGCTGCGCCTGCGTCTGGGCTTGAAATGACCCACGACTCCTCCGCATCGCCGCTGATTTACGGCGGCGCTGCACAACCGCCTCGGGCAGCGCTTGCCGTACTGCCGCCCCTGGCGCTGTACATCCACATCCCGTGGTGTGTACGCAAATGCCCTTATTGCGACTTCAATTCCCACACGGCCAGCCCGGTGCTGCCGGAAGAGGAATACGTCGATGCCTTGCTGGCCGATCTCGATCAGGATCTGCACGCGGTGTATGGCCGCGAGCTGAGTTCGATCTTCTTTGGCGGTGGCACGCCGAGCCTGTTCAGCGCTGCGGCCCTGGGCCGACTGCTCAAGGGCGTCGAGCAGCGCATAACGTTCGCCGCAGACATCGAAATCACCCTGGAAGCCAATCCCGGGACCTTCGAGCAGGAAAAGTTCATGGCTTACCGCGCGCTGGGCATCAATCGCCTGTCGATCGGCGTCCAGAGCTTCCAGGAAGAGAAACTCAAGGCCCTGGGCCGCATTCATAACGGTGACGAAGCCCTCCGTGCTGCCGGCATGGCGCGTCAGGCCGGGTTCGACAACTTCAACCTGGACCTGATGCACGGCTTGCCCGATCAGTCCCTGGACGATGCGTTGAGTGACCTGCGCCAGGCCATCGCCCTTAAGCCTACTCACCTGTCCTGGTACCAACTGACCCTGGAACCGAACACGGTGTTCTGGAACCAGCCGCCGACGCTGCCGGAAGACGACACACTGTGGGACATTCAGGAAGCCGGCCAGGCGTTGCTCGCCGAGCACGGTTACGCGCAATACGAAGTCTCGGCGTATGCCCAACCCGGGCGCCCGGCGCGGCACAATCTCAATTACTGGAGCTTCGGTGACTTCATCGGCATCGGCGCCGGCGCTCACGGCAAGCTCAGTCATCCGGACGGGCGCATCGTGCGCACCTGGAAGACGCGCCTGCCGAAGGACTACCTGAACCCGGCGAAAAGCTTCAAGGCGGGCGAGAAAGCGCTGACCAATGAAGAAATGCCGTTCGAGTTCCTGATGAACGCCTTGCGCCTCACCGAAGGCGTCGAATCGCGGCTGTACCAGGAGCGTACCGGCCTGAGTCTGGAAAGCTTCGCCGAAGGCCGCCTCGAGGCCGAACAAAGCGGCTTGTTGCAGGTCGAACCGTCACGTCTGGCGGCCACCGAGCGCGGGCAACTGTTCCTCAATGACTTGCTGCAGAAATTTCTGAGCTGATTTCAGCCTTAAGGGAAAACGAATGGATTTGATACTCGACCTGCTCGCCACCGTCTCCCGCTGGAGCCGCAGCAACCTGTCGGAGATCTCTCTGGCGCTGGTGGGCTGTTTGCTGGTGCTGTTTGGCGCGGACATCAAGGGCTGGGTCGACCAACGCCTGGGCAGCATCGCCGGCGCCTTGCGCGTCCCGCTGATGGCCTTGGTGTGCATGGTCGGCAGCGGCCTCGCGCTGATCTACGCCACGCCGTGGATCATCAAAGGCCTGAGCCAGTTCAACAACTACAGCCTGGCGCCGGTGTTGTTGGTGGTGTTGGTGCTCATCGGCGTAGTGGCCGACCGCCGCTGAATTTGAGCACATACAAAACATTGTGGGAGCGGGCTTGCCCGCGATGAGGCCGTAACATTCAACATCCACGTTGACTGTCAGACCACTGTCGCGGGCAAGCCCGCTCCCACAGGTTTTTGTATTACCGTTCAGGACTGCTTTTCGAACTTCAGATCCCACACGCCATGCCCAAGACGTTCGCCACGGCGTTCGAACTTGGTGATCGGCCGCTCGGCCGGGCGCGGTACGCACTTACCGTCTTCGGCCAGGTTGCGATAACCCGGCGCGACGTTCATCACTTCCAGCATGTACTCGGCGTACGGCTCCCAGTCCGTGGCCATGTGCAGCACGCCGCCGACCTTCAACTTGCTACGCACCAGCTCAGCGAACGACGCCTGAACGATGCGACGCTTGTGGTGACGACTCTTGTGCCATGGATCAGGGAAAAACAGCATCAGGCGATCGAGACTGTTATCCGCCACGCAGCGGTTGAGCACTTCGATCGCATCGCAATCGTAGACTCGAAGGTTGGTCAGGCCCTGGGTCAGCACGCCATTGAGTAGCGCGCCAACACCCGGACGGTGCACCTCAACGCCAATGAAATCCTGCTCCGGCGAAGCCGCAGCCATTTCCAGCAAGGAATGGCCCATGCCGAAGCCGATTTCCAGGGAGCGCGGCGCAGAGCGGCCAAACACTTGATCGAAGTCCACCGGCGCATCGGCGAGCGGCAGCACGAACAGTGGCGTGCCCTGCTCCAGGCCTTTCTGCTGGCCTTCGGTCATGCGCCCGGCGCGCATCACAAAACTCTTGATACGTCGGTGTTGGCGCTCTTCGCCTTCTTCCGGCTGGATAGGCGTTTCTTTTGATTCAGTCATCAATGGCTCTTACTTGATCAGACCATCCAGCGGCGAGGAGGCGCTGGCATAGAGTTTTTTCGGCATGCGACCGGCGAGGTAGGCCAGACGGCCCGCGACGATCGCATGTTTCATGGCTTCGGCCATCATGACCGGCTGCTGGGCATGGGCGATAGCCGAGTTCATCAGCACCGCCTCGCAGCCCAGTTCCATGGCAATCGTAGCGTCGGAAGCGGTACCCACACCAGCATCCACCAGTACGGGAATCTTGGCTTCTTCGAGGATGATCTGCAGGTTGTAAGGGTTGCAGATCCCCAGTCCCGTGCCGATCAGACCGGCCAGCGGCATCACCGCGATCACACCGATTTCCGCCAGCTGACGGGCAATGATCGGGTCATCGCTGGTGTAGACCATCACGTCAAAACCTTCCTTGACCAGCACTTCGGCAGCCTTCAGGGTTTCAATCACGTTGGGAAACAGGGTTTTCTGGTCCGCCAGCACTTCAAGCTTCACCAGGTTGTGGCCGCCCAGCAGCTCCCGGGCCAGCCGACAGGTGCGCACGGCCTCGGCGGCATCGAAGCAGCCTGCCGTGTTCGGCAGGAAGGTGTAGCGATCCGGCGACAGGACTTCAAGCAGGTTCGGTTCGCCCGGGTTCTGGCCGAGGTTGGTACGGCGCACGGCGAAGGTCACGATCTCGGCACCCGAGGCTTCGATGGCCAGGCGGGTTTCTTCTATGTCACGGTACTTGCCTGTGCCTACCAGCAAACGCGACTGGTAGGTACGACCGGCCAGGACGAAGGGCTTGTCGCTACGAACGATGCTCATGGGAAATCCTCTGTTGGGGTGAGGTTCTTGCAGAATTCTGTGCCCTTGCGGGCCGGGCGACTAGCCGCCGCCGATGGCGTGCACAACTTCGACTGAATCACCGTCGTTCAAGGTGGTTTCGGCATGCTGGCTGCGCGGGACGATGTCCAGATTGAGCTCGACCGCTACCCGGCGTCCGGTAAGTTCCAGACGGGTGAGCAGGGCCGCAACGGTTTCACCGTCGGGCAGTTCAAGGGATTCGCCGTTCAACTGAATGCGCATGCCGCAGGCCACCATCATTTTAAGGGGCTGGCATTCTAGCCCGATCAACCAGATCGACCCAAGCCATTCGTCTTGAAACGCAATCCTCCCGGTAGGAGCTGCCGCAGGCTGCGATCTTTTGATCTGGCTTTTTTGAAGATCAAAAGATCGCAGCCTGCGGCAGCTCCTACCGAGGTTTGGTTACCTCAGGCCAGGCGCCAGGCGGCAAGACCCAGGCAAAACCAGCCCACCAGAAACGCCAGCCCGCCAAACGGGGTGATGATCCCAAGTTTGCTGATGCCCGTCATGGTCAACACATACAGGCTGCCGGAAAACAGCAGGATGCCGATCGCAAACGAAGCACCTGCCCACGTGACCAGGCGTCCCTGCATTTGTGTGGCCAGCAGCGCCACGCCCAGCAACGCCAGGGTATGCACCAATTGATAAGTGACGCCGGTGTGGAATACCGCAAGGTATTCAGGCGTCAGGCGGCTCTTCAGGCCATGGGCAGCGAATGCGCCCAGGGCAACTCCGGTAAAGCCAAAAAAAGCGGCCAGCATCAGAAAGCCACGCAGCATGAGAACTCCAGTCAGACTCGATCAACAGGGTCTGTATAATGGCCCGCTCAACGGGTTCGGCCAAGCCATCTCTATGCTGCGTTTAATTGTACGAAGATTCACCAAGGCCGTGCTCTGGTTCGCGGGCGGCAGCGTATTGCTGGTGCTGATATTTCGCGTGGTGCCGCCTCCGGGAACGGCCTTGATGGTCGAGCGCAAGATCGAGTCATGGTTCGACGGCGAGCCCATTGACCTGCAACGCACCTGGAAACCCTGGGATGAGATCTCCGACGACCTCAAGCTTGCGGTGATTGCCGGTGAAGACCAGAAATTCCCGGAGCACTGGGGATTCGATTTTGGCGCGATTCAAAAAGCCCTGGCTCACAACGAGCTCGGCGGTTCGATTCGGGGCGCCAGCACCTTGAGCCAGCAGGTTTCGAAGAACCTGTTCTTGTGGTCCGGCCGCAGCTGGCTGCGCAAAGGCCTGGAAGCGTGGTTTACCGGGTTGATAGAAGTGCTCTGGCCCAAGCAGCGGATTCTTGAGGTTTACCTCAACAGTGTGGAGTGGGATGAGGGCGTGTTTGGCGCAGAGGCGGCAGCGCGGCACCACTTTGGTGTCAGCGCAAAAGGGCTCAGTCGTCAGCAATCCAGCCTGCTGGCGGCGGTCCTGCCAAACCCGCGAGCCTGGAGCGCGAGCCATCCCACCAGCTATGTTGCGCGACGCGCAGGATGGGTTCGACAACAGATGAGCCAGCTGGGTGGCGACAGCTATCTGCTGGGCCTGAACGGCTCGCGTCGGCCGCCTTGGGCGCAATGAACGCCCAGAGCAAAAGATCGCAGCCTTCAGCAGCTTCCACAGGTCTACACATTTGTCCGTAGGAGCTGCCGAAGGCTGCGATCTTTTGATCTTATGAACAAAAACGCCCCGATCATCGCTGATCGGGGCGTTTTTCATCGCGTTCGCGAGAGTTACGCCGCGATAGACAACTTGAGCTTGTTCATCGCGCTCTTCTCAAGCTGACGAATACGCTCGGCCGACACGTTGTACTTCTGCGCCAGGTCATGCAGCGTGGCTTTCTCTTCAGCCAACCAGCGCTGATAGAGAATGTCACGACTGCGGTCGTCGAGCACTTCCAGCGCCTCGTGCAGGTTGTGGTTGGAGTTGTCACTCCAGTCAGCGTCTTCCAGTTGACGTGCCGGGTCGTACCGGTGGTCTTCCAGATAGTTGGCTGGCGACTGGAAAGCACTGTCGTCGTCTGCTTCGGCAGCCGGGTCGAAGGCCATGTCATGGCCGGTCAGGCGACTTTCCATCTCGCGCACTTCACGCGGTTCAACGCCGAGGCTTTCCGCCACGCGGTGAACTTCCTCGTTATTCAACCATGCCAGACGTTTCTTCTGGCCACGCAGGTTGAAGAACAGCTTGCGCTGGGCCTTGGTGGTCGCGACCTTCACGATGCGCCAGTTGCGCAGGATGAACTCGTGAATCTCAGCCTTGATCCAGTGCACGGCAAACGAAACCAGACGCACACCCATTTCCGGGTTGAAGCGCTTCACGGCCTTCATCAGGCCGACGTTGCCTTCCTGGATCAGGTCAGCCTGAGCCAGACCGTAGCCGGAATAGCTACGGGCAATGTGTACGACAAAACGCAGGTGGGCGAGCACCATCTGCCGAGCCGCCCCCAAATCCTGCTCATAATAGAGACTCTCGGCCAGTTCACGCTCCTGCTCCGGCGTCAGCAATGGAATGCTGTTCACCGTGTGCACATAGGCCTCCAGGTTCGCACCCGGGACCAGAGCATATGCAGGTTGCAAAGAATTGGTCATACGAAAAAACCTCCGTCTTACATAACTCGTGCAGTTCAGCACTGCGAAAATTGACCGGAAACCGAAGAATAAGTTCCCATAAACGCTGAAAGGTCAATACGAGCAAAATGATATTACTTCGGCGCAAGCTCCCGCAGGTGGCGTGCGACTGCAATCCATGCACCGATATACCCCAACAGCACCGCGCCAAGCAAGAGTGACAGACCATCGGCAACAGGTACCCCGGCCAAGGCGAAATCACTGCCGTACAAACCGGCCAGGCCGACCACCGCATCGTTCAGCCAGTCCAGGCCAAACGCCAACAAGCCCCACGAAAAAATCCCTGCACCGAAGCCATACAGCGCGCCCATGTACAGAAAGGGCCTGCGTACATAACTGTCAGTGCCGCCCACGAGTTTAATCACTTCTATCTCTGTGCGGCGGTTTTCAATATGAAGACGAATGGTATTGCCTATCACCAAAAGTAATGCAGAAACCAGCAGCACGGTCAGACCGAAGACAAAACGGTCGCCCAGCTTCAGGATCGCGGCCAAACGCTCGACCCAGACTAGATCAAGTTGCGCCTGCTGTACCTTGGGCAACTCGGAAAGTTTTTGTCTCAATGCTTCAAGAGCGGGCTTGTCGACCTCATTCGGAGTAACCAGTACCACGCCAGGCAGCGGGTTTTCCGGCAGCTCCTTGAGCGCGTCGCCCAAGCCGGACTGCTGCTGGAACTCTTCTAGCGCCTGGTCGCGGCCTACGTATTCAGCATCGGCGACGCCGGGGATAGCTTTTATCTGCTCACGCAATGCTTCCCCCTGCTCGGGGCTGGCGTCGAGTTGCAGGTAAAGGGAAATCTGCGCCGCACGCTGCCAGGAACCACCTAGACGCTCGACGTTACCGAGCAGAAGTGACAGCCCCATGGGCAGGCTCAGGGCGACCGCCATGACCATGCAGGTGAAGAAGCTGCCAATAGGCTGCTTGCCCAAACGACGCAGACTGTCCATCAGACTGGCCCGATGGCTTTCAATCCAGGCATGGAACAGCGTGGCAAAATCGGGGCCGTCATCGTCGTCGCGTTTTTTCTTCTGCGGCTGCGGATCGGCGGCCTTCGGGGCAACGCGCTCGGAAACCTTGGGGCTGCGAGTCGCACTCATACGCCGGCCTCCCCGTCACCGATCAATCGACCGCGCTGCAGGGTCAGCATGCGGTGACGCATGCGGGCGATCAATGCCAGGTCGTGACTGGCAATCAGCACGCTGGTACCGAGGCGATTGATGTCTTCAAATACCCCCATGATCTCTGCCGCCAGGCGCGGGTCGAGGTTACCGGTGGGTTCATCCGCCAGCAGCAAAGCCGGACGATGGACGATGGCCCGGGCAATGCCGACGCGCTGTTGTTGACCGGTGGAGAGGTCGCCCGGGTACAGGTCGGTCTTGTCGGAAAGCGCCACACGCTCAAGGGCGGAGTCGACGCGCTTGACGATCTCGGCCTTCGACAAGCCGAGGATCTGCAGCGGCAAGGCAATGTTGTTGAACACCGTGCGATCGAACAGCAGCTGGTGATTCTGGAACACCACCCCGATCTGACGCCGCAGAAAGGGGATCTGCGCATTGCTGATGGTGGCCAGGTCCTGCCCGGCCAGCAGCAACTTGCCGGTAGTCGGGCGCTCCATGGCCAACAACAGCCGCAACAATGTACTTTTACCGGCGCCGGAATGCCCGGTTACAAACAGGAACTCGCCCCGACGGACCCGAAAGCTCAGCTCGTGCAAGCCGACGTGACCGTTCGGATAGCGTTTACCGACCTGTTCGAAACGAATCATGAACGCTCCCGCTCGGCAAACAATGCCTGGACAAAGGGTTCTGCTTCAAAAGTACGCAAGTCATCGATGCCTTCGCCGACGCCAATGTAGCGAATAGGCAAGCCGAACTGCTTGGCCAGGGCGAAAATCACCCCGCCCTTGGCCGTGCCATCGAGCTTGGTCAGCGCCAGCCCGGTCAATTCAACGGTCTGGTTGAATTGCTTGGCCTGGTTGATGGCGTTCTGGCCGGTCCCCGCGTCGAGCACCAGCAACACTTCGTGCGGCGCGTCCGCATCGAGCTTGCTGATCACCCGGCGAACCTTCTTCAGTTCTTCCATCAGGTTGTCTTTGGTATGCAGGCGCCCGGCCGTATCGGCTATCAATACATCGATGCCCCGGGCCTTCGCGGCCTGCACGGCGTCAAAGATAACCGATGCCGAGTCGGCGCCAGTGTGTTGGGCGATCACCGGGATCTTGTTGCGCTCGCCCCAGACCTGCAACTGCTCGACCGCAGCGGCGCGGAAGGTGTCACCGGCGGCCAGCATGACTTTCTTGCCTTCGAGCTGCAGCTTTTTGGCCAGCTTGCCAATGGTGGTGGTCTTGCCGGCGCCGTTGACGCCGACGACCAGAATGACAAACGGTTTGCTCTGCGAGGTGATTTTCAGCGGCTGCTCAACCGGCTTGAGCATCGCGGCCAACTCCGCCTGCAGCGATTTATACAGCGCAGCCGCATCGGCCAGCTCCTTGCGCGCGACCTTCTGGGTCAGGCGCTGGATGATCACCGAGGTAGCTTCGACGCCGACATCGGCTGTCAGCAGGCGGGTTTCGATGTCTTCGAGCAATTCGTCATCGATGAACTTCTTGCCCAGGAACAGGCTGGCCATGCCCTCGCCAATGCTGGCGCTAGTCTTGGACAAGCCCTGTTTGAGCCGGGCGAAGAAGCCCGCCTTGGATTCTTCGGTACGCACAGGCTCTGCAACAGGCTCAATGACGGCAACCGACGTCTCGACCACTGGCGCTGGTGCTGGCACCGCAGCTGGCGCTGGAACTGGAACTGGAACTGGAACTGGAACTGGAACTGGAACTGGAACTGCAACAGGCTCAGGCTCAGTCAGCACCACGGGGGCGACAGGCGGCTCCACAAACACTGCCTGAGCGGGCTCCGGCGCGACAACCGTCGGTGCCGGGATTGGCGGCGGCAGGTGCGGCGCCAGTTCATCCTCGACCAACGCCACCGGTTCTTCCGCGACGGGCAATTTTAACCAGGGTTCGGCGACCGGAACCGGAGTCGAGGGTTGCTCAGCCACGACTTCAGGTTCAGGCTCGACGATCGGCCGCAGCACCGGCTCGGCGATCGGCAGGACAATCGGCGAGGGCTCCTCATCCAGTACCGGCGCTGGAGCCGGCTCATTAAGTGGCTGTGGCTGTTCGACGACGGTTTCCTGCGGCTTTTTGCGCAGCCATCCGAACAGGCCTTTCTTCTCGCCAGCCGCAGCTGGGGTCTTCTTGTCGTCGTTGGAACCAAACATGGAGGACGGCTATCTCACGGTAGCGACGCGCCCACAGGCGCCTCGGCAAATAAATATTCAATGCTGAACAGACTGCAATAGATCGAGCTTGTTCACGCGCAACATTTTGTAGAGGTGTACGAGACACCTCAGGAAAACGATTTAACACAGGACTGATGCGGCAAAATCGGCGAAAAAGCAGAACTCTGCCAGTAAATGCCGAATTCCCGTCGCGAACCCATACAACCTGATCAAGCATCAAGGCTTGATAGGCGTGGCCGCCGCTAAAACGGATCAGTATCCTAGCACCCTCTCGCCCGCCGACGCTAAGACCAAGCGGGCCGCCCAACAGGTTTAAAAACGAATGAATGCTCTTGCCCGCCGCGCTGCAGGCCTGCTGCTCAGCACAGTTTGTCTGCCACTCTCAGCCTTGGCTGCCGATCCCCAACCCACCCACGAATTCACCCTGGACAACGGCCTCAAGGTCGTAGTGCGCGAAGACCATCGAGCGCCGGTGGTCGTTTCCCAGGTCTGGTACAAGGTCGGCTCCAGCTACGAGACCCCAGGCCAGACTGGCTTGTCCCATGCACTGGAACACATGATGTTCAAGGGCAGCGAAAAAATCGGCCCCGGTGAAGCCTCGTTGATCCTGCGCGACCTGGGCGCTGAAGAGAACGCATTCACCAGCGACGATTTCACAGCCTATTACCAGGTGCTGGCCCGTGATCGCCTCGGCGTCGCCTTCGAGCTTGAAGCCGACCGCATGGCCAGCCTGCGCCTGCCACCCGACGAGTTCGCCCGTGAAATCGAAGTCATCAAGGAAGAGCGCCGCTTGCGCACTGATGACAAGCCCATGTCCAAGGCCTATGAGCGCTTCAAGGCCATGGCCTACCCGGCCAGCGGCTACCACACGCCGACCATCGGCTGGATGGCCGACCTGGACCGCATGAAGGTCGAGGAGCTGCGCCATTGGTACCAATCCTGGTACGTGCCGAACAATGCCACCCTGGTGGTGGTCGGCGACGTCACTCCAGACGAGGTCAAGACCCTGGCCCAGCGCTATTTCGGCCCGATCCCCAAGCGTGACGTGCCTTCAGCCAAGCAGCCTCTGGAACTGGCCGAGCCCGGTGAACGGAAGATTACCCTGCACGTGCAGACCCAATTACCGAGCCTGATGCTGGGCTTCAATGTGCCGAGCATCGCCACGGCTGAAGACAAGCGCTCGGTCAACGCGCTGCGCCTCATCTCGGCCCTGCTGGACGGCGGCTACAGCGGCCGCATCCCGACCCAACTGGAACGCGGTGAAGAACTGGTGTCCGGCGGTTCGTCGAGCTATGACGCCTACACCCGTGGCGACAGCCTGTTCACCTTGTCGGCGACCCCCAACACCCAGAAAAACAAAACCATCGCCCAGGCCGAGGCCGGCTTGTGGAAACTGCTCGACCAGTTGAAAACCACCGCACCTGCCACTGAAGAGCTGGAGCGGGTGCGCGCACAGGTCATCGCCGGCCTGGTCTACGAGCGCGACTCGATAACCAGCCAGGCCACCTCCATTGGCCAGCTGGAAACGGTAGGCCTGTCGTGGAAACTGATGGACACCGAACTCGCCGACCTGGAAAGCGTGACCCCGCAAGACATCCAGAAGGCCGCCAAGCTGTATTTCACCCGCGAACGTCTCAGCGTCGCCCACGTACTGCCACAGGAGACGACTCATGAGTGAGCGTAAAAAACCGCGCCTGGCGCTGATCGGCCTCGTCGTTGTCGCGCTGATCGGCTCCGCGACCGTCTACCTGCTGCGGCCCGACGACTCGACAGCCAGCGAGGCCCTCGACAAGGCCAAGTCCAGCCAGAAGCTGCAATCCCTGGCCGAGCTCGATGGCAAGGCGCCGAGCCACCGCTCTCTGGATGTGCAGACCTGGAACACCGCCGAAGGCGCCAAAGTGCTGTTCGTCGAAGCTCGCGAGCTGCCGATGTTCGACCTGCGCCTGATTTTCGCCGCCGGCAGCAGTCAGGACGGCGACGCGCCCGGCCTCGCCCTGCTGACCAATGCCATGCTCAACGAAGGCGTTGCAGGCAAGGACGTCGGCGCTATCGCCCAGGGTTTTGAAGGCCTGGGCGCAGACTTTGGCAATGGTGCGTTCAAGGACATGGCGCTCGCCTCGCTGCGCAGCCTCAGCGCCGCGGATAAACGCGCGCCGGCCCTGGAACTGTTTTCCGAAGTGGTGGGCAAACCGACCTTTCCCGCCGACTCCTTTGCGCGCATCAAGAACCAGATGCTCGCCGGCTTCGAATACCAGAAGCAGAACCCCGGCAAACTTGCAGGCCTGGAGCTGATGACCCGTCTTTACGGCGACCACCCCTACGCCCACTCGAGCGACGGCACGGCGAAAACCGTTCCTGCAATTACCTTGGCGCAACTCAAGGCCTTCCATGAGAAAGCCTATGCCGCTGGCAACGTGGTCATTGCCCTGGTCGGAGACCTGTCTCGCGCCGATGCCGAGGCCATTGCCGCGCAAGTGTCCAGCGCCCTGCCAAAAGGCCCGGCACTGGCGAAAATCGCGCAACCGGTAGAGCCCCAGGCCAGCATCGGCCACATCGAGTTCCCATCCAAGCAGACCAACCTGATGCTCGCGCAGCTGGGCATCGACCGTGAAGATCCGGACTATGCCGCATTGTCCATGGGCAACCAGATTCTCGGCGGTGGCGGTTTTGGTACTCGGTTGATGACCGAAGTCCGGGAGAAACGCGGCCTGGCTTACGGCGTCTACTCCGGCTTCACGCCCATGCAGGCGCGCGGCCCATTCATGATCAACCTGCAGACCCGCGCCGAAATGAGCGAAGGAACCTTGAAACTGGTGCAGGATGTCCTCGCCGACTACCTCAAGACAGGTCCGACCCAGAAAGAACTCGACGACGCCAAGCGCGAACTGGCCGGAAGCTTCCCGCTGTCGACGGCCAGTAATGCCGATATAGTTGGCCAACTGGGCGCCATGGGGTTCTACAACCTGCCGCTGAGTTACCTGGACGATTTCATGCGCCAGTCGCAAAGCCTGACCGTCGAGCAGGTCAAGGCTGCATTGAACAAACACCTGAGCACGGACAAAATGGTCATCGTCAGCGCTGGCCCGACCGTGCCGCAAAAGCCGTTACCGGCCCCTACTGATAAACCTGCCGAGCAACCGCTCGGGGTTCCGGAGCATTAATGGCCAGTTCTCGCCCTAAAAAACCTGTTCACAACGTGCATAACGGCGTGAATCAATTGCGCATCATCGGCGGCGAATGGGGCAGCCGAAAGCTGAGCTTCCCCGACGCACCAGGCTTGCGCCCGACGCCGGACCGAGTGCGTGAAACCCTGTTCAACTGGCTCGCGCCTTACGTCGCCGGGGCGAAAGTGTTCGACCCCTTCGCCGGCAGCGGCGCGCTGTTCCTCGAGGCATTGTCCCGAGGCGCCGCCATGGGCCAGGCGCTCGACGCCAGCAACATTGCCGTGTCGAGCATCAAGGAGCACCTGGGCACGCTGCGTTGCACCACCGGGCAAATCCAGACGGCCGACGCCTTGCGTTACCTGGAAACCCAGGCCGCCGTGGCCTACGACCTGGTATTCCTCGACCCGCCGTTCAACCAGAACCTGTTGCCAACCGTGTGCACCCTGCTTGAAGAGCGCCAGTGGCTGGCCGACGAGGCCTGGATCTACACCGAGAGCGAAAACGCGCCATCGAGCCTTGGCTTGCCAGGCAACTGGCGCCTGCATCGGGAGCAGAAATCCGGGCGGGTGTACTACGCGTTGTGGCAACGTATGGCACAGATCGCGGGTTAATCGACCCGCCTGAAAAGGTGCCTGCCTCAATAGAGGCAAGCGCCGCCGCCTCGAGAGTAATCGTGTCCCCTCCGTCAGAACGCTTCACCCCCGCCTTCGGCCTTGGCAACCCGCACTTGCAGACATTGTGGGGACCGCTGTGGCGTAAAACCACCCACATTGAACGCGAGCGCGAGCGCCTGTGGCTTGAGGATGGGGACTTTCTTGACCTCGACTGGCATGGCCCGCAGGGCCCCGACACCCCCTTGGTGCTGGTTTTGCACGGGCTGACCGGCTCTTCGAATTCACCTTATGTCGCGGGCGTGCAAAAGGCGCTGGCGGCCCGGGGCTGGGCCAGCGTCGCACTGAACTGGCGCGGTTGCTCGGGGGAACCGAACCTGTTGCCGCGCAGTTACCATTCCGGCGCCAGCGAAGACCTGGCCGAAACCCTCAAGCACCTGCGCGCCAGGCGGCCACTCGCTCCGTTGTACGCAGTTGGTTACTCCCTGGGCGGTAATGTGTTGCTCAAATACCTGGGTGAAAGTGGCCGTGACAGTGGCTTGCAGGGTGCTGTGGCGGTATCGGTGCCCTTTCGCCTGGATCAATGTGCAGATCGCATCGGCCAGGGTTTTTCAAGGGTCTATCAGGCGCATTTCATGCGCGAGATGCTGGCCTACATCAAGAACAAGCAACGCCAGTTCCAGCATGACGGGCGCGAAGATGGACTGGCGTCCCTGGCGGCCTTGGGCTCTCTGGAGAACATGCGCACTTTCTGGGACTTCGATGGCCGGGTGACCGCTCCACTGCACGGCTATGCCGATGCCGAAGATTATTATCGCCGAGCGTCGAGCCGTTATTTCCTTGGGCAGATCCAAACGCCAACGCTGATGATCCAGGCGGCTGACGATCCATTCGTATTCCCGCACAGTCTGCCCCGAGCCGACGAGTTATCCCCGAGCATCCAGTTCGAATTGCACGCCGCAGGTGGGCATGTCGGGTTTGTCGAGGGTTCGGTGAGGCAGCCGGGATACTACCTGGAGCGGCGCATCCCAGCGTGGCTGGCAAATCCCCTGTAGGAGCGAGCTTGCTCGCGAAAAACCCGAGAGCGCTGCGGGGTGCCTGATTTCCAGCGTTATCGTTCACCTCCATCGCGAGCAAGCTCGCTCCTGCAGGTACTGGATTATTCGCCCCTGGCGACGCCTCGCAGAGGATCATTGATCCACTCGCTCCAAGACCCCGCATACAACGCCCCCAACGGATAACCCGCCAGGCACAGGGCGAACAGGTTATGGCACGCAGTCACCCCGGAGCCGCAATAGGCCACCAGTTCCGTCGGCGAACGGTCTGCCAGTTTCGCCGCAAAGCGCTGCTTTAACTGATCAGCCGGCAAGAATCGCCCGTCGCCGCCCAGGTTATCGGTGAACGCTGCGCATTGCGCCCCGGGAATATGCCCCGCTACCGGATCGATCGGCTCCACTTCACCCTTGAAACGGACCAGGGCACGAGCATCGAGCAAGGTCATGGCCGGCTGGTCGAGACGCTGCTGCAATTGTTCGCTGCTCAGCACCAACGAGGCGTCCGGTTCACCGGTGAAGGTGCTGCGCTCTTTGCCGGGCGCATCCAGGCTCAGTGGCAAGCCGGCGGCATGCCAGGCCTTGAGTCCGCCATCAAGGATGAACACGCCGTCACGCTTGCCCAGCCAGGCCAGCAACCACCAGGCCCGCGCCGCGAACGCACCAGGACCGTCGTCATACAGAACCACTTCACTGTCGGGATTGATGCCCCATGCCTGCAGGCGTTCAATCAGGTCGTCGGGGTTTGGCAATGGATGTCGACCGGTCACGCCCCTGACGACGGTCCCGCTTAAATCCCGCTCCAGGTCGGCAAAACTCGACCCGGCGATATGGCCCTCCGAGTAACTGCGCTGTCCGTAGTCCGGATCTTCCAGGGCAAAACGACAATCCAGGACCACCAGCCCCGGCTGCTCCTTCTTCAGGTCCAACGCTTGCGGGCTGATCAACTGCGCAATAGGCATAACGGGCTCCTGTGATTAAAGCGGTTCTGATTCCTCATGCGCTTCTTCAAGCGCCTGACCCAGCGGCACATAAAATTCTTCATACAGCGCATTGACCTCATCACGCGCCTGATCCGTGACGAAGCCCGCCTCCAGCACCAGCACCTGATACACCCCACGCTTGACGGCTTGCTCACTCAAGTGATTGGAATTTTCCCGCGTCGTGCAGAGAAAACGCACCCAGGAGGTCAGGATAATCCAGGCGTTGAGGGTCAGGGACTCGATCTGCACCTTGTCCATGCGCAGGATCCCGGCCTCGACGAAGCCGGCGTAGATATGCGTGCCATGGATCAGGCAGCGCTGGGAAAAGCGTCGGTAGCGCCCGGCCAGCTCCGGATCGCTGTCGAGCAGGTGCTCGAGGTCACGATGCAGGAAGCGATACCGCCACATGGCTGCCAGCAGTTCCTTGAGGTAGAAACGCTTGTCTTCCACCGTGGAGGCGCGGCCCTGGGGTGGACGCAGGAAGCTGTCCACCAGGCTTTCGTACTCACTGAAGAGCACGGCAATGATCGCCTGCTTGTTAGGGAAGTGGTAGTAGAGGTTGCCCGGAGAAATCTCCATATGGGCAGCAATGTGGTTAGTGCTAATGCTGCGTTCGCCTTGCTGGTTAAACAGCTCGAGGCTGTTCTGCACGATGCGCTCGCTGGTTTTTATTCGAGGGGCCATGGCTTGAGCTTTAATTCAGGAATGCGATGGAGAGCATCTTACGGCCTATCCGCAACCGGATAAAACAAAGCTGCACCAGGATGTCAGTTGACTTTATAGAGCATAGACTCTAGAAAGTTATCCAGTAAAATAAAAATCCGGAGCTGACCATGACCGCTGACGTCGCCTACCTGCAAAACCTGCAGCAGCCGTTGGAAGAACTACGCAGCCTGTTTGATGCTCAACGCGCTGCGTACGCTGCCAACCCGATGCCTCCTGCAGCTCAGCGTCAGCAATGGCTCAAAGCGTTAAGGGATTTGCTCAGCACTGAGCGCCAGGCCCTGATCGACGCTATCAGCCAGGATTTCAGCCACCGCAGCGCCGATGAAACCCTGCTCGCTGAACTGATGCCCAGCCTGCATGGCATCCATTACGCGAGCCAGCACCTGAAAGGCTGGATGAAGCCCTCGCGACGCAAAGTCGGAGTTGCGTTCCAGCCTGCTTCAGCCAAAGTCGTGTACCAGCCTTTGGGCGTGGTCGGCGTGATCGTGCCGTGGAACTATCCGCTGTACCTGGCCATTGGGCCTCTGGTTGGCGCGTTGTCGGCGGGTAACCGGGTGATGCTCAAACTCAGCGAATCCACGCCAGCCACCGGATTGCTGCTAAAGGAACTGCTGGGACGGATTTTCCCCCAGGATCTGGTCTGCGTCGTGCTCGGTGAAGCTGATGTTGGGGTAGCATTTTCCCGGCTGCGTTTTGACCATCTGCTGTTCACCGGCGCCACCAGTATCGGCAAGCACGTGATGCGCGCGGCAGCTGAGAACCTGACGCCAGTCACGCTGGAACTGGGCGGAAAATCCCCCGCGATCGTGTCCCACGATGTGCCGCTCAAAGACGCCGCCGAGCGCATCGCCTTTGGCAAGACGCTAAACGCCGGGCAAACCTGCGTGGCCCCCGACTACGTGCTGGTGCCGCACGACCGGGTCGGTGGCTTCGTTGAAGCCTATCGCCAGGCCGTTCGCGGGTTTTATCCGACACTGGCAGACAACCCGGACTACACCGCCATCATCAATGACCGCCAACTGGCGCGCCTCAACGGCTACATCAGCGACGCTACCAGCAAGGGCGCGCTGCTGATACCGCTGTTCGAGCAGGGTCAGGGACGCCGCATGAGCCATAGCCTGTTGCTCAACGTCAGCGATGACATGACCGTGATGCAGGACGAAATCTTCGGCCCGCTGCTGCCGATCGTGCCCTATACGGACCTGGCGCAAGCATTTGCCTACATCAACCAGCGCCCCCGTCCGCTCGCCCTGTATTACTTTGGCTACAACAAGGGCGAACAGCAGCGCGTTCTCCATGAAACCCACTCCGGCGGTGTCTGCCTCAATGACACCCTGCTGCACGTCGCACAGGACGACATGCCGTTTGGCGGCATCGGCGCATCCGGCATGGGCCATTACCACGGCCAGGAGGGTTTTCTGACGTTCAGCAAAGCCAAGGGCGTTTTGATCAAGCAGCGCTTCAATGCGGCGAAGCTGATCTATCCGCCTTATGGCAAAGCCATCCAGAAGCTCATCCAGAAGCTGTTCATCCGCTAAATATCATCGCCGGGTAATAACAATAATGAATCCCAGCCTGTCCGATACACCCGCGCTGTCACGTCGCGGCCTGCTGAAATTCAGCTTGGGCGCCACGGCTTTCCTTGCCACGGCCGGTTTGGGCGCAAGCCTCAGCGGCTGCTCCTCAAGTACGCCGGCCAGCGGTTTCGCAATACTGCGCCGAGGGGACCTGCTGTTTTTGCGAGCACTGATTCCAGTGATGCTTGATGGCGCGGTGGCTACCGAGCAAATGCCGCACGCCGTCGATAGCACCCTGAAAAATCTGGACAACGGCCTCAATCATCTCTCGCCGCAGATGCTCAAGCTGACCCAGCAGTTGTTCGACGTGCTCGGCTTGACCGTCACTCGCGGCCCGCTGACCGGCGTTTGGGGCAGTTGGGAGAATGCCAGCGCCGATGAAGTCCGGCAGTTCCTTGATCGCTGGGAAAACAGTTCGTTAAGCCTGCTGCGCATGGGCCATAGCTCACTGCTGCAGCTGGTGATGATGGCTTGGTATAGCCGGCAAGAGTCGTGGGCACATTGCGGGTATCCGGGCCCGCCTGCTGTCTGAGACCGGGGGATGCCATCGCGAGCAGGCTCACCTCCCACCTTTATCGCGTAACCCTGTGGGAGCGAGCCTGCTCGCGATGGCGTCGGTAGCCTCACCACAAAACCAAAACAATAACGAGAACCCGAACATGCCCGTACCTGATCCGTTCCGTGAAGGCCTGGCCCGCGGCTGGAAAACCTACAACGGCTCGCAACTGACCGAGGACCTGACCCTGGAAGCCGACGTGGCAATCATCGGCAGCGGCGCCGGCGGCGGCACCACGGCAGAAATCCTCAGCGCCGCCGGATTCAAGGTGTTGCTGATCGAAGAAGGTCCCCTCAAGACCAGCAGCGACTTCAAGATGCTCGAAGACCAGGCCTACGCCAGCCTCTATCAGGAAGGCATCGGCCGCATGAGCAAGGACGGCGCCATCACCATACTGCAAGGGCGCGCGGTGGGCGGCACCACGCTGATCAACTGGACATCGAGCTTTCGCACCCCGCCCCCGACGCTCGAACACTGGGCCCGGGAACATGACGTAAAAGGCCACAGCCCTGCCGACATGGCGCCGTGGTTCGAGAAAATGGAGCAGCGGCTCGGGGTCGCCCCCTGGATGGTACCGCCCAACGCCAATAACGACGTAATCCGCAAAGGCTGCGAAAAACTGGGCTACAGCTGGCACGTGATTCCGCGCAACGTTCGTGGCTGCTGGAACCTGGGTTACTGCGGCATGGGCTGTCCGACCAATGCCAAGCAGTCAATGCTGGTGACGACCATTCCCGCCACCCTGGAAAAAGGCGGTGAATTGCTCTATCTGGCTCGCGCTGAAAAGCTCTCGATCAAGGACGACAAGGTCATCGGCCTGAGCTGTGTCGCGATGGATGAGCGCTGCGTTGCGCCCACGGGCAGGACGATCACGGTCAAGGCGCGACATTACGTACTGGCCGGGGGCGCAATCAACAGCCCGGCGCTACTGCTGCGCTCCGCGGCCCCCGATCCGCACAAGCGCCTGGGCAAACGCACGTTCCTGCATTTGGTGAACATGTCTGCCGCCCTGTTCGATGAGGTGATCAACCCGTTCTACGGCGCTCCGCAGTCGATCTACTCCGATCACTTCCAGTGGCAGGACGGTACCAGCGGCAAGATGTCCTACAAACTGGAAGTACCACCTCTGCACCCGGCGCTCGCCACCACGCTGCTGGGCGGCTTCGGCGAAGAGAATTCCCGACACATGGAGAATTTGCCGCACACCCACGCCATGTTGGCGCTGCTACGTGACGGCTTTCACCCGGATAGTCCCGGCGGCAGCGTCGAATTGCGCGGTGACGACACCCCGGTGCTCGACTATCAGGTTTCTGCCTATGCCTGGGACGGCTTGCGCCGGGCGTTCCACAGCATGGCCGAAATCCAGTTTGCCGGTGGCGCCAATGCAGTGATGCCGATGCATGCTGATGCTCGCCACGTCAAAACCCTGGCCGAAGCGCGCACGCTGATCGACAGTTTGAGCCTGGAGCTCTACCGCACCCGCCTGGGCAGTGCCCATGTGATGGGCGGTTGCGTCATGGGCGAAGAGCCGAAAAACGCCGTGACCGACAGCCTCGGCCGTCATCACCAGATCAGCAACCTGTCGATCCATGATGGCTCGCTATTCCCCACCAGCATTGGTGCAAACCCTCAATTATCGGTGTACGGACTGACCGCGCAACTGGCCACCGCGCTCGCCGACCGTTTAAAAAATCCGTGAAAACGAGGAATAGTCCCATCGTCTATAGTGCTTTCTTACCCAACAGGCGACTTGGCCGACCGGGAATGCTGCGATACCATCCGACTCCCCAACGGACTCCCGCCAGGACGACGCGATGAACCGAGTGTTGTACCCAGGTACCTTCGACCCTATTACCAAGGGCCATGGCGATCTGGTCGAACGCGCCTCGCGCCTGTTCGATCACGTGATTATTGCCGTCGCCGCCAGCCCGAAGAAAAACCCCTTGTTTCCCCTGGAACAACGGGTGGAGTTGGCTCGCGAGGTCACCAAGCATCTGCCGAACGTGGAAGTGGTCGGTTTCTCGACGCTGCTGGCGCATTTCGCCAAAGAGAAAAACGCCAACGTCTTTCTCCGTGGATTGCGCGCAGTGTCGGACTTCGAATACGAATTTCAGCTGGCCAACATGAACCGTCAGCTTGCACCGGATGTGGAAAGCCTGTTTCTCACTCCATCCGAGCGATACTCGTTCATCTCCTCGACGCTGGTCCGTGAAATTGCGGCCCTGGGCGGCGATATCACCAAATTCGTGCACCCTGCGGTGGCGGATGCCCTCACCGAACGCTTCAAGAAATAACGCAGGCTGCAGGAGCCAGCTTGCTGGCGATGAACGTTAACGATGACGCGCGGGCTGCCTGGGTAAACTTGGCGCTCTCCCGTCCATCGCGAGCAAGCTGGCTCCTGCAGCGCCAATACGGCACAATTGCGCGCATTGGTTTATAGCGCCTGGGTCTTCCACCCTGGCTGGAGTTAGCATGTCCCTGATCATCACCGACGATTGCATCAACTGCGACGTCTGCGAGCCCGAGTGCCCGAACGCCGCCATCTCCCAAGGCGAAGAGATCTATGTGATCGACCCCAACCTGTGCACGCAGTGCGTCGGCCACTACGACGAGCCACAGTGCCAGCAAGTATGCCCGGTGGATTGCATTCCGCTGGATGAGGCACATCCGGAAACTGAAGAGCAGTTGATGGCGAAGTATCGTGTGATTACCGGTAAGGTCTGATTTCTGGAGTGATGCAACTGGCCTCACTCCCGCTGCTCAAACCCCTCCCCAATGCACCCCAGGCACCGCACAAACGCTGCCCGCGCCGGGTCCACCACCAGCGCCTGCCCCGCATCCCCTATGCCGCCGCCCAGCGCGGTGAAGGGAAGCGACACCACAAACGCCCCTGCACCGATCACCGTCGCCACCACCAGCAAGGGTCGGGCGATCAGCAAGTCGCCGATCATGGCGTAGGCCGGGGGATTCTGGATGGTGTAGCGCGGGTCGCCGCTGCCATTGCTGGCTGCCAGCACCGGCGCTGCAACGCTCAATAACAACACGACGACTAGGGTTCGAAACGAATTCATGGCACGGTCCTTCGGCTGAGCAGTGAACACAGACTATAGCCCGTAGGGCCAGTCAACTTTGACAACGAGGGCAAAAGACACTCGCACGCTGCCCCAGCTTTACTTCTCGCAACCCGGTTCCGCAGACCTTGCAGTGCTCGCCACCACGGCCGTAGACAAACAATTCCTGCTGAAAATAACCCGGCTGCCCGTCACCGCCGATAAAGTCGCGCAAGGTGGTGCCGCCGCGCTCGATCGCGTGGATCAGGATGCGCTTGATCTCGATGGCCAGTTTGAGATAGCGCGCCCGGGAAATGCTCTTGGCCTCGCGGCGCGGGTCGATTCCGGCGGCGAACAGTGCCTCGGTCGCATAGATATTGCCCACCCCCACCACCACTGCGTTATCCATGATGAACGGCTTGACCGCCATGGATCGCCCACGGGACTGTTGAAACAGGCGCTCGCCGTCGAACAGCTCGGTCAACGGTTCCGGCCCCAGGCGTACCAGCAGCTCGTGATTGAGCGGGTCAAGGCTCCAGAGCATGGCGCCGAACCGACGCGGATCGGTGTAGCGCAGGGCCAGGCCTGATTCCAGCTCGATGTCCACGTGCTCATGCTTGGCCGCCGGGGTGCCGGCCTCCACCAGGCGCAAATTGCCGGACATGCCCAGGTGGCTGATCAAGGTGCCTACTTCGGCATTGATCAGCAGGTACTTGGCGCGCCGCTCCACCAGCACGATGCGCTGCCCGGACAGGCGCACGTCGAGGTCTTCGGGTATCGGCCAGCGCAGGCGTCGATCACGCACAATCACCCGGCTGACGCGCTGGCCCTCAAGGTGTGGCGCGATCCCGCGGCGAGTTGTTTCAACTTCTGGCAGTTCAGGCATGGCGCACTCGAATCAGGACTGGGTCGGAGAGGGATCAGCACTCAGCGATGATTGCCGAGGTCGCGAATGGTTTGCTTGAGGGTCTCGAAGTCGTAGTCCGAGAGGCCGACATAATCGAGCACCAGGTGACTGATGCTGTTCCACTCATGGTCGATTTTCTGATTGCCCAGCACCCGATACGACGCGCAGATGTGTTCGGCCATCTTGAGGATCGCCAGCAGGTTCTTCAACTGACTGTTGCGGGACGAGTCATCGCTGAAGATCGCCAGGGCATTGTGGTGGTTGGCGATCGCATGGGATACATGCTCCGGCAGACGCCAGGACTTCGCCGTGTAGTAGCCGACCACCGCATGGTTGGTGTTGAACCGGCTGTTTTCCGTATCGACCACCCGACATTCCGCACTGGCGTTGGCGTAGGCCTCCTCCAGCACACCCATGTAGTCGGGGAAACGCTGCAGCATCAGCGGCACACCGCAATCGTGAAACAGACCCAGGGCATAGGCTTCATCGCCCGCCTGTCCGCCGAGGCGCTTGGCCAGGGTCAGGCACGTCATCGCCACGTCCTGGGCGGTGTCCCAGAATCGGTTCAAGGTGACGATGGTGTCGTCGTTCATCTCGCCCTTGATCGACATCGCATTGATCAGGTTGATGACCGAACGGCTACCCAGCAGATTCACTGCGCGCTGGATCGAGGCGATCTTGTTGCTCAGGCCGTAATACGGCGAGTTGACGATCTTCAACAATGAACCGGACAGGCCAGGGTCCTGGGAGATCAGCTTGGCGATCACCTCCAGGTCCGGGTCCGGCATGTACTGCTCCATTTGCAAATCCACCATGATCTGCGGCTGGGCCGGCACGCTAATGCCTTGCAGGGTCTGTTGAATCTGTTCGGTGGTCAGCTCTTGGGACATAAGTACGCGCTCTGGGACAGGCGGCAATTCTAACCTTTATGAAGTTGGATCCGACACACCAGCGGGCACATCGGAGGAACTTTCATCCACGTCCCGGCTTCGGACGGAGTAATGCCCACGGGCAAACATGTACTCACCTCAGGAGCTGTAATCATGTCCCATTCCCTGAACGGCAAGCGTGTCGCGATTCTGGTAACCGATGGTTTCGAGCAGGTTGAACTCACAGGTCCGAAACAGGCTCTGGAGGACGCCGGCGTTCAAGTCGATATCCTGTCGGCCGAGCAAGGCCAGGTCAAAGGCTGGAATCACGACGAGCCCGCGGATGATTTCAAGGTCGACGGCACGTTCAAGGGTGCCAGCGCCGACCATTACGACGCCATTGTGCTGCCGGGCGGTGTGCAGAACTCCGACACCATCCGCATCGACCAGGACGCCCAGCATCTGGTCAAGACCGGCACTTCGGCGGGCAAGCCTATCGCGGTGATTTGCCATGGCGGCTGGTTGCTGGTGTCTGCCGGACTGGTCAGCGGCAAGACCATGACCAGCTACAAGACGCTCAGGGACGATCTGGTGAATGCCGGGGCCAATTGGGTCGACAAGGAAGTGGTCAAGGACGGTAACCTGATCAGCAGCCGGCAGCCGGATGATATTCCGGCGTTCAATCGGGAGTTGATTGCCGCGCTTTCCGAGTAATAGTTCGAGGCCGCCTTCGCGGGCAAGCCCGCTCCCACAGGGATCTGCTGTGCATGCATAATTTGCATTCGGCACCAAAGCGCTGTGGGAGCCGGCGTTTCATCACCTGCAAGCCCGCCACCACCCCCAACACGCTATACTCCCGCTCTTTTTTCCGGAGCGACGTCATGTCCCTGCCTAGCCTGCGCCTCAAAGCCAACGCCGACCGTCGCCTGCGAAACGGCCACCTGTGGGTCTACAGCAACGAAATCGATGTAGCCGCCACACCGTTAAACGGCTTCAAGGCCGGCGATCAGGCGATCCTCGAAGCCGCCGGTGGCAAGACGCTGGGCATCGTTGCCATGAGCCCGAACAACCTCATCTGCGCCCGCCTGCTGTCGCGCGACATCAAGTTGCCGCTGGACAAGTCGTTGCTGGTGCACCGCCTGAACGTTGCCCTGTCGTTGCGCGATCGCCTGTTCGACAAGCCGTTCTATCGCCTGGTCTACGGTGATTCCGACCTGCTGCCAGGCCTGGTCGTCGACCGTTTCGGCGACATCCTGGTGGTACAGATCGCCTCGGCGACCATGGAAGCGCACAAGGAAGACGTGATCGCCGCACTGACCCAAGTGCTCAAGCCAAGCGGCATTCTGTTCAAGAACGACTCCGCCGCCCGTGATGCCGAAGGCCTCAACCGCTACGTTGAAACCGTGTTTGGCCTGGTGCCTGAGTGGGTTGCGCTGGAGGAGAACGGCGTGAAATTCGAAGCGCCGGTCATTCAAGGCCAGAAAACCGGCTGGTTCTATGACCACCGCATGAACCGTGCTCGCCTGGCGCCTTATGCCAAGGGCAAACGCGTACTCGACCTCTACAGCTACATTGGCGGCTGGGGCGTGCAAGCAGCGGCCTTCGGCGCCAGTGAAGTCTTCTGCGTCGACGCTTCGGCCTTCGCCCTCGATGGTGTCGAGCGCAACGCCGCGCTGAACGGCGTCGCCGAGAAGATGACCTGCCTCGAAGGCGATGTGTTTGATGCCCTTAAAGAACTCAAAGCCAGCGAAGAACGTTTCGACGTGATCGTGGCCGACCCGCCGGCGTTCATCAAACGCAAGAAAGACATGAAAAATGGCGAAGGCGCCTACCGCCGCCTGAACGAACAAGCCATGCGCCTGTTGACCAAGGACGGCATCCTGGTCAGCGCTTCGTGCTCGATGCACCTGCCGGAAGACGACCTGCAGAACATCCTGCTGACCAGCGCCCGTCACCTGGACCGTAACATCCAGCTGCTGGACCGCGGCGGCCAGGGTCCGGATCACCCGGTGCACCCGGCAATTGCCGAGACGCGCTACATCAAGAGCATCACCTGCCGGTTGCTGCCAAACAGCTAAACACTATCTGTAGGAGCGAGCTCGCTCACGATGGTCGTCAACGATGACGCTGGCAGCCTGACACCCCGCGGCGTCCTCTGGTTTTTCGCGAGCGAGCTCGCTCCTACAGGGTGGCCGCACGTCTCGTGAGCGCGGCCAGTGCGCGTTCTGGCATTCCCTCTCGCCGCCAGCCGTGTAGAATCGCCTCATTCATCGCCAGTCATCCCCCGGCGGGTTTATGAGCTCAAGCTGAAGCGCGCGGCGATCCCGCAAAGTTATCGGCAACTTCCGGACACACGGCCATTTCTGAGTGTTCCAGACGTCAATAGAAGCTCACTTCCCCTTTGATACCTGATTAGCCGCCCGGAGTGCTTCATGCCTGATTACCGCTCGAAAACATCCACCCACGGCCGCAACATGGCCGGCGCCCGCGCACTGTGGCGCGCCACGGGGATGAAAGATGACGACTTCAAAAAGCCGATCATCGCCATTGCCAACTCCTTCACCCAGTTCGTACCGGGCCACGTCCACCTCAAGGACCTGGGCCAACTGGTCGCCCGTGAAATCGAACGCGCTGGCGGCGTGGCAAAAGAATTCAACACCATCGCCGTGGATGACGGCATCGCCATGGGCCATGACGGCATGCTGTATTCGCTGCCGAGCCGCGAGATCATCGCCGACTCCGTCGAGTACATGGTCAACGCCCACTGCGCCGATGCCATCGTCTGCATTTCCAACTGCGACAAGATCACCCCTGGCATGCTGATGGCCTCCCTGCGCCTGAACATCCCGGTGATTTTCGTGTCTGGCGGCCCGATGGAAGCCGGCAAGACCAAACTCGCCTCCCATGGCCTCGACCTGGTCGATGCCATGGTGATCGCCGCCGACTCCAGCGCTTCTGACGAGAAAGTCGCTGAGTACGAGCGCAGCGCCTGCCCGACCTGCGGTTCGTGCTCCGGCATGTTCACCGCCAACTCGATGAACTGCCTGGTCGAAGCCCTCGGCCTGGCGTTGCCGGGTAACGGTTCGACCCTGGCGACCCACAGCGACCGCGAACAGCTGTTCCTGCAGGCCGGCCGCACCATCGTCGAGCTGTGCAAGCGTTACTACGGCGAGAACGATGAGTCGGTACTGCCGCGCAACATCGCCAACTTCAAGGCGTTCGAAAACGCCATGACCCTGGACATCGCCATGGGCGGTTCCACCAACACCATCCTGCACTTGCTGGCCGCCGCCCAGGAAGCCGAGATGGAGTTCGACTTGCGCGACATCGACCGCCTGTCCCGATTCGTGCCGCAACTGTGCAAAGTCGCACCGAACATCCAGAAGTACCACATGGAAGACGTGCACCGCGCCGGCGGGATCTTCAGCATCCTGGGCTCGCTGGCCCGTGGCGGCCTGTTGCACACCGACCTGCCGACCGTGCACAGCAAAACCCTGGCCGAAGGCATCGCCAAGTGGGACATCACCCAGACCGACGATGAAGCCGTGCATCATTTCTTCAAAGCCGGCCCGGCGGGCATCCCGACGCAAACCGCATTCAGCCAGTCGACCCGTTGGGAAACCCTGGACGACGACCGTGAAAACGGCTGCATCCGCAGTGTTGAGCATGCGTATTCGAAAGAAGGCGGCCTGGCCGTTCTGTACGGCAACATCGCGCTGGACGGTTGCGTGGTGAAAACCGCCGGCGTCGATGAATCGATCCACGTGTTTGAAGGCAATGCGAAGATCTTCGAGAGCCAGGACAGCGCCGTACGCGGCATCCTCGCTGACGAAGTGAAGGCCGGCGACATCGTGATCATCCGTTACGAAGGCCCCAAAGGCGGCCCGGGCATGCAGGAAATGCTCTACCCGACGTCGTACCTGAAATCCAAAGGCCTGGGCAAAGCCTGTGCCCTGCTCACCGACGGTCGTTTCTCCGGCGGCACCTCGGGCCTGTCCATCGGCCACGCTTCGCCGGAAGCGGCAGCCGGTGGTGCGATTGGTCTGGTGCAGGACGGCGACAAGGTGCTGATCGACATTCCGAACCGTTCGATCAACCTGTTGATCAGCGATGAAGAAATGGCCGGCCGGCGTGCCGAGCAGGATCAGAAAGGCTGGAAGCCTGTGGAAAAACGTCCACGCAAGGTGACCACTGCCCTGAAGGCCTATGCCCTGCTGGCAACCAGCGCCGACAAGGGCGCGGTGCGTAACAAGGCGATGCTCGACGGGCTGTAAGGCTTAACCGTCGAACAAAACAATGCCCCGCCAAGCGCGGGGCATTTTTGTTTCAGAAGATCCCCCGTAGGAGCTGCCGGAGGCTGCGATCTTTTGATCTTTCTTGGACGCGACCTCTGAAGATCAAAAGATCGCAGCCTTCGGCAGCTCCTACAGGGATCGACAAATCTGGGATTATTGGATTTCTTCAGGCTTCACGATCACCCAGTTCTTGTCTGCCGTCACCGGCAATCCTTCCTTGGCCTGAGCCGCTGCATGCTTGGCCATCATGCCGTTTATCTGGGTCATGTATTTGTCCTTGCGGTTGATCCACAAGTGAATACCGCCCTTGGCCACGTCGACGCTGTGAAACAGCATGAAACCATCGCTGGTTGGCGTATCGCCGCCGACCAGCACCGGTTTTTTCCACTCGTCGATGTAAGTCAGGATCGCCGCCTGCTTGCCCGCCATCCAGGTCGCCGGGGTCCACAGGTACGGGGTCAACTCCAGGCCCAGGTTGGCCTTCTCGTCATACTTGCCGGCCGTAATCTGCTTGCGTGCAGTGGTCAGTTCGCCGGTCTTGGTGTCCTTGAGCAGCAGGCTCACGCCGATCACGTTCTGCGGCTTGACGTTGTAGCCGTACTGCGGATCTGACGCCACCATGCGCACCAGCTCTTCCGATGCGGCAGTCATCACGTAGACCTCAATGCCGTTTTCCATCAGCTTGTTATAGAGCTCTTTTTGCCCAGTGAAGATTTTCGGCGGGTTAACGTCGAGTTTCTTCACCACGTCGCCTTCGTAGTAAGTGGCTGGCACCGGTTTGCCTGATGCCATCAACTCATCGACATAACCCTTGAGCTCTTTGAGCGTAAACCCGGAAAACACCTGCGCGACCCATGGATAGCAGACCATGTCGTCGATTTCGCAAAGGCGATAGTAATAACTGAAGAGGCTTTCCTTGTGCTCGGCGGTGTCTTTGAACGGAATCAGCTTCAGGGAGGGATCAAGCTTCTCGCGGGTGATCAGGCCTTTGTTCTCCATGAACGGCAGCAACGACTCTTCCAGGTCATAGCGGTAACTGGTGTTGTCCATGTCAAACACCGCGTAATTACCCTTGTTGGCGTTGGCCGCGATCATCGCGTCCAACGCCTTGGCCTGATCGGCTGGCCAATGTTTCAGATCCGTGGCGAAGGCCTGGCCAGCAAGGCCCAGGCAGAGTGCTGCGAGCAAAAATTTCGGAGCAAGCTTCATCGTAGTTCTCCCTGATTCAAAGAGCTCGACGCTATCAAATAAGTGTGACATTCCCCGCCCGCCTGCGACCGTTCACGTCTCCATTGCGCCAACTGCATTCCCGGAAGCGACATGCGCTTATTCCGAAAACGACAGTTATCATGCGTTTTTGATATTAATTCATTAGTTTTCAAGCTGTTAGGCTTGCCGGTTCGCAGCTGCCCCGCAAGGCAGCGGGCACAAGTCTTTCTCGGAGTTTTCATGAATCTGCCGCTGATCCTCAATCTGCTGGTGTTCCTGGCCTTGCTGTTCGGCTTGGCACAAACCCGCCACTCCAACTGGAGCCTGGCGAAAAAGGTCCTGCTTGCGCTGGTACTGGGCGTGGCGTTTGGCGTAGCTCTGCACACCATTTATGGCGCGGGCAACCCGGTGCTGAAGGCGTCGATCGGCTGGTTCGACCTGGTGGGTAACGGTTACGTACAACTGCTGCAGATGATCGTGATCCCGCTGGTGTTCGCCTCCATCCTCAGCGCAGTGGCGCGGCTGCACAACGCCTCGTCACTGGGCAAAATAAGCTTCCTGACCATTGGTACGCTGCTGTTCACCACGGCCATCGCCGCGCTTGTCGGTATCGGCCTCACCAACCTGTTCGGCCTGACCGCTGAGGGCCTGGTCGCAGGCACCCAGGAAATGGCCCGCCTGCAGACCATCCAGACCGACTACGCCGGTAAGGTCGCCGACCTGAATGTGCCGCAGTTGCTGCTGTCGTTCATCCCGCAAAACCCGTTCGCTGACCTCGCGCGCGCCAAGCCGACGTCGATCATCAGCGTGGTGATATTCGCGGCCTTCCTTGGGGTTGCGGCCTTGCAACTGCTCAAGGATGACGTCGAGAAAGGTCAGAAAGTGATCAACGCTATCGACACCCTGCAAGCCTGGGTAATGCGCCTGGTGCGTCTGGTCATGAAGTTGACCCCCTACGGCGTGTTGGCCCTGATGACCAAGGTGGTCGCCGGTTCCAATCTGCAAGACATCATCAAGCTGGGCAGTTTTGTGGTGGTGTCCTACATCGGCCTGGGCTTGATGTTTGTGGTGCATGGCGTGCTGGTGTCGGCGGCCGGGATCAACCCGCTGCGTTTCTTCCGCAAGATCTGGCCGGTGCTGACGTTCGCCTTCACCAGCCGCTCGAGCGCCGCGACCATTCCGCTGAGCATCGAAGCCCAGACCAGCCGCCTGGGTATCCCACAGTCCATCGCCAGCTTCGCCGCCTCGTTTGGCGCGACCATCGGCCAGAATGGCTGTGCCGGCCTGTACCCGGCAATGCTGGCGGTGATGGTTGCACCGACCGTGGGCATCAACCCGCTGGACCCGCTATGGATCGCGACGTTGGTGGCGATTGTTACCTTGAGTTCGGCTGGGGTGGCCGGCGTCGGCGGTGGCGCGACCTTTGCCGCGTTGATCGTGTTGCCGGCAATGGGCTTGCCAGTGTCACTGGTGGCTTTGCTGATTTCGGTTGAGCCGCTGATCGACATGGGCCGCACCGCGTTGAACGTGAGCGGTTCGATCACGGCGGGGGCGATTACCAGCCAGTTGATGCAGCAGACGGATAAAGAGTTGCTAGATGCGGATGAGCATGCGGAGTTGGCGCACGCTTAAGTTCTTTGGCGTCTGATCTGGCCTCATCGCCAGCAGGCTGGCTCCCACAGGGATTTTGGGTGTTCACACAATCTGTGTTTCACCTCAAACCCACTGTGGGAGCCAGCCTGCTGGCGATGTTTTTAGGCCTTTTCCCAAACTTCAAAGTTGTACGCTGGTTTGTCGCCTTCAGCTGGATTCGAGGTGTTGGACACCAATGTCCACTGCATCAAATCAAACTCCGGAAACCAGGCATCCCCCTCGGGGCTCAGCGCCACACGGGTCAGGTACAGGCGATCCGCCTGCGCCATGCCTTGCGCATACAGCTGCGCCCCGCCAATCAACATCACCTCATCGACACCCTGCTGGTTCGCCCATTCCTGCGCCCGAACCACTGCGGACTCCAGCGACGGATAAACCTCGGCGCCGTCCAGCTGCAGACCGGCCTGGCGACTGACGACGATATTCAATCGTCCCGGCAGCGGGCGACCCAGGGAATCCCAGGTCTTGCGACCCATGATGATCGGCTTGCCCAGGGTGGTGGCCTTGAAGTACTTGAAGTCCCCCGGCAAGTGCCAGGGCATGCTGTTGTCGATGCCGATCACACGGTTTTCACCGAGGGCTGCGATCAGGCTGAGGGGGAGTGATTTAGTCATGTCGGCGAGGATACCAGAGCCTCAACTTCTCGCAACGCAGGCCCCCGACAAGCGCTACAGCGGTTATGCTCACGGCTCAATTAAGCGACGGGATGCCGCGTGACTGAACTGACTAACCTCTGGCTGACTGAAACCATCCGCCTGCGCGAAGAACATGCCGGGGCCCTGGACGATATTGAAGCCAATCGAATAGCCCGCAGCGAAGGCGGCGACCTGCCGACACGGATTCAACGCCGGGCCCTTTGGCTGGCGGAGCGCGACGGGCTGAGCAGCGCCCTCAGCCATTGGCTGCAAGGTGCGCGACTGGCGCTGATTGTCCTGGCGGCACTGGCAGTGATCAGCGGCGCCGGCCTGGCGTTTGCCGCGCTGAGCGACGGGAAGTTGCCGGTCAATGTGTTCTGGGCCTTGGGCAGCCTGCTCGGGCTCAATCTGATTTTGCTGCTGAGCTGGGCCCTGGGCCTGATGTTCGCCGGCGAACACGGCGCCAGTCTCGGTCGTTTGTGGCTGTGGCTCAGCGAAAAACTCGCCCGGGACGCCAAGGCCGCGCAACTGCCGCCCGCGCTGCTGCTGTTGCTGCAACGACACAAGCTCAATCGCTGGGCGATCGGCTTGCTGGTCAACCTCCTCTGGTTGCTGGCGATGCTTAGCGCACTGGTGATGCTGCTGACCCTGATGGCCACCCGGCGTTACGGCTTCGTCTGGGAGACCACCCTGCTTGGCGCCGACACCTTCGTCGCCATGACTCAAACCCTGGGTGCCCTGCCTGCCTTGCTTGGCTTCAACATACCCACGGTCGAGATGATCCGCGCCAGTGGCGATGCGGCGCTGAACATCGAAAGCGCCCGGCAAGCCTGGGCCACCTGGCTGGTGGGCGTGCTGGTGGTCTACGGGGTCGTTCCCCGCCTGCTCCTGGCGTTGTTCTGCCTATGGCGCTGGAAAACCGGCCAGGCAAAATTGCATCTGGACCTCAACCTGGCCGGCTATGCGCAACTTCGCGAAAGGCTGATGCCCAGCAGCGAACGACTGGGCATCAGCGATGCTGCGCCCGAGCGGTTGCATCGGGTGCAAAGCAGCACCAGCGACTTGCAAAGCGAGGGCGCGCTACTGGTCGCTATCGAGCTGGACGATCAACGCCCGTGGCCGCCGCAGTTGCCGAAGAATGTCAGCAACGCGGGGATTCTCGACAGTCGTGAATCGCGCCACAAACTGCTCGAACAGCTCAGTCGGTTTCCCCCCGCGCGCCTGGCCATCGCCTGCGATCCACGCCGCTCGCCGGATCGCGGCAGCCTGGCGCTCATCGCCGAACTGGCTCGCAACGCCAGCGCCACACGTGTCTGGCTGCTGCAGGCCCCACCCGGCGAGGCCCTGGATGCCGAGCGCCTGGGCGATTGGCATGTGGCGCTGCAACAGCTGGAACTGCCGTTCGCCGACAGCGCGCCATTGAACTGGCTGGAGAACGGTCATGACTGATTCGCGAAAAAACCCGCTGAAACTCGCGGTGGTGGGTCACACCAACGTTGGCAAAACCTCGTTGCTGCGAACCCTGACCCGGGATGTCGGATTCGGCGAAGTGTCTCATCGGCCCAGCACCACCCGCCATGTCGAAGGTGCGCGCCTGTCGGTGGACGGCGAGCCGTTGCTTGACCTGTTCGACACTCCGGGCCTGGAAGATGCCATCGCCCTGCTCGATTATCTCGAGCGCCTGGAGCGCCCCGGCGAGCGCCTCGACGGCCCGGCACGCCTGGCCCGATTCCTTGAGGGCAGCGAGGCCCGGCAGCGTTTCGAGCAGGAAGCCAAGGTACTGCGCCAGTTGCTCACCTGTGATGCCGGCCTTTATGTCATCGATGCCCGCGAACCGGTGTTATCCAAATACCGCGACGAGCTCGAAGTGCTGGCCAGTTGCGGCAAACCCCTGCTGCCGGTGCTGAACTTCGTCAGCAGCGCCAACCATCGTGAACCGGATTGGCGTGAAGCATTGGCGCGGCTGGGTCTGCATGCCCTGGTACGCTTCGACAGCGTCGCCCCGCCGGAAGATGGCGAACGTCGACTGTATGAAAGCCTGGCACTGCTGCTGGAGAACGCCCGGCCGCAGCTGGAACGCCTGATCGCCGATCAGCAAGCCCAGCGCCTGGCCCGCCAGCATAGCGCCGCGCGGTTGATAGCCGAATTGTTGATCGACTGCGCCGCGTGTCGACGCAGCGTCGCCGCCGAGGCCGAGCAGGAACAGCAGGCGATCAGCGAACTGCGCAAGGCCGTGCGCCAGCGGGAACAGCGGTGCGTCGAAGCCTTGCTCAAACTCTACGCTTTCCGCCCGCAAGATGCCGCCGCCAGCGACTTGCCGTTGCTTGATGGCCGCTGGGGCGATGACCTGTTCAATCCCGAAACCCTCAAGCAACTGGGCGTTCGGGTCGGCGGTGGCATCGCCGCCGGCGCAGCCGCCGGTGCCGGTGTGGATTTGCTGGTCGGTGGTCTGACGCTGGGCGCCGCGGCACTGGCAGGCGCCATTGCCGGCGGCGCCCTGCAAACCGCGCGCAGCTACGGCAGCCGCCTGCTGGGCAAGATCAAGGGCCAGCGAGAACTGACTGTCGACGACAGCGTGCTGCGGCTGTTGGCATTACGCCAGCGCCAACTGCTGCTGGCCCTGAATGCCCGCGGGCATGCAGCGCTGGAGAGCATCCAGGTCGCCACGCCACAGGACAAGACCTGGCGCGAAGGCAAGTTGCCGGAAGCACTGAACAAGGCCCGGGCCTATCCCCAGTGGTCGTCGCTCAACCCCCATGCGAAGTTGAATCAGGCGGAGCGGCAGGAGCAGATAGAGGTGCTGGCGCAGCAGCTTTAGACCTCTGGTTACTGTACAGCCCCTTTCGCGAGCAAGCCCGCTCCCACAGTGGATCGGTGTTGGACACACACTATGTGACCAACCCTGAACCAGGTGGGAGCGGGCTTGCTCAGGGCGGCGGTGCGACGAAGAAAGCAACGCGGTCCGTCTGCCCTAGATCACCAATAGCCGCAACGCCTTGGCCTTCAACACCCCCAGATCAATCACCGGAACATCCATCTCCTTGGCTAACTCATCCCACTGCCGCATGCGCAGGCTCACGGCGCACAAGGGATCACGCTCGAATGCCTCAGCTTCCTCAATGGACATCACCCCACCCTGATGCACCAGGGTCCGGCGACTGGCTTCACTCAATCGCTCGTAGTACCCAGGCTCCCTGAGGGTCAGATAACGCTTGGCCTGAACGTGATACTCGACCAGCCGCGCCAGGCGCTCGCTGAAACCTGCGCGCCGCAGAAAATCGGCACCCAACTGCTCATGGCTGACCACGCCAAATCCGCCCATGTTCCTGGCGTCATCGGCAGCGCAGATATGCCCGATGTCGTGGAAGAACGCCGCCAGCACCACCTCATCGTCAAAACCTTCGGCCATGGCCAGTTCGGCGGCCTGTGACATATGCTCGATCTGCGACACCGGCTCGCCGATGTAGTCGCTGGCGCCGTAACGCTCGTACAGGGCGAAAACCTCGCCAATCACTTGCTCATTGCGCTCCATGATTATTCCCCCAGCAAGATCGCCACGTTGCGCTCAGCCATGGCCGGCCCGACGCTCATGCCGACCCCGCTGTGCATCAGCGCTGCACTCAGCCCGCCGGCAGGACGCAGGAACGAAAAGGGCGCCGGACCCCGTGAACCGTAGACGCCCTGCCAGCGCTCCACCACTTTGATCTTGCAGCCAAGCGTCTGCTCGGCCAGTTCGATCATGTAGTCATCCACCTGCTCGGCATTGAAGGGTGAGGCATCGTTGCCGTAATGGTGCGAGTCGCCAATGATCAATTCGCCGTAAGGCGTCGGGCTAATCAGCAGGTGAATGCCGTTTTCGTGCAAGTAGGGTGTTTCTCGCACAATCTGCGCCTGCACTGCCGCAGCTTCGGGCAGATCGGCAAAAGCACCGTAGTGCACGCAGCTCAGGCCGGTGAGCAGCGCATGTTGCAGGTTGAGGTTGACCTGCGGCCGCGCCCGCAGCATTTGCAGGCGACAGACTTGCGGGTTGAGCTCGGCGATGGGGCCGGCCAGCAGGGTCTGATAATCATGACCGGAGCAAACGATGATCTGCCCGGCACTGAATACCCCCGCAGTGCTGTGCACGCGGCCCGGTTCAATGTCGCGCACCAGCGTCGAAAAATGAAACTCGACGCCCAGCTCGCGGCGCAGGTAGTCGATCAATGCCGGGATCGCTTCCCGGGAATACAGTTGCTGATCCTCCAGGCCATGCAGCGCGGCCCGGTGATGGCGGAATTGACCGCCGTACAAATCGCGTAGCGCTGAGCCGCGCAGCAGGTCGACGCGGTAATCGTGTTCCACCGCGCGGCCGGCGCAAAAGGCTTCGAGCAAACCTTCTTCGGCTTCCGTGCGGGCGAACAGGTACGAGCCATTGCGCTTGAGCTGCAGCCCGGCAAGTTGCGCCCATTGGCCCCAGATATCACGGCTGGCCTTGGCCAGTTCGAGCATCGGGCCGGGTGGCTGGCCGGTGACCAGGGCCTGGCCGAAGTTGCGCACCGAGGCGCCCAGGGGTGTTTCGCTGCGTTCGAAAACGCTGACCTTGAGCCCGCGCCTGGCGGCGGCGTAGGCATGGGACAGACCCAGGATGCCGGCGCCGACGATCAGTATGTCGCTGTGTTGTGTCATGGGTTTTGTCCTGAATTCGAAGCCGCCTTCGCGGGCAAGCCCGCTCCCACAGGTTTATTGGTGTTCACAACATCTGTGTTCACTACAAATCCCTATTGGAGCTGGCTTGCCAGGCCCCACAGGCTCTGTGGTGTTCACAGCATCTTTGTTCACTGCAGCTCCCACAGGGTTTGTAGTGAACGCCAAATTCGCGAACACCTCGAAACCTGTGGGAGCGGGCTTGCCCGCGAAGTGGCCCTGTCAGCCGATAAAGATCCTACTTGGCAGCCACTTTCTCGGACTTGCCGTCATAGCGCTTGCGCCACTCGGTCAGGATTTCGTCGCGATTCTTCGACGCCCAGGCAAAGTCGTTCTTGATCAAGCGCTGCTCGTAATCCGCCGGCAGCTCGGTCTGTGGCTTGGCGATTCCCGGCTGAGCCAGCACCGCAAAATTCTCTTTATACAGCTCCATCGCCGCCGGACTGGCAGAGAAATCAGCCAGCTTCTTCGCCGCTTCTTCGTGCTGCGAGCCCTTGATCAGCGCGGTGGCTTCGATCTCCCAGCCAAGGCCTTCCTTCGGCAGGATGATGTCGAGCGGAGCGCCCTGGCGCTTGAGTTGAACGGCCGGGTATTCAAAGGAAATGCCGATCGGGAATTCGCCGGAGGCGGCGAGCTTGCAAGGCTTGGAGCCGGAGTGGACGTATTGCCCGATGTTCTGGTGCAGGTCGTCCATGTACTGCCAGCCCTGCTTCTCGCCGAAGGTTTGCAGCCAGGCGCTGACGTCGAGGAAACCAGTGCCGGACGACGCCGGGTTAGGCATCACGATTTTGCCTTTGTACTCAGGCTTGGTCAGGTCCTGCCAGCTTACCGGCTTGGTCAGCCCCTGTTTCTCGGCCTCGACGGTGTTGAAGCAGATGGTCGCGGCCCAGACATCCATGCCGACCCAGGCGGGTGGATTGGCGGCGTCACGGTAGTTGCCACCGATCTTGTCCAGGTCCTTGGGTGCATAGCTCTGCAGCATGCCTTGCTGGTCGAGAATCGCCAGGCTCGATGCCGCCAGGCCCCACACGGCATCAGCCTGCGGGCGGGCTTTCTCAGCCAGCAGCTTGGCGGTGATGATGCCTGTAGAGTCGCGAACCCACTTGATCCCGATGTCCGGGTTGGCTTTCTCAAATGCCTCTTTGTAAGTCTTGAGCTGTTCCGCTTCGAGCGCGGTGTACACCGTCAACTCGGTTTTCGCCGCAAAGGCGTTCAGGCTGAAAGCGGTGAGGACAGCAGCGGCCAGGGCCATAGGCTTGAACATGATGCAGCTCCTTTTATGGGGACAGATCTATTTTCCGGGCACGGTCTGCCGCCAGGCCTGGGAGCGACGCAGCAAACCGCGCGAGGCCCAGGCCAGCAGCAGGGACACGCCCGCCGAGGTGAACAGAATCAGGGTCGACATCGCGGCCGCACCGCCAACGTTGCCGGCGTCATCCATGTTCAGCACCGCCACCGCCGCGAGGATGGTGTCGGGGCTGTACAGGAAGATCGCGGCCGAGACGGTGGTCATCGCCGAGACGAACAGGTAGCGCACGATGTCCAGCAGCGCGGGCAGGCAGATCGGCACGGTGACACGCAGGTAGTGCCGATACAGCGGTGCCTTGAGCGACAACGCAGCGGCTTCGAACTCGCCATCGAGTTGGCGCAGCGCTGTGGTGGCGGTCATCTGGGCGGTGGTCAAATAATGAGCAATCGTGCACACCACCAGCAGCGTCATGGACCCGTACAGCACATGCAGCGGGTTGCCAGTGAGATTGAAGAAGAAGACATAACCCAGGCCGAGCACCAGGCCGGGCACCGCCATCGGCACAAAGCTGAGCATGCGCAAGGTCAGGTTCAGGCCGCGCTGGCCCTTGGTTTTTTCCATCAGGTAGGCGCCGGTGAAGATCAGCACGCTGCCGATCAGCGCTGTGCACACGGCCATCTTCACGCTGTTGCCGTAGGCCAGCCAGCCACCACCTGCCGTGTCGTTGAACTGGTAGTGATTGAGCGACAGCGACAGGTTGTACGGCCAGAATTTCACCAGCGACGAGAACACCGCCATGCCAAATACCAGCAACAGCACCGCGCAGATCAGCATCACGATCGCCAGGTAACACCTGTCTCGCAGGGGCGATGGCAGCGGTTTGAACACTTGCGCCCTACCGCTCATGGAGTCGCCGTGACGGCGACGCAACCAGGCGTCGACACCGAAGCTGAGCAGTGCCGGCAGCAGCAGGACCATGCCGATCAGAGCGCCACGGCCGAACTGTTGCTGGCCGACCACCGCCTTATAAGCTTCCAGTGCCAGCACTTGATAATCGCCGCCGACCACCACGGGCACGCCAAAGTCGGTAATGGTCAGGGTGAACACCAGGCAGAACGCCGCGAACACGGCCTGACGCGTCGCCGGCCAGGTGATGCTGCGAAAAGCTTTCGCCGGACTGGCGCCCATGCTGGAAGCCGCGTCGAACAGGCGCGCATCTGCCAATGACAGCGCTGACAGCAGGATCATCAAGGCATGCGGGAAGGTGTAGATGACCTCGCCCAGAACAATGCCCCAGAAACCGTAGATGTTGTCCGAGAGCAGGCCGCGCAACATGCCCTGGTTGCCGAACAGATAGACCAGGGCGATTCCCGGCAGCATTGAGGGCGCCATCAGCGGCAACAGGGAAATACCGCGCCAGACGCCTTTGCCTGGAATCAGCGTTCGTTGCAGCGCGTAGGCAAAGAGGTAGGCCAGCGGGACGACAATAGCCGCTACGCTGAGGGAAACTTTCAAGCTGTTGCCCAACAGCCAGTGGAAGTTCGCACTGGTTACCAACTCACGGGCGGCGACCAGGCCACCGCCCTGCCCGGCCTCGGCGCTGAACCCGCGCCAGAAGATCGCCAGCAACGGCAGCAATACCGCGACGCCGAGCAATACCAGCAAAACCATTTTGCCGCCGACCACGAACAGCCGATCGCCGATTTCGGCCCGGGAAGTCTGCCGCACCTGCTTGCGCGGCATCGACAGGGCGATGTTCGCGCTCATCAGGCGAATACCTGCAGGCTGCGCGGTGGCAAAGCCACCATGATCTGCTGCGCGCCAAGACGCGGCATGGCTTCAGGCGCCAGCTCGGCGAGCAGCGCATGGCCAGGCAATTGGTCGAGTTCGAAACTCATGCGGCAGCGGTTGCCGAGGAAAGTGATCTCGCGAACCTTGGCCGGGAACAGGTTTTCCTCATGCACCGTCGGGTTGACGCAGATGGCTTCAGGTCGGCAGAACAAGCGCCCCGATGCGGTTTTCGCGCCCCCCTCCGCCAGGCGCATGTTCATCCCGCCCACCTGGGCATGGCTGCCATTGCTGCGGCTGAACGGCAGCCAGTTGCCTTGGCCGACGAACTCGGCGACAAAGGGAGTCGCCGGACGGTCGTAGATTTCCTGCGCGGTAGCGTACTGCTCGACCTTGCCGTTGTTCATCACGGCGATGCGGTCGGCCATCAGCATGGCCTCGTCCTGGTTGTGCGTGACCATCAGGGTGGTAATGCCCAGGTTGCGCTGCAGCTGGCGCAGCTCGGTGCACAGATGCTCGCGAACCCGAGCGTCGAGGGCCGACATCGGCTCATCGAGCAGCAACAGCGACGGTGCCGGCGCCAATGCCCGCGCCAGGGCGACGCGTTGCTGCTGGCCGCCGGACAGTTGCCCGGGGTACTTTTTTTCACTGCCGATCAGGCCCACCAACTCCAGCATCTGCCCCACACGCTTACGCACTTCATCGCGACCACTGCCGGCTAGGCCATAGGCGATGTTTGCCTCGACGGTGAGATTGGGGAACAAGGCGTAGGACTGGAACAGAATGCCGTAGTCCCTGGCCTGGGGCGCCAGGTGGGAAACGTCGCGATCGCCCAGGTACAGCTCGCCGCTGTCCTGTTTCTCCAGGCCGGCGATGCAGCGTAGCAAAGTAGTCTTGCCGCAGCCCGACGGACCGAGCAGGCAAACCAGCTCGCCGGCTGCCACGTCGAGGGAAACGTTATCCAGCGCAGTGAACGCGCCAAAGCGTTTCTGCACGCCGCGCACTTTCATCGGGGCGCCGGGGTTGGTCAGGGCAGTTGCGATCGAGTGGTTCATGGACAGACCTCATAAAGCAGATGAGAGCCATCCTAGGGATGTAATGCGTACGTGATGTGGCAGTGAGGCAAAAACGGCTGATAGTGGTATTCAGGGATTTGGGTTGAAGTCAAAAGATCTCAGGCCGGCGCCATCTCTTGCGCCAACCCGAGAAACGCCGCAGGCAACCGCGCGCCCTTGCGCTCCTTGAGGCAGTACAGGTATTCAGGGATCTGCGGCGCATTCTCGATGGTCAACACCCGCAGTTGCGGATCATGCGGCACTTCCTGGCGGGCAATGATGCTGATACCGATATTGCGCAGCACTGCCTCGCGGATCGACTCCCGACTGCCAATTTCCAGCAGCGGTCCGAAACCCACGCCGGCACTGGCCAGCAGCTCTTCAGTCAAGCGCCGGGTGGTGGAGCCGGATTCGCGCATCAACAGGGTATGCCCGGCCAACGCGCTGAGCGGCACATGATCATGCACCGCCAGCGGATGATTGCGATGCACCGCCAGTACCAGTGGATCGGTACCCAGCACTCGACGGATCAATCGCGCATCATCCAGCAACTGCGAGGAAGCAGCGACGTCGACGCGGTACTCCTCCAGCGCCTCCAGCACCTGCTGCGAGTTGCCGATTTCCACCGACACCTCCACCTGGGGCAGGCGCTCGCGAAAGGTCTTCACCAGGTCGAGAATGTAATAAGGCGCAGTAGCCGCGATGCGCAAAGTACCTTGAACCTGACCACTGTTGCGCAGGAAGAACTCGATGTCCGCCTCCTGCTGCATCAATGCCTTGACCATGGGCAGCAGTCGCGCCCCTTCATCGCTGACAGTGAGGCGGCGGCCACCGCGATAGAACAGTTCAACCGAGTACTGGCTTTCCAGATTGCGAATCTGGGTGGTCACCGTAGGCTGGCTCAGCCCGAGCTTTTTCGCCGCCTGGGTGATGCTGCCCAGGCGGGCCACCATATAAAACGCCTTCAGCTCCGCACTCAGCACACCCGATCCTCATCGCTTACTTGCGCAACAAACGCAAACCATTGAACACCACCAACAGGCTCACGCCCATGTCGGCGAACACCGCCATCCACATGGTGGCGACCCCGGCGAAGGTTACCCCAAGAAAGATCGCCTTGATTACCAATGCAAGGGCAATGTTCTGCTTGAGGATGCTCGACGTTTGCCGCGACAGGCGGATAAACGCGGGGATCTTGCGCAGATCGTCGTCCATCAGGGCGACATCGGCGGTCTCGATGGCGGTATCGGTACCAGCAGCCGCCATTGCGAAACCGATCTCTGCCCGAGCCAGTGCCGGCGCATCGTTGATGCCATCGCCGACCATGCCGACGTGATGGCCCTGTGCATAAAGTGCTTCGATGGCTTGCAGCTTGTCGGTTGGCAGCAGGTCGCCCTTGGCTTCGTCGATACCCACTTGCGCGGCAATCGCCTGAGCGGTGTGGACGTTGTCGCCGGTAAGCATCAGGGTTTTGATGCCCAGTTCGTGCAGTTGCCGGATCGCCTCGCGGCTGGACTCCTTGACCGTATCGGCCACGGCGAATAGCGCCAGCGGGCCGGACTTGTCGAGCAACAAGACCACCGATTTACCCTGTTTTTCCAGTGCAAACAGCTTCTCTTCCAGTTCCGGCGAGCAAAGATTCAGCTCTTCTACCAGCCGATGGTTGCCCAAATGGTAGACCTGACCGTTGATTTCACCGCGCACACCGCGACCAGCCAGCGCTTCAAAGTTATCCACAACCAGCGGCGCGAATTGTTTATCCACAGCCGCATTGGCGATGGCCAACGACACCGGGTGATCCGAGCGACCGGCCAGCGCCGCCGCAATCGCTGGGGCGGTTGCGTCAGTGGTTGGGTCAAGCGACAAATAATCGGTCTGCACCGGTTTGCCATGGGTGATGGTGCCGGTCTTGTCCAACGCCAGGTAATCCAGCTTGTAGCCGCCCTCCAGATAAACCCCGCCCTTCACCAGGATGCCTTTGCGCGCCGCCGCCGCGAGGCCGCTGACGATGGTCACCGGGGTGGAAATCACCAACGCGCATGGGCAAGCGACCACCAGCAAGACCAACGCCCGGTAGATCCAGTCGAACCAGGCGCCGCCCATGAATAGCGGCGCAATCACGGCAACGGCCAAGGCCAGCAGGAACACTGCCGGGGTATAGATTTTGGAGAACTGATCGACGAAACGCTGGGTCGGCGCCCGTGCGCCCTGCGCCTGTTCCACGGCGTGGATGATCCGCGCCAGCGTAGAGTTATTGGCCGCAGCAGTGACGGCATATTCCAGGGACCCTGCCTGGTTGATGGTCCCGGCGAACACCTTATCGCCCACGGTCTTCTCGATCGGCAGGCTTTCGCCCGTGATCGGCGCCTGATCGATGGTGGAACTGCCCGACACGACTTCGCCGTCCAGACCAATCCGCTCGCCGGGACGCACCCGCACTCGCGCGCCGAGCTCGATGGTTTTGACGTCTTGCTCAACCCAGCGGCCGTCGGCTTGCTGCACCGTGGCCTGTTCCGGGGTCATCTGCATCAGGCCGCCAATGGCGTTGCGCGCTCGATCCAGCGACTTGGCTTCGATCAACTCGGCCACAGTGAACAGGAACATCACCATCGCCGCTTCCGGCCACTGGCCAATCAGGACCGCGCCGGTGACCGCGATGCTCATCAACGCGTTGATGTTCAGGTTGAGGTTCTTGAGCGCAATCCAGCCTTTTTTGTACGTAGTGAGGCCACCACTGAGGATCGAAACCAGCGCGATGATCGCCACCACCCAGTCCGGCGCGGCGTTGGTGAAGTGGATCACTTCTGCAGTCAGTGCACCCACACCCGACAGCGCCAGAGGCCACCAATGCTTTTTCTCGGGAATCGGCGCAGGCGTTTCGGCGCCCTGCTCCATCGGCTCGGCCACCATGCCCAGCGACTTGATCGCCTCGATGATCGGCGCCGTACTGGGCAGGTCATGGGTCACGCCCAGGACCCGATTGATCAGGTTGAATTCGAGTTGCTGCACACCTGCCAGTTTACCGAGCTTGTTCTGGATCAGCGTCTGCTCGGTCGGGCAGTCCATGGCATCGATGCGGAAACTGCTCAGGCGCGCGCCGTCGGTCGGCGTTTCGCTCAGCTTGATCAGCGACGGCGCAGCGGCTTTGGAAGCACAGCACGAGTCGCCATGGCTGCCATGGTCATGCTGTTGTACAGGCTGAAGCTTGGGGGCGTGATCATGATCGTGATCCGCGCCGGGTTTGTGGATGTGCTGGGAGTCGCTCATTGGTTTGCGTCCATGTAGGTGCCTGTTGCCAAGTAAAGACCCTGTAGCCACTATAGGGTCAAGCACCCATTTGGAGATTTGCAGCCATGAAGATCGGAGAGCTGGCCAAACTGACCGACTGCGCCGTGGAGACCATCCGCTATTACGAGCGTGAGAACCTGCTGCCAGAGCCCGCGCGCAGTGACGGCAACTACCGCGTATACACCCAGGCCCACGTCGAACGCCTGACGTTTATCCGCAACTGCCGCACCCTCGACATGACCCTGGAAGAGATCCGCAGCCTGCTGGCATTGCGCGACAGTCCGCAGGATCAGTGTGAAAGCGTGAATGCGCTGGTGGATGAGCACATCCATCACGTCAGGGCCCGGATCGAGGGCTTGCTGGCATTGCAGGCACAGCTTCTCGACCTGCGCCAACGTTGCGGCGAGGGGCCAGGGAGCGAGCATTGCGGGATTTTGCAGCGGCTGGAGGTGAGTGGCGGGGTTGTCGCGACGGAAGTCGAGCCCTCCCATGTTGGCCGCAGCCACGGCCACTAAAAGCACCACCCATCCCCTGTAGGAGCTGCCGAAGGCTGCGATCTTTTGATCTTGCTGTGAATCAAGATCAAAAGATCGCAGCCTTCGGCAGCTCCTACGCGGAGAGATAACGGAGGCGTTAGACCGCCATCGGCGCGGTCATTGGCGCGTGGTGCTGATAGCCTTCCAGCGAGAAATCGCCAGGCTCGATCAGCTCCAGCCACTCAGGCTGATAAACACCGGTCTTGGCAAACTCCGGCACCCGGTCGCTGATCACCAGTTTGGGCATAGGGAACGGCTCACGCGTGAGCTGCTCGTTGAGCATGTCCAGATGGTTCTCGTACACGTGGGCATCACCGATGAAGTAGGTGAACCAGCGCGGTGTATAGCCGGTCAGGCGGCCGATCAGGCTCAGCAGCGCGGCGCCTTCGGTGAGGTTGAACGGCGTGCCCAGGCCCAGGTCATTGGAGCGGATGAAGAGGGTCAGGGAAATCTCCCTGGTCTCGACATTCGGGTGGAACTGGTACAGCAGGTGGCACGGCGGCAGGGCCATTTCATCGAGCTGCGCGACGTTCCAGCCGTGGAACAGGATGCGCCGGCTACCTGGGTCCTTGATGATGGTGTCGATACACTGGCGGATCTGGTCGATCGCCTTGTACAGCACCACATAAGCCTCGCCGTCTTCTTCGCCCGCGGCGATCTGCCGATATCCCTGGCTCAGGGTCTGCTCGATCGCCGCCTGGTTGCTGACCGGGATCTGCTTGTATGCCGGCCATTTGCGCCACTGCACACCGTAGATCTCGCCGAGATCGTCTTCACCCTGGCGGAACGGGTTGGCCAGCCATTGCGCATTTTCGTTGGCGTTCTGGTCCCAGACCTTGCAGCCCAGGGCGCGGAATTCGGCGGCGTTGTTCACCCCTCGCAAGAATCCGCACATCTCGCCAATGGCCGATTTGAAGGCCATTTTGCGAGTGGTGATTGCCGGAAAACCTTCTTGCAGGTCATAACGCAGCATCGCACCGGGAAAACTGATGGTGTTCACGCCGGTACGGTTGGCCTGCTTGGTGCCGTTCTTGATGACGTGGGCGACCAGTTCGAGATATTGCTTCATGAGTTACCTGTGTCCTTGAGCCCGGGGCCCGAGCCCCGGGTTCGAATTTTATACTGCCGCTGCCGGAGTAGCCGGGGCGCGGTGATACGCCAGCCAGATCAGGAACAACCCGCCAACGATCATCGGTACGCACAGCACCTGACCCATGGTCAGCCAGTTCCAGGCCAGATAGCCCAGTTGCGCGTCCGGTACGCGGACGAATTCAACGATGAAGCGGAAGATGCCGTAGAACAGCGCGAACATCCCCGACACCGCCATGGTCGGCCGTGGCTTGCGGGAAAAAATCCACAGGATCGCAAACAGCGCCACGCCTTCCAGTGCGAACTGGTACAGCTGCGACGGGTGACGCGCCAGTTGCGCAGGATCGGTCGGGAACACCATCGCCCACGGCACGTCCGTTGCCTTGCCCCACAGTTCGGCGTTGATGAAGTTGCCGATACGGCCGGCACCCAGGCCGATCGGCACCATCGGTGCGATGAAATCCATCAGCTGGAAAAACGACTTGTTGTTCTTCTTGCCGAACCACAATGCCGCCAGCATCACGCCAATAAAGCCGCCGTGGAACGACATGCCGCCCTTCCACACTTCGAAAATCAGCGTCGGGTTGGCCAGATAGGCATTCAGATCGTAGAACAGCACATAGCCCAGGCGGCCGCCGACGATCACGCCCATCGACATCCAGAACACCATGTCGGAGAGCTTCTCCTTGGTCCAGGTCGGGTCGAAGCGGTTCAGCCGGCGGGACGCCAGCCACCATGCGCCGCCAATGCCGATCAGGTACATCAGGCCGTACCAGTGGATTTTCAGCGGACCGATGGCCAAGGCCACCGGGTCGATCTGCGGGTAAGGCAGCATTGCGACTCCTCGTTAGAGTTGAAACTTTCTAAATTCCCGGGCGACGCTGTCACGCCAGGATTAAGCCAGTATTGCGGAGCGCGTCAAAGCAGGAAGCTGAGCCCGACGCAGAACAGCAAAGCGGCAAACAGTCTTTTCAGCAATTTCGGCGACAGTCGGTGAGCCAGCCGCGCGCCCACCCGGGCGAAGAACATGCTGGTCAGGGCAATGCCCAGCAGCGCCGGTAAATAAATAAAACCGAGACTATGGGCCGGCAACAACGGATCGTGCCAGCCCAGAATCATGAAACTTAAAGCACTGGCCAGCGCAATCGGCAGGCCGCACGCCGATGACGTGGCCACCGCCTGCTGCATTGGCACGCTGCGCCAGGTGAGGAACGGCACGGTCAGCGAGCCACCGCCGATCCCGAAAATCGCCGAGGCCCAACCGATCACGCTGCCGGCCAGGGTCAGACCGACTTTGCCGGGCACCGTTCGGCTGGCCTTGGGCTTGACGTCCAGAGCCAGCTGCACAGCGATGACCAGCGCAAATACGCCAATAATCTTCTGCAGGTTCGGCCCGGAGATCGCTTCGGCCGTCAGCGCACCAAAGCCGGCGCCCATCAGGATACCCACGGTCATCCACGCGAAGATCGGCCAACGCACGGCCCCGCGGCGATGATGCTCGCGAACCGCATTGACCGAGGTAAAAATGATCGTTGCCAGGGATGTACCCACCGCCAGGTGAGTCAGGATCGACGCATCGAAACCCTGCAAAGTGAAACTGAACACCAGTACCGGGACGATAATGATGCCGCCCCCCACCCCGAACAGCCCGGCCAGTACACCCGCACAGGCGCCCAGCGCCAGATAGAGCAGAATTTCCATGGCCATATCCCTAGCATCGTGAAATCAGGAGCGGCATGGTAACGGATGCGGGGGCCAAGGCTCCACTGTGCAGGGCGATGGATCGACGGACGATGACTGCGTACAGTGGAAAAAAATGCATGGGACCCTCTTATGTGCCTGATTGTTTTTGCCTGGCGACCCGGGCATGCCCAGCCGCTGATCGTGGCGGCCAACCGCGACGAGTTCTACGCCCGTCCCAGCCTGCCCCTTGCGCAGTGGTCGCAAGCGCCCCAGGTGTACGCCGGTCGCGACCTGGAAGCCGGCGGCACCTGGCTCGGTATCGGCGCCAATGGCCGCTTCGCCGCGCTGACCAATATTCGCGATCCCCATCAGCCACCAGCGCGCAAATCCCGGGGCGAGCTGGTCGCACGGTTCCTCAGTGGCGACATACCAATTGATGATTATTTAACCGACGTTGTCGGACGTTCGGTTGAATATGCCGGCTTTAACCTATTGGTTGGCAACAATCATGAGCTGTGGCACTTCAACGCCCGGGAGTCGGAGGCGGTGATGCTGCAGCCGGGAGTCTATGGTTTATCCAATGCCGGGCTCGACACGCCCTGGCCCAAGTTGCTCAAGGCCCGCTCGGCACTGGAAAGAGCGCTGGACGATCCACAGCCTGATGTTCTGCTCGCGCTGCTCAACGACCCGCAGACAGCCGACTTTGCCGAGCTGCCGGATACCGGGGTGGGGCTGGCAACCGAGGCGTTGCTGTCGAGTGTGTTCATTGCCAGCCCGACTTACGGGACGCGGGCGAGTACGGCGCTGATTGTGCAGGCGGATGGCACGCGGCATATGGTCGAGCGGAGCTTCGGGCCGTATGGCGGGCATTTGGGGGAAGTGGAAATCAGGGTTTGATTTTGTCTTGCCTGTGCCGGCCTCATCGCGGGCAAGCCCGCGATGAGGCCATCAGTGGTTTAGAGCACCTTGGCAGTCGCCGGATTATTGATCCGCGCCAACCCAAGGTTCTTCAGCGCCAACTGCAACGAGCTGTGGATAACTTGCGGGTTGTCGATGGTCATCAGCTCTGCCAGCAACTCCTTGGCCTTGCTCAGATTGATCTGGCGCAGCATCCATTTCACCTTGGGCAGGTTGGTGGCGTTCATCGACAGGCTGTCGAAACCCATCGCCATCAACAACACCGCCGCCGCAGGATCACCGGCCATCTCGCCGCAGATACTCACCGGCTTACCCTCGGCATGGGCATCACGCACCACGTTCTGCAGCGCTTGAAGCACTGCCGGGTGCAGGTAATCGTAGAGATCGGCCACCCGCGGGTTGTTGCGATCCACCGCCAGCAGGTACTGGGTCAGGTCGTTCGAACCGACCGAAAGGAAATCGACTTGTCGCGCCAGCTCCTTGGTCTGGTACACCGCCGCCGGAATCTCGATCATCACGCCAATCGGGGGCATCGGAACATCCGTGCCCTCGTCGCGCACTTCACCCCAGGCCCGATGGATCAGGTGCAGGGCTTCTTCGAGCTCGTGGGTGCCGGAGATCATCGGCAACAGGATTCGCAGGTTGTTCAGGCCCTCACTGGCCTTGAGCATGGCCCGGGTCTGCACCAGAAAGATTTCCGGGTGGTCGAGGGTGACGCGAATGCCGCGCCATCCCAGGAACGGGTTGTCTTCCTTGATGGGAAAATACGACAGCGACTTGTCACCGCCGATATCCAGGCTGCGCATGGTGACCGGCTGCGGGTGGAACGCGGCGAGCTGCTCGCGATAGATCGCCAGCTGCTCCTTTTCGCTCGGGAAGCGCTGGTTGATCATGAACGGCACTTCGGTGCGATACAGGCCAACGCCCTCGGCGCCACGCTTCTGCGCCCGCGCCACGTCCGCCAGCAGGCCGGTGTTGACCCACAGCGGCATGCGGTGGCCGTCGAGGGTCACGCATGGCAGGTCTCGCAAAGAGTCGAGACCCAGGGCCAGTTGCTTCTCTTCTTCCACCACCTCGGCGAATTGCTTGCGCAGCACGTCACTGGGGTTGGTGTAGACCTCGCCACGATTGCCGTCGACGATCAGCTCGATGCCGTCAACCTTGGCGTATGGCAGGTCAACCAGGCCCATAACCGTCGGGATACCCATGGCCCGAGCCAGGATCGCAACGTGGGAGTTACCCGAGCCGAGCACCGAGACCAGGCCAACCAGCGTGCCTTCCGGAACCTCGCCGAGCATCGCCGGCGTCAGTTCTTCGCTGACCAGAATGGTTTTTTCCGGGTAGACCAGGTTTTGCTGGCGCTCCTCCTGCAAGTAAGCCAGCAGGCGTCGGCCGAGGTCCTTGACGTCCGATGCGCGCTCCCGCAGGTAGGCGTCGTCCATCAGTTCGAAGCGGTTGACGTGATCGGTGACAACCTGGCGCAACGCGCCTTGGGCCCACTGCCCGGTCTTGATCACGGTGGTGACTTCGTTGCCCAGCGCGGCATCGTCGAGCATCATCAGATAGACGTCGAACAACGCGCGCTCTTCCGGGCGCAGCTGGGTCGCAAGCTTGGCCGACAAGGCACGCATGTCGGCACGCACACCTTCGATGGCAGTCTTGAACAGCCCAAGTTCGGCATCGATGTCGGTAATGGTCTTGTCCGGCACCACATCCAGATCCGCTGGCGGCAGCATGACCACCGCCGTACCGACCGCCGCGCCCGGCGAACCGGGAACGCCGACGAACTTCGCCTCCTGGATGCCCTTGCCCTGGCGCCCCAGCCCTCGGATCGAGCCGGTGGCCTCGGCGTGGGCAATAACGCCGGCGAGCTGCGCGCTCATGGTCACGAGGAAAGCTTCTTCACCTTCATCGAACTGGCGGCGTTCTTTCTGTTGAATGACCAGCACGCCGACGACGCGGCGGTGGTGAATGATCGGCGCCCCAAGGAAGGAGGCGTAGCGCTCTTCCCCCGTCTCGGCGAAGTAACGGTAGCGCGGGTGATCCGCAGCGTTTTCCAGGTTCAGGGGTTCTTCACGCGTACCGACCAGGCCCACCAGACCTTCGTTCGGCGCCATGCTGACCTTGCCGATCGAGCGCTTGTTGAGGCCTTCGGTGGCCATCAGGACGAAGCGGTTGGTCTCGGGGTCGAGCAGGTAGACCGAGCAAACCTGGCTGCCCATGGCCTCTTTGACGCGCAACACAATAATCCCCAACGCCGCCTTGAGATCCTTGGCGGAGTTAACTTCCTGGACGATCTTGCGCAGCGTATTGAGCATGGCTCGGGGTCGAACTCCGTCGTCAGTCGCGCGTTAAAAGGCGCGGGGCAAGCTCTTTGAGAGCGCGTCGATACACCTCGCGCTTGAATGTCACCACCTGGCCCAACGGATACCAATAGCTGACCCAGCGCCAGCCATCGAACTCCGGTTTACCGGTCAAATCCATCCGCACCCGCTGCTCGTTGGAGATCAGGCGCAGGAGAAACCACTTCTGTTTCTGGCCGATGCACAGCGGTTGGCTGTGGGTCCTGACCAGACGTTGCGGCAAACGATAGCGCAACCAGCCCCGAGTACAGGCGAGAATTTCAACATCTTCGCGTTCCAGGCCCACTTCTTCGTTCAACTCGCGGTACAAGGCGTCTTCCGGCGTCTCCTGGGGATTGATTCCACCCTGGGGAAACTGCCAGGCATCTTGATTGATACGGCGAGCCCATAGCACCTGTCCGGCATCATTCGTGAGAATGATCCCGACATTGGGGCGGAAACCATCGGGGTCGATCACGGCAACAACCTCGCAAACGCATGTCGTCGCATTGTTCCACAAAGGTTGTGAAGGCAGCAACGAGCCGGCCTACCTTATGTGCACTCTTGTGAAAAGTCCGTATTCTGGACGCCTTTCTACAGACTTTTCAGCGAGTAACTGCAATGCGGCTGGCTTTATTCGACTTGGACAACACACTTCTGGGCGGCGACAGCGACCACGCCTGGGGCGATTACCTGTGCGAGCGCGGGTTCCTCGACGCGGTTGCCTACAAGACACGCAACGACGAGTTCTATCAGGATTACCTGGCCGGCAAGCTCGATAACGCCGCTTACCTGAACTTTTGCCTGGAGGTCCTGGGCCGCACCGAAATGGCCACGCTGGCGCAATGGCACCAGGACTACATGCGCGACTGCATTGAGCCGATCGTGTTACCCAAGGCTATCGAACTGCTGGCCAAGCACCGCGACGCAGGTGACAAGCTGGTGATCATCACCGCGACCAACCGTTTCGTAACCGGGCCGATTGCCGAGCGCCTGGGCGTTGAAACCCTGATTGCTACCGAGTGCGAAATGCTCGACGGCCGCTACACCGGGCGCAGCACCGACGTGCCGTGCTTCCGCGAAGGCAAGGTCACCCGATTGAATCGCTGGCTGCAAGAGACCGGGCATTCGTTGGACGACAGCTATTTCTATAGCGATTCGATGAATGATTTGCCGCTGCTTGAGCAGGTGGCGAATCCGGTGGCGGTTGATCCGGACCCTAACTTGCGGGCTGAGGCCGAGAAGCGCGGTTGGCCGGTGATCACCCTGCGCGACTGAAGATCAAAAGATCGTCCGAAGGCTCGGGCCGCGTTCGGACGATCTTTTCGGGCTAAACCGGCTTAGCGCCCATTAACCCCGCAATCGCGACCAGGCAAACAAAACTGAACAGCGCCAAGGCAAAGGTAAATCTGCCATTACCCCCCGGCGCCTTGCGCAATTTGTTCAGCCGCACCAGCAGCCAGAACCACCCCAACGCCGCCAAGGTATAAAGCACACTGGAGGCCAGCAGCCAGGTCTGCCCCAAGGGCCAGCCCACCAGGTGCACCATCCACCAGCCGGTGAATGGCATGCTCAGCAGGGCCAGGCCCATCAGCAGCCAGACAAACACCCGTGGCCGCTGCAAGGTGCGGCTGCCCGCCGTGGCGTCGCCACCGCGCCGCGTTTGCCACACCCAGATCCCCAGGCCCAGCGCACAACCCAGCAATATCGCGGTCGCCGCAGTGTGGGCCATTTTCAGCGCGGTTAACGTGTCCATTGTTCGATTTCCTTATGGCTTGCCCAACAGCGTAGTCGCTCAGCCCAGAAACAGCAGATAGGCCGGGTTGTCGCTTTCGTCCCAATACGGATAGCCGATTTCTTCCAGCGCCGCAGGCACCAGGTGACGCTCGTCATGCGGTACCTGCAGCCCCGCGACGACTCGGCCGTCCGCAGCGCCGTGGTTGCGATAATGGAACATCGATATGTTCCAGCGCCCGCCCAGCTTGTTGAGGAAGTTGAACAGCGCGCCCGGGCGCTCCGGGAATTCAAACCGCAGAATCACTTCATCGACCACATGCGCGGCACGACCGCCCACCATGTGACGGATGTGCAACTTGGCCAGTTCGTTGTCGGTCAGGTCGAGCACCGGAAAGCCCTGCTCGCCCAGGCTGGCAATCAGCGCGCTGCGCGGATCGGTGTCCGGATGCGTTTGCACCCCGACAAAAATATGCGCTTCGCTGCCGGTGTTGTAGCGGTAGTTGAATTCGGTGATCTGGCGCTTGCCGATGGCTTCGCAGAACGCCTTGAAGCTGCCAGGCTTCTCGGGAATGGTCACGGCGATGATGGCTTCGCGACCCTCGCCCAGCTCGGCTCGCTCGGCGACGTGGCGCAGGCGGTCGAAGTTGACGTTGGCGCCGGAGTCGATGGCCACGAAGGAATGGCCGGTGACACCATGCTGTTCGACGTACTTTTTGATCCCGGCCACGCCCAGCGCGCCGGCGGGCTCGGTGATGGAGCGGGTGTCGTCGTAAATGTCCTTGATTGCCGCACAGATTTCGTCAGTGCTGACGGTGATGACTTCATCGACGTAGTCTTTGCAGATGTCGAATGTGTGCTGGCCGATCTGCGCCACCGCCACACCGTCGGCGAAGATGCCCACGGTCGGCAAGACCACGCGTTCACCGGCAGCCATGGCTGCTTGCAGGCAATTGGAATCGTCCGGCTCGACGCCGATGACCTTGATTTCAGGTCGAAGGTATTTAACGTACGCCGCAATACCGGCGATCAGCCCGCCACCGCCGACCGGGACGAAAATGGCATCCAGGCGCCCCGGGTGCTGGCGCAGGATCTCCATGGCCACCGTGCCCTGCCCGGCGATGGTATGAGGATCGTCGTAGGGATGAATGTAGACGTAGCCTTTTTCGTCGACCAGTTTCAGCGAGTAGGCCAGGGCTTCCGGGAATGAATCCCCGTGCAACACGACTTTGCCGCCGCGCGAGCGTACGCCTTCGACCTTGATTTCCGGGGTGGTCTTGGGCATCACGATGGTCGCTTTCACGCCCAGTACCTTGGCCGCCAGGGCCAGCCCTTGGGCATGGTTGCCGGCAGAAGCGGTGACCACACCGCGCGCCCGCTCTTCCTCGCTCAGTTGGGTGAGCTTGTTGTAGGCGCCGCGGATCTTGAACGAGAACACCGGTTGCAAGTCTTCGCGCTTGAGCCAAATGCTGTTGCCCAGCCGCTCGGAGAGCTGGCGAGCAGTCTGCAATGGGGTTTCTACGGCAACGTCATAAACGCGCGAGGTGAGGATCTTCTTGACGTACTGTTCGAGCATCGGAAAGCATCACTGAGCGGGTTGGGCAGGACCAACGAGTCTAACCCGGCTTCGCGCCACACGACCACACCCCAATCCAAAGCTTTGCCCCTACAGGGGTATGCCCCAGGTTTGAGCATGACCTTCGCTGCCCCGCAGCCTATAATGCCGGCCTTCAGCCCCCTCTTCGGCACTTCGGAGCCCGCATGACCCAGGATCAACTCAAACAGGCAGTGGCCCAGGCCGCCGTCGACTTCATCCTCCCGAAACTCGATGACAAGAGCATCGTCGGGGTCGGCACCGGCTCCACCGCCAATTGCTTCATCGACGCCCTGGCGCAACACAAAGGCGCATTTGATGGCGCCGTCGCCAGCTCCGAAGCCACTGCCGCGCGCCTCAAGGGCCACGGGATTCCGGTGTACGAACTCAATACCGTCAGCGACCTGGAGTTCTACGTCGACGGCGCCGATGAAAGCGACGAGCACCTGAACCTGATCAAGGGCGGTGGCGCCGCCCTGACTCGCGAGAAGATCGTTGCCGCCGTGGCCAAGACGTTCATCTGCATTGCCGACGCCAGCAAGCTGGTGCCGGTCCTGGGCGAGTTCCCGCTGCCAGTGGAAGTGATCCCGATGGCCCGCAGCCACGTGGCCCGCGAACTGGTCAAGCTGGGCGGCGACCCGGTCTACCGCGAAGGTGTGCTGACCGACAATGGCAACATCATCCTCGACGTGTACAACATGCAGATCACCAACCCGGTGCAGCTGGAGACGCAGATCAATGCGATCGTCGGCGTGGTGACCAATGGTTTGTTTGCTGCACGACCCGCGGACTTGCTGTTGCTGGGCACCAGCGAAGGCGTGAAAACCCTGCGCGCAGAATAACCAGAAACACCGATAAACCTGTGGGAGCGGGCTTGCCCGCGATGAGGCCATTACAATCAACATTCTGTTGACTGACCGGCCGCCATCGCGAGCAAGCCCGCGCCCACAGTGTTTTGGGGTATTGGTTAGTTTTGTGCGGGTTTCTTGAACACGTAGAACAGGTTCGGCTCGCTCACCAGGTACATCGTGCCTTCGTCATCCATGGCGATCCCCTCCGCCTGCGGCACGGTCTTTTGCAGGCCCTGGCGCCCCTTGCTCAGTGACATGGTACTGAGCGGGCGCCCGTCCACGTCCAGTTCCAGGATCAACCGCGACTCGTCCGACAGCGCCAGCAGATGGCCGCTGCGCTCGTCGTACTGCAGACTGGACAGGTCTCGCACGAACATCCCGGCATCGCGCTTGGGGTTATTGACCACATGTACCGCGTAGGACTTTTCCGGATTGTAGTGCGGAAAACCCTGTACTTCGTAGATCAGCATCGGGTCGCGCTCCTTGGCAACAAACAGGCGCTTGCCCACCGAGTCGTACGCCAGGCCCTCAAAGCCCTTGTTACCGGCCATATGCACACCAAGGGTCATCTGCTCGGCGTCCGCCGCGTCGAGGAAGGTGGTGTCTTCCTCCAGATGAATCTTGATCAATCGCTGCTCGCGCTCGTCAGTGATCACGTAGGTGTCGGCGCTGATGTACTCCACCGCTTCCGGATCGCCAAAGCCCACCAGCGAAATGCGCCGGATAATCTGGCCATCCAGAGACATCTCGATCAATTCGGAATTCTTGTTGGTGACCGTGAACAGGCTTTTGCGCACTGGATCGAATGTCAGGGCCGACACGTCGTCATCCAGGCCATCGATCACCCGCGCCTCGACCGTGACCTGATAACGATCAAGACCAATGGAAAGTGCGCTCTCGGCCTGCCACAGCGCATGCAGGTTGAACCAGCCGCGCTCGAACAGGCGCAGGTATTGGCCCATGGCTACGAGGGCGATCAGCGCAATGACTAAGAAGATCAGGATCAGAGATTTGGGACGGGCCAATCGACGCATTCTGGTGTGCTCGGATTCAAAACAGGCGGATGAAATACCACGCCTGTCTGAACTGAAGCTTAATGGCCACTTGCCTGCGCCTACAACGTCCAAATTTCTCCTACAGGTTTTCAGCGTGTTTTTCGGATCAGTGTTGTTTTTCGAAGCGGTAAAACAAGTTCGGCTCGCTCACCATGTACAGGTTGCCAGCGTCATCCATGGTCACGCCTTCGGCTCGGGGGATGGTGTTCTCCAACCCGTTGAAGCCCCCCAGCAAGGTCATGAAGCTGACCTGCTTGCCCTGCTCGTCCAGCTCCAGCAGCAGGTGGGAATCGGCTGACAGCACCAGGGTATGGCCGGTGCGTGGGTCGATGGCCAGGGCAGACAGATTACGCAGGTCCAGTTCGTCACTGTCGAGCTTCTGCTTGTCGCCCGCCAGCGAGACGCCGTCGCTGCTTTTCCAGGTGAACAGCGCCGGTGGACGCTCTTCACCTAACAACATCTGCTGATTGCGCGAGTCCCAGACGATGGCTTCGAACGCCTTGTTCTGATCTTTCGAAGGGCCAAGATCGTACTTGGGGAAGTCGCCGATGTTCAGCTCCCGGGTATCGGCATCGACCTTGACGATGGACAGCAGGTGCTCGCGCTCGTCGACGATGGCCATCAGGCCATTGCCCATCACCGTCAGGCCTTCCGGATTGCTCCAGCCGGCCAGGGGCATCTTGCGCAGCACGTCGCCCTGCAAGGACAGTTCGACGAGGAACGGGTTCTTGCCCATGACCGAGAACAGGGTTTTGGTCTGAGGGTTGTACGCCAGGTCGGACGCTTCGTCCTTCTCCATGCCTGGCAGCAATTTGGCGTCGATGATTGCGGTGTAATTCGGCAGCCAGATACTTTCCTGGCGCTCGGCGGGGCTTTCGAAACGTTCCTGCAACCAGAGCGCACCGCGGTCATCCCAATGCATGGCAATGGCCAGGCCATAGGTTATGGCGGCAACCAGCAATAGCCAGTAATACCAGCGCATGAAAAAGCGCGGGCGGCGGGCAGGTTTCAGCGTGGGCAGCGGTGGGTTGGCCATTAACGGATGGATTCCGGATAGTCATGAATGGGAGTCATGGGAGCAATCCCGGTTGGGATGCAATTCCTGTGGGAGCAACGCTTGCTCGCGATGAGGCCTTTGAATTCAACATTGAAGTTGAATGGTGGACCGCTATCGCGAGCAAGCGTTGCTCCCACAGGCAGCTCTCCACAGGCAGCTTTGCTTCCACGGGAGGGTGTGCTGTCAGCGGACGCTGGTGGTAAAGCTGCTGGCGCCGGGCAATTCGATGACCAGTTCGTCGCCGACATTCAGCGGGCCAACGCCCACTGGCGTGCCGGTCAGGATCACGTCACCGGCCTGCAGCGAGAAGCATCCGGCCATGTGCTGGATCATCGGCACGATAGGGTTGAGCATGGCGCTGCTGTTGCCGTCCTGGCGAACTTGACCATTGATGGTCAGGCGAATGCCGATGTCGGTCAGGTCGGCGAAGGTGCTGCCGGATACGAACGGCGCAATCACCGCCGCGCCGTCGAATGACTTGGCGATTTCCCAGGGCAGGCCCTTGGATTTCAGTTCAGCCTGCTTGTCGCGCAGCGTCAGGTCCAGGGCCGGTGCGAAACCCGAGATCGCATCCAGCACTTCTTCCCGGCTTGGCTTGGTCGACAGCGGCTTGCCGATCAATACGGCGATTTCTGCTTCGTAATGCACCGAACCACGCTCGGTCGGAATGCTGAAGCCGCCTTCGAGCGGCACGACGCAACTGCCCGGCTTGATGAACAGGAGCGGTTCGGTAGGCACCGGGTTGTCCAGTTCCTTGGCGTGTTCGGCGTAGTTACGACCGATGCAGACCACTTTGCCCAGTGGAAAGTGGATACGCGTACCGTCGACATACTGGTGCTGATAGCTCATTGACCGGCTCCTGGTTCGTAGCGCTTAAGTTCGAAAGTCAAACAGCAAAAATCTTGCCCGGGTTCATGATGCCGTTCGGGTCGAACACTGCCTTGACGGCTTTCATGTACTCGATCTCAACCTCTGAACGGCTATAGGTCAAGTAGTCACGCTTGGTCATGCCCACGCCGTGTTCGGCGGAAATCGAACCGTTGTACTTCTGGACGGTTTCGAACACCCACTTGTTGACCGTGGCGCACTTGGCGAAGAACTCGTCCTTGCTCAGGTTATCCGGCTTGAGAATGTTCAAGTGCAGGTTGCCGTCGCCGATGTGACCAAACCAGACGATTTCGAAATCCGGATAGTGTTGGCCGACGATCGCGTCGATTTCCTTGAGGAACGCCGGCACTTTCGACACGGTGACCGAAATGTCGTTCTTGTACGGAGTCCAGTGGGAGATGGTCTCGGAGATGTATTCGCGCAGCTTCCAGAGGTTCTGCAGCTGGGTTTCGCTCTGGCTCATCACACCGTCCAGCACCCAGCCCTGCTCGACGCAGTGTTCGAAGGTTTCCAGGGCGTGGTTGGCCACTTCTTCAGTGGTCGCTTCAAATTCCAGCAGCGCGTAAAACGGGCAATCGGTTTCGAAAGGCGCCGGAACATCACCGCGCGCCATGACTTTGGCCAGGGCCTTGTCGGAAAAAAATTCAAAGGCCGTCAGGTCGAGTTTGTCCTGGAAAGCGTGCAGTACCGGCATGATCGAATCGAAATCGGCGGTACCGAGCACCATGGCAGTCAGGTTTTTCGGCGCGCGATCCAGGCGCATGGTCGCTTCGACCACAAAACCCAGGGTCCCTTCGGCACCGATGAACAGCTGACGCATGTCGTAGCCCGTGGCGTTCTTGATCAGGTCGCGGTTCAACTCAAGCAGGTCACCCTTGCCGGTGACGACCTTCATGCCGGCGACCCAATTGCGGGTCATCCCGTAGCGAATCACCTTGATTCCGCCGGCATTGGTACCGATATTACCGCCAATCTGGCTGGAACCGGCCGAGGCGAAATCTACCGGGTAGTACAGGCCCTTTTCTTCGGCGACATTCTGCAGGTGCTCGGTGACCACCCCCGGCTGGCACACGGCGGTGCGATCGGTGAGGTTTACCTCAAGAATCTGGTTCATGTAGTCGAACGACACAACCACTTCGCCGTTGGCTGCCACGGCGGCGGCGGAAAGCCCGGTACGACCGCCGGATGGCACCAGTGCCACCTTGCGTTCGTTGGCCCAACGGACAATGGCCTGAACCTGCTCGGTGGTCTTGGGAAACACGATCGCGGTGGGCGCCGGGGCGAAATGCTTGGTCCAATCCTTGCCATAAGCATTGAGGGAGTCGGCATCGGTCAGCACCTTGCCAGGCTCAACCAGGGTCTTCAGCTCATCAATCAGGGCAGGATTGGTCATCGACAGAACTCTCGAACAATTCATGGTCATCCTGAGAACGCTTCACGTCGCAGGAATGAGTGTTTAGCGGGGCGCCTATGCTAGCATACCGACCCCGCAGCATAGTGCCCAAAGGCGATTCTGCGGCGACGGCGTTCCTGCCGTCCGGGGTCAGCGACTGCTGACTTCCTGCCATTTTTCTCCGGGATACAGGTTTACGCAGATGAGCAAGACTTCTCTCGATAAGAGCAAGATCAAGTTCCTTCTTCTCGAAGGCGTCCACCAATCGGCTGTCGACGTCCTCAAGGCGGCGGGCTACACCAGCATCGAGTACCTCACTGGTTCTCTGCCGGAAGCCCAACTGAAGGAAAAGATCGCTGATGCGCACTTCATCGGCATCCGCTCCCGCACGCAACTGACCGAAGAGATCTTCGATCACGCGAAGAAGCTCGTCGCTGTCGGTTGCTTCTGCATCGGCACCAATCAGGTCGACCTGAACGCGGCTCGCGAACGCGGGATCGCAGTGTTCAACGCACCGTACTCCAACACTCGCTCCGTAGCCGAGCTGGTGCTGGCCGAAGCGATTCTGTTGTTGCGTGGCATCCCCGAGAAGAACGCTTCCTGCCATCGTGGCGGCTGGATCAAGAGCGCGGCCAATTCCTTCGAAATCCGCGGTAAGAAGCTGGGCATCGTCGGTTACGGTTCGATCGGTACCCAACTGTCGGTACTGGCTGAAGGCCTGGGCATGCAAGTGTACTTCTATGACACCGTGACCAAGCTGCCACTGGGTAACGCGACCCAGGTCGGCAACCTGCACGACCTGCTGGGCATGTCCGACATCGTCACCCTGCACGTTCCGGAAACCGCTGCGACCCAGTGGATGATCGGCGAGAAGGAAATCCGCGCCATCAAGAAGGGCGGCATCCTGATCAACGCTGCGCGCGGCACCGTGGTCGAGCTGGACGCCCTGGCGGACGCGATCAAGGACAAACACCTGATCGGCGCAGCCATCGACGTGTTCCCGGTAGAACCCCGCTCCAACGACGAAGAGTTCGAAAGCCCGCTGCGTGGCCTGGACAACGTTATCCTGACCCCGCACATCGGTGGTTCCACCGCCGAGGCGCAGGCCAACATCGGTCTGGAAGTGGCTGAGAAGCTGGTCAAGTACAGCGATAACGGTACCTCGGTATCGTCGGTGAACTTCCCGGAAGTGGCCCTGACGGCTCACCCTGGCAAGCATCGCCTGCTGCACATCCACGAGAACATTCCGGGCGTGATGAGCGAGATCAACAAGGTCTTCGCCGAAAACGGCATCAACATTTCCGGTCAGTTCCTGCAGACCAACGAGAAAGTCGGCTACGTAGTGATCGACGTCGACGCCGACTACTCGGAGATCGCCCAGGAGAAGCTGCAGCACATCAACGGCACCATTCGTTGCCGCGTATTGTTCTGACAGCGATGTTGAGCGACAAAAAAGGGAGCCTTCGGGCTCCCTTTTTCATGCCTGCGAAAAATTACTCTACAGTCACGGTGATCTTTTTCGACACGATCGGCGGATCGAACGGAATGTGGCCGCTGTCACCCAGCTCAAGCTGCAAGGTGTGCTTGCCTGGCGGCAGCTTGATGGTCGCTTCGGTCTGCGCCTTGCCGAAATGCATGTGGTTGGCGTCCGTCGGAATCGGCTGACCGGCGGCTGGGAGCTCTTTGACATCAATCAGCAGGTGGTGGTGACCGGTGTGTTTGGTCGTATCGCCAGCCGGGGCCAGGGAGATGTCCTTGACGCCAAACTTGACCTTGAATTCCTGTGGCACCTTGGCGCCGTCTTCGGGCGACACGATGAACGCTTCTGCTCCCTTGGGAGCCGGAGTGGCTGCCGTTGCCAGCATCGAAGCCCCCATCAACAGGCCAGCCAATGCTGCTCGTGACATAAAGGTTTTCATTCTCTTCTCCAGTTTTTACGTAAAATCTGCGCAGTCATGACAACTTCATGACCATTTGTTGTCGAAGGCACTCGACAACCATAGCAAAGCGAGCCGATCCAGAGCCTCGCAATAATGAATTCAAAGGAGTGACCATGCGTTTTTTGCCTGGCCTGATCTGCCTGCTACCCCTTTTGAGCCCACTGGCTCATGCCGAGTTGATTGACGACATCAACGACCGTGGCGAACTACGCATCGCTCTTGAGGCTAATACACCACCCTTCAATTTCAAGGACGACGGCAAGCTCGCCGGCTTTGAAGTCGAACTGGGCCAGCTGCTGGCCCAAGAGCTGGACGTGCGGGCCGACTTCGTCGTTGCCGATGCCAGTGAGCTGTTGCCTGGGGTTGAAAGCGGCAAATACGACGTCGCCATCAACCACATAGCACTGACCCCGGATCTGAAGGATCGTTTCGACTTCACCGAACCTTACAGCTATGCCAAGGCGGATCTGATCGCGCAGAAAGAAGCGGAGCCGCGCTCCATACTGCTGGTGCAGAGCCTGGCACAGGACAAACCCAAGGCGGCTGTGCCGGTGAAACTGGCCATTCCGTTCCAGAAGGGCAACCCGGCGTTTCATGCCAGCCTGGAGAATGCGCTGGGGCGGATCAAGGCGGACGGACGCCTGCAGGCACTGTCGCAGAAGTGGTTTGGTGCGGATACGAGTGTGGCGCCGAAGCCCTGAGCCGAGGCAGATGGATAACCCTGTGGGAGCGCGCTGCTCGCGATGAGGCCGGCATATCCAGCTAAAGTGTTGAGTGACGGGCCGCCAACGCGAGAAGGCTCGCTCCCAAAGGAAACGTGTTCGGGCGGTTAGTCTTGTGCGGTCAAAGCACGGGCCGCTTCCGGCAGTTGCAGCTCGCTGAAGACTTGCACCCCGTGGCGTCGCAGCAATGCCGCTGTGACGCCCTCACCGTTGACCTTCACACCGCTGAACGTCCCGTCATAAGTCAACAGATTCCCGCACGACGGGCTGTTGGCCTTCAGCACCGCAATCCGGATGCCGTGCTTTTGCACCAGTTCCAGGGCCTGACAAGCCCCCGACAGGAACTCGGCGCTGACATCCGCACCATCAGTGGTGATGACCGCGGCCCGCCCATCCAGCACTTCACCGCCCTGCCCGCCGGGGATTTCCGCAGCAGCCCGGGGAGTCGGCAAGCCGCCGGCCACCTCGGGGCACAAAGGCACGACCCGACCCTCACCGACCCATTGCTGCAACTGATCGAAAGGCCCACTGGCACCGCCGTCGTAGCGAACGCGGTGACCCAGCAGGCAGCGGCTTACCAGAATTTTCTGCATGGTCAGAAGGGCTCGTTGCCGCGACGCCGGAACCAGCCGGTCAACGACAGGCGATTTCGGCTGGCGGGCAGGACTTCGTGGGGCACCTCGCCGGACAGGAAGACCACCAGGCAGCCGCCGGTTGGCACGACGTCATGCTGCACGCCTTCGTCCAGGTACATGCGCAACTGGCCACCGTGCTCGGGTAGCCAGGCATCATTCAGGTAGACCACCGCCGACACCATGCGCCGGTCGTCGTCGCGAAAGCGGTCGACGTGCTTGAGGTAAAAGGCGCCTGGCGGGTACAGCGCGAAATGGCTTTCGAAATCCTCCAGGCCGAGGAACAGGCCCCGATTCATCGCCTCGCGCAGGCTGTCCATCAGCTGTAGATAACTGTCACACGCCAGCGCCTGGCCGGGTTCGATCCACTGAATGCGGTCACCACGAATGCCCTCGCGAATCTCCGAAGTGGGCCCGCGACCCACGGCGGCAGGCGCCAATTCACCTTCGGCTGAACGTTTATGGCACTCAGCAGCCAGTTCCCGGGTCAGACCCAGAGGCAGGAAAATATTCTGCTGCGACCAGCCATGTGTGGCCAGGTCGTCGACGATACGTAACAGCAGCGGATGATCAGAGGGTATTTGCATGGCGCGCATAGTATTCCTGTGCCTGCAAATCCGACAGAGCCATGCAGCGGCTTGATACGAATTCTCGACAAGTCCGAATGCCACACGGAGAATAGTCGCCTGCTGACAGGAGTCCCTAATGCGTCGTTTGCTTTTCTCACTGTTGATGTTCTGCGTTTTACCCGCCTGGGCAGACGACCACGACCAGTTGTACAAGGTCGCCGGTTGGCCGGAACAACGCGCGCATTTTAACGATGCCTTGTCGGCGGCACAGCAGCGTTACCAGAACAGCCTGCCACCGGCAGTGTTCCAGGCATTGGTGAACAACAGCAATCAGCGTTTTGCGCCTCAAGCGGTCGATCAGCGGGCCGAGGCACAACTGCGCAAGACCCTGGCCGATCCCAAGCCGGCATTGGCCTTTTTCCAGTCACCGCTGGGCAAAAAAATCGTCGCGGCGGAGTTGCTGGCAACCCGCCGCGATCAGCTGGCGAAGAATGCCAAGGGCTTGCCGAAAATCGAGGCCAGTGACACGCGCCTGCTGATCATCGGACATCTGGCCCAGGCCCTGCCTGCGCGCGAAGCGGGCGCCGAAGTCAGCCTGGCGATTGCCGGCGTCGCGGCGGACAGTCTGAGCTCCATGATCCCCGGCCTGCTGGGTGGCGGCCAGGCTCAGGGCATGTTGAATGGTCAGCGCCAGCGCCTGATGGACCAGATCGGCAGCGACCTGAACAACACCTTGCTGTACGTCTATCGCGACCTGTCGGATACCGAGCTGGAAGAGTTCGCGACCTTTGCCGAATCGACCGAAGGCAAGGCTTATTACCAGGCGGCGCTGGCAGCTATTCGGGCGGGGTTGGCGGTGGGGCAAACTAATCCTGGCGAATGATGTTCAGCGCCCGAGAGGGCCTCTTCGCGGGCAAGCCCGCTCCAACATGGACCACATTCGGCTGGATAACTCGGTCAACTGTGGAAGCGGGCTTGCCCGCGATGGGGCGATCACTGCCGCTACAAATTCCGCCCCTTGATCCGCTTGGTCAAGAACCCGAAATACTCCGCCCGCAAAGCCAGCGTCTCATTCGCCAGATGATGCCGCGCCTCAGGCAGCATCAACACCTGCGGCCGGTCGAATTTAGTCCGCAACACCCCAAGGTTATGCTGCCAGTCCACCGTCATGTCCGCCTGCCCCTGCACGATCAGCGGCCGACGCAAGCTGTGCGGTGCTGCCTCGATGCGCTTGACCCAACGGGCGAGCGCGCCTACCCAGGCGGTGGGCAGGCGCAGCGGTTGTAGCGGGTCGGCTTGCAGGAAGGGCAGGAACTCCGGATCGTTGGAGTTTTCGCTGAAGCGCCGGGCGATACCTTTGACGAAGGGCCTGAGCAGGTGATAACTCAATTGTGACCAACCCCACGCCCGTGGTCGAACCAGTGGCGACAGCAAAATCACCTGGCCCTGGGCTGGGCTTTGCGCGCCCGCGTTGAGCACATGATCAATCACAATCGCACCCCCGGTGCTTTGCCCGCACAAGTGCCACGGCTGCGGCAGATCAATCGACTCCGCTTCGGCAAACAAGCCCTGCAGCGTGTCCTGGTACTCGCTGAAATCCCGAATGCTCGCCCGCTCGCCACTGGACAGGCCATGCCCCGGCAGGTCGCAGGCAATGACGGCGAAGCCCTGATCCAGCGCCCAGTCGATCACGTGCCGATACAACCCGGTGTGATCGTAGAAACCGTGAAACAGGAACAACGTCGCTTTCGCCCGCGCCGGCCACCAGAACTGACTGACCAGCTGATAACCACCCGCCTCGAATCGGCCCAGGCCAGTGCGCAGTTCGCGCCCGGGAAAATCCAGGCCATAAAAGTGCCGATACGCCCGCGCTTGCTCCGACAACGGCTGGGCATCGGCCAATGGCCGCAGGCTGGCGCGCAAGTGATCGGGGGCGAAAGTGGCAGACATGAGCAATTTCCAGCAAGTGAAACGGACTTTATCGGCCTGCGATATTCATCTGTCCCGGCAAGCATGGCAAGCTAACCGACCTCCAAGGAAAGCATTCCATGCGCCCGGCCTACCGCACCACACTGCTCGCCAGCCTGCTCACCCTCGTGTGCGCCGTCGTACTGTGGGCGGCATACGACTGGTTTCAAGGTCGCTACCTGCGCGCATTCAGTGAACATACGGCAGTATTCTCCGGCGACCCCTTGCGTCTGCCGGACGACCTTGCAGGCCCCGGGGCCATTCGCCTGGTGCACTTCTGGGACCCTGCGTGCCCCTGCAATGTCGGCAACCAGCAGCATCTCAGTGAGCTGGTCGAGCGTTATGTTCCACAGGGCATCGAGTTCTACTCGGTGCAAAAACCCGGTAGTCACGGGCAGTTACCGAGCACCCTCGGCGGGCTGAAAAACATCAACGTGTTGCCTGGCTCCGAGCAGATCCCCGCCAGCCCCGCCGTGGCGATATGGGATCGAACCGGCAAACTGGCCTATTTTGGCCCCTACAGCGAAGGCCTGACGTGCAATTCCAGTAACAGCTTCATCGAACCGATCCTGCAGGCGCTGAACGAAGGGCGTGAGGTGAGCGCCACTCACACACTGGCGGTGGGGTGTTACTGCCCCTGGCCTGTGGCGGCAACGAAGTAGGGAAGATCCGGCAATACGAATCCCTCCTAAGGGCGATGGGCCGTCGCGGCAGGTCGTGTTAAACAGTGTCGCCAGGGAATTGCTGTCACTCATAACAAGAACAAGGAAATCACCATGAAACGCCTCCTGACCGTTCTCGTCCTGCTGGTTGTGCTGCTCGCTGCCGGCGCTGGCTGGTATGTCTACAGCAAACAGCCGACGCGCAAGGGCATGGTTGAACTGCAACACCTGCAGGGTCCGGTCACGGTGCGCTACGACGAACGCGGCGTCCCGCATATCCGCGCCGAAAACGAACCCGACCTGTACCGCGCGCTGGGCTATGTGCACGCCCAGGACCGGCTGTTCCAGATGGAAGTCCTGCGTCGCCTCGCCCGGGGTGAACTGGCCGAAGTGCTGGGGCCCAAACTGCTCGATACCGACAAGCTGATGCGTAGCCTGCGCATCCGGGAGCGCGCTGAGACCTACTTCGCCAACCTGGATCAACAGTCGCCGGCGTTTATCGCCATGCAGGCGTATCTGGATGGCATCAATCAGTACCAGGACAGCCATGCGCGACCGGTCGAGTTCGACGTGCTGGGCATTCCCAAGCGCCCGTTTACCGCACAGGACACCATCAGCATCGCCGGCTACATGGCCTACAGTTTCGCCGCAGCGTTTCGTACCGAGCCCCTGCTGACCTACGTGCGTGATCAACTTGGTGCGAACTACCTCAATGTGTTCGATCTCGACTGGCAGCCCAAAGGCGTGCTGGCCAATCACCAGGGTGGCGCTGCCAGGCCCCTTGCCAGTGTCGACTGGAAGGACCTCAACGCCCTCGCCCGCCTAAGTGAACAGGCCCTGGCGGAACACGGCCTGCCGCAGTTCGAAGGCAGCAACGCCTGGGTCGTCGCCGGCAGCCGCACCAAGAGCGGCAAGCCGCTGCTGGCGGGTGACCCGCACATTCGCTTCTCGGCGCCGTCGGTATGGTATGAGGCGCAGCTCTCGGCACCCGGCTTTGACCTTTACGGTCACTATCAGGCGCTGATGCCGTTTGCGTCACTCGGCCTGAATCACGATTTCGGCTGGAGCATCACCATGTTCCAGAACGATGACCTGGACCTGATCGCCGAGAAGGTCAATCCGGACAACCCCAACCAGGTCTGGTATCGCGGCAAGTGGGTGGACATGACCTCCAGCGAGCAGCAGATAGCGGTTAAGGGTCAGACCCCAGTGACCCTGGTACTGCGCCAGTCGCCCCATGGGCCGATCGTCAACGATGCGCTGGGCGCGAATGTGGGCAAGACCCCGATCGCCATGTGGTGGGGCTTCCTCGAAAGCCCGAACCCGATTCTCGAAGGCTTCTACCAGCTCAACCGCGCCGACACCCTGGCCAAGGCGCGCAGTGCCGCAGCCAAGGTCCAGGCGCCCGGCCTGAACATCGTCTGGGCCAATGCCAAGGGCGACATTGGCTGGTGGGCGGCAGCGCAGCTACCCAGGCGCCCCGCGGGCGTGCGGGGTGGCTTTATTCTCGATGGCAGCACTGCCGAGGCGGAGAAGGACGGCTTCTACCCGTTCAGCGCCAACCCTCAGGAAGAAAATCCGCCGCGGGGCTATATCGTGTCGGCCAACTTCCAGCCGGTATCGCCAACCGGCATGGACATCCCCGGGTACTACAACCTGGCGGATCGTGGCCAGCAGCTCAATCGCCAGCTCGGCGACAAAGCCGTCAAGTGGGACCTGGAAGCCAGCCAGAAGCTGCAACTGGGCACCACCACCGGCTACGGGCCACGCTTGCTCGCCCCGTTGTTGCCGGTGTTACGCGAAGTGGTGAGCGATCCTGCCGAACTGCGGTTGGTGGAGCAATTGGCCCAGTGGCAAGGTGATTACCCGCTGGACTCCACCAATGCCACGCTGTTCAACCAGTTCCTGTTCAACCTGACTGACGCGACCATGCATGACGAGCTGGGCGATGGGTTTTTCGACACCCTATTGTCGACCCGGGTGATCGATGCCGCACTGCCGCGCCTGGCCGCCAGCGCTGATTCACCGTGGTGGGACAACCGCGACACCCTGGTGAAGGAAACCCGCGCCGACACGGTCAAGGTGGCATGGCAAGCGAGCCTGGTGCACCTTCGGAACACGCTTGGCGCAGACTTCGCGCAGTGGCAGTGGGGCAAGGCGCATACCCTGACCCATGGTCATCCGGTAGGGCAGCAAAAACCGCTGGACCAGGTCTTCAACGTCGGCCCGTTCCCCGCGCCGGGCACTCATGAAGTCCCCAACAACCTGTCGGCGAAGATCGGCCCGGCGCCCTGGCCTGTCACCTATGGCCCGTCGACCCGGCGCCTGATCGACTTCGCCGACCCGGCCCACAGCCTGACCGTCAACCCGGTCGGTCAGAGCGGCGTGCCCTTTAACAGCCACTATGAAGACCAGGCCGAGGCGTATATCGAAGGGGTCTATTTCCAGGCTTACCTCAATGAGGAGGAAGTGGCGGCGAATACGCGCAGTACTTTGAAGTTGGTGCCAGTGGCTCAGTAGATTTGTGTTGCCTGGGCTGACGCCTTCGCGGGCAAGCCCGCTCCCACAGGATCTGCGCCGTACACATGATTTGTGATCGGCGCGACCATTGTGGGAGCGGGCTTGCCCGCGATGGGGCCCGCATGGACAACCCCAGACCTGCGCCTCACACCACCACCGCAAAATTCAGCCTGAACTGCTGGGGCGTCACCCCCAGCCGCCGGTTGAACACACTGCGCATGTGCTGTGCATCGCGAAAACCACACTGATACGCCACTGTCTTCAGTGGTGCACGGGTGCTCTCCAGCAACACCCGCGCCGCATCCACCCTAGCCCTTTCGACGAACTCCGCCGGGGTGATCTTCGCTTCCCGGGCGAACACCCGGGAAAAATTACGGGCGCTCATGTTGGCGGCGTTGGCCAGGTCGGCGATGGTCAGGTCCCCGGTGAGGTTGGCCAGCACATGGAGCTGCACCAGCGCCACCGCCGAGGTCGGTTCGGCATGGGGCGTGAGGAATGGACTGAACTGCGACTGCCCGCCCGAGCGCTGGGTGAACACCACCAGGCGCTTCGCCACGCTCAAGGCGACTTCCGGGCCGTGATCCTGGGCCAGCAGGAACAGCGACAGATCAATCCCTGCAGTCACCCCCGCCGAGGTGTATAGCGCGCCATCCTGCACGTACAGCCGGTCGGCTTCGACACGCGTACCAGGACATAAAGCGGCCAGCGCCGCCGCATCGCCCCAGTGGGTGGTCACCGTTTTGCCTTCCAGCAACCCGGCTCGGGCAAGCATGAATGCGCCATTGCAGATCGAGCCGAACCGTTGCGCCCGAGCGCTGGCGTCGCGCAGCCAGGCATCAAAAGTTGCGCCGAAATTCATGTACGGCAACTGCGGGCCGCCGGCCACCAGAAGCAGGTCATAGTCATCCAGCGCTTCGCAGTAATGCCGATGGGCATTGACTGCCAAACCGTTGGAACAGGCCATCACCCCATGCTCGACACCAATCACTTCCAGGCGATAGTGGTCGGCCGGTGCCAGGAAACGATTGGCCTCGGAAAACACATCCATGGGCCCGGTGACGTCCAGGGACTGAACGCCGGCAAAGACCACAATGGCAACGGTTTTACTCATGACAGACTTGCCCCCATTCAATGCCCCCAGCAGGAGTGAGCTTGCTCGCAATGGACTTAATGGCGCCATTTCGTCCAGGCAGTCCTCTTCATCGTTCAGCTCCATCGCGAGCAAGCTCGCGCCTACAGGAACTTAGCCAATCGCGGCGAAACAAGCGAGGCTGGCGCGATATGCACGTTCATTGGCAAGGATCGCAGCCATGGCTCGATTGTCCGCTGTGTGGTGCAGGAACAGACTTGTTCCATCAGCGCCACCAAGGCGTTCCCACGAGGAAAGCACCCATGAGCAGCCACATCGCCGGCATCCAGATCCCCGACAGCGCCCTGGCCAGGGCCACCACCGAATACATTCGCGACGTCGAGTCAGACCTGCTTTATCACCATTCTCGCCGGGTGTTCCTGTTCGGCGCGCTTAGCGGCGAACGCCAGCAGTTGGCCTACGACCCCGAACTGCTTTACGTCGGCGCGATGTTTCATGACCTGGGCCTGGTGGAAGGCCACCGCTCTGCCGATGAGCGTTTCGAGGTCGACAGTGCGAACGCCGCCAAAGCCTTCCTCAAGCCCTATGGCTTAAGCGACGACGACATCGAACAGGTGTGGTTATCGATTGCCTTGCACACCACGCCGGGAGTGCCGCAACACCTTCGCCCCAACGTGGCCCTGGTAACAGCAGGGGTCGAGATGGATGTGCTGGGCATCGATTACGCGACGTTTTCCACCGTGCAGCGCGAGGCGGTGGTGCATGCGCATCCACGGGGTGAAGGGTTCAAGGAGTGCATCCTGTGTGCCTTTGCCAACGGCTTCAAGGACAAGCCAGGCACCACCTTCGGCACGGTGAATGCGGATGTGCTGGTGGACAGTGAGCCAGGTTTCAAGCCGATGAACTTTGTCGAGATCATCCGCAAGTCCCCGTGGATTTCCTGACCGCTGAAAAACCTGTGGAAGACTTCATGCTGCTGGGCTGCGGCACCTGGACTCCGCACCCGGCGAACAGCCCTTGCGGGCGTGAGCCTGCTCGCGATTGCGGACTGACATTCAACATCTTCGTTGAACGTTAAACCCTCATCGCGAGCAGGCTCGCTCCCACAGGTGTTCGAGCCTACAGACTCAAACGGCTTGCGGTGCCTGCGCACGACGCACGTCCGGTTGCTTCCATGAGTCGGCAGCGCTTTCCTCAATGGCCTGCTGGATCGCTTTCTTGCGCGACTCTTCCGCACGCCGGCTGAAGAACCACACCAGGAAGGTCACCAGCGACACCGCCAGCAGAATCAAACTGGCCACGGCGTTGATCTCAGGCTTCACGCCCAGGCGCACGGCCGAGAACACTTCCATCGGCAAGGTCGTAGACCCCGGCCCGGAAACGAAACTCGCCAACACCAGGTCATCCAGCGACAACGCGAAGGACATCATGCCCCCCGCTGCCAGCGATGGCGCGATCATCGGGATGGTGATCAGGAAGAACACCTTCCACGGCCGTGCGCCAAGGTCCATGGCGGCCTCTTCGATGGACAGGTCCAGCTCACGCAAACGCGCCGACACTCCCACCGCCACATACGCGGCACAGAACGTCGTGTGAGCGATCCAGATGGTGACGATGCCACGCTCCTGGGGCCAGCCGATCATCTGCGCCATTGCCACGAACAGCAGCAACAACGACAGACCGGTAATCACCTCGGGCATCACCAGCGGCGCGGTGACCAGGCCACCGAACAACGTGCGCCCCTTGAAGTGGGTGATCCGGGTCAACACGAAGGCCGCCAGTGTACCCAGCGCTACCGCCGCAACCGCCGTGTAGCAGGCGATCTCCAGCGAGCGCAGCACCGAGCCCATCAGTTGGGTGTTGTCCATCAGGCCGACGTACCACTTGATCGACCAGCCACCCCATACCGTCACCAGTTTGGAGGCGTTGAACGAGTAGATCACCAGGATCAGCATCGGCGCATAGATGAACAGCAGTCCTACTACCAGCATGAAACTCGAGAAACGGAAGCGCTTCATTCCTTGCCCTCCATCTCTTTGGCCTGGCTACGGTTGAACAGGATGATCGGCACGACCAGGATCGCCAGCATCACCACCGCCAGGGCAGACGCCACCGGCCAGTCACGGTTGTTGAAGAATTCCTGCCACAGCACTTTACCGATCATCAGGGTTTCCGGACCGCCGAGCAGTTCCGGGATCACGAACTCACCCACGACCGGAATGAACACCAGCATGCAGCCAGCGACGATGCCGTTCTTGGACAATGGAATGGTGATTTTCCAGAAGCTGTTGAACGTGCTCGAGCCCAGGTCGGAGGCCGCCTCCAGCAGGCTGTTGTCATGCTTCACCAAGTTGGCGTAAAGCGGCAGGATCATGAACGGCAGGTAGGAATAAACCACGCCGATATACACCGCCAGGTTGGTGTTGAGGATTTGCAGCGGTTCGTTGATCCAGCCCATGGTCATCAGGAAGCCGTTGAGCAGGCCGTTGTTGCTGAGGATGCCCATCCACGCATACACGCGGATCAGGATCGCGGTCCAGGTCGGCATCATGATCAGCAGCACCAGCACCGTCTGCATCTCTTTGCGGGCACTGGCGATGGCGTAGGCCATCGGATAGCCGATCAGCAGGCAGAGGACCGTGCTGATCAGCGCCATCTTCAACGAGCCAAGATACGCGGCGATGTACAGCTCGTCGTCGCCCAGCATCGCGTAGTTGCCCAGGTTCAACAGCACCTGGAGCTTCTGGTCGATGAAGCTGTAGATCTCGGTGTAAGGCGGAATGGCCACGTCGGCTTCGGCGAAGCTGATCTTCAATACGATGAAGAACGGCAACATGAAGAACAGGAACAGCCAGATGAACGGAACCCCGATGACCAGTTGGCGGCCACCGGGAATTATTCGATTGAGGCGGCGTTTGAATTTGCGCATGTTCATGAGCGGAGTACCACGCCGCTATCGTCTTCCCACCACACATAGACCTGGTCGCCCCAGGTCGGACGCTGGCCACGACGTTCGGCGTTGGCCACGAATGACTGCACCAGCTTGCCGCTTGGCAGCTCGACGTAGAACACCGAATGGCCGCCCAGGTAGGCGATGTCGTGGACCTTGCCGCTGGACCAGTTGTATTCGCACGTCGGCATGTCGGCGGTAACCAGCAGTTTTTCCGGACGGATCGCGTAGGTGACCGACTTGTCCTGCACCGAGGTGCTGATGCCGTGGCCCACGTAGATTTTGCGGTCCAGGTCCTTGCAGGTAATGATCGCGTGGCCTTCGGCGTCGTCGATGACTTCGCCTTCGAAGATGTTCACGTTACCGATGAATTCACAGACCAGGCGGCTGGTCGGGGTTTCGTAGATGTCGATCGGGCTGCCGATCTGGGCGATCCAGCCCAGGTGCATGATCGCGATGCGCTCGGCCATGGTCATGGCCTCTTCCTGGTCGTGGGTCACCATGACGCAGGTTACACCGACTCGTTCGATGATCTCGACCAGTTCCAGCTGCATCTGCGAGCGCAGTTTCTTGTCCAGTGCGCCCATTGGCTCATCGAGCAACAACAGCTTTGGCCGCTTGGCCAGGGAGCGCGCCAGTGCCACACGCTGGCGCTGGCCGCCAGACAGTTGATGCGGCTTGCGCTTGGCGTACTGGCTCATCTGCACCAGCTTGAGCATTTCGGCTACGCGGGCGTCGACTTCAGCCGCGGGAATCTTGTCCTGCTTGAGGCCGAAGGCAATGTTCTGCGCCACGGTCATGTGCGGGAACAAGGCGTAGGACTGGAACATCATGTTGATCGGCCGCTCGTACGGCGGCATATCGGTAATGTCCACACCGTCGAGGAAAATGCGCCCCTCCGTAGGCCGTTCGAAACCCGCAAGCATGCGCAGCAACGTGGACTTGCCCGATCCCGAACCGCCGAGCAGGGCGAAAATCTCGCCTTTCTTGATTTCCAGGGACACATCGTCCACGGCAATCGTCTCGTCGAACTTCTTCGTGACCCGGTCGATTTTGACCAGCACCTGTTTAGGTGTCTGGTCGCCCTCGAGGGCTTTCTTGTAGGCGCCGGAGGCAACTGCCATTTACGAAACTCCCAAAAAAACAGAGTGCAGTTCGCTCAAGGTGAGCCAACCTTGGATAGTTTTGAAGCTATTTACCCGACTTGACCTTGGTCCAGCTGCGGGTCATCAAACGTTGAATATTGGGTGGCAGCTCGATGGACACGTAGGTCTTGTCGAGGACTGCCTGCGGTGGATAAACCGCTTCGTCGGTGCGAATGGACTGCTCCATCAGTTTGTCCGACCCAGGGTTAGGGTTGGCGTAGCCGACGTAATCACTGACCTGGGCGATGACCTCAGGTTTCAGCAAATAGTTAATGAAGGCGTGGGCTTCCTTGACGTTGCTCGAGTCCTTTGGAATCGCCAGCATGTCAAACCACAGCGCGCCACCTTCCTTGGGAATCGAGTAGGCGATGTTCACGCCCTTCTTCGCTTCTTCAGCGCGGTTTTTCGCCTGGAACATGTCGCCGGAGAAACCGATAGCCACGCAGATGTCGCCGTTGGCCAGGTCCGAGATGTACTTGGAGGAGTGGAAGTAAGTCACGTAAGGCCGCACCGCCAGCAACTTGGCCTCAGCCTTTTTGTAGTCCTGCGGGTTGGTACTGTTGGCATCCAGGCCCATGTAGTTGAGCACTGTCGGCATCATTTCGTCAGCCGAATCGAGGAAGGCGACACCACAGCTGTGAAGCTTCTTGATGTTCTCCGGCTCGAACAGCACGGCCCAGGAATCGATCTTGTCGACACCCAGTACCGCCTTGACCTTATCGACGTTGTAACCGATGCCGTTAGTGCCCCACAGGTACGGCACGGCATAGAGGTTGCCCGGATCGTTCTGCTCCAGGCGCTTGAGCAGCACCGGGTCGAGGTTCGAATAGTTGGGCAGCTTCGACTTGTCGAGTTTCTGGAATGCGCCCGCCTTGATCTGCTTGCCCAGGAAGTGGTTGGACGGCACGACGACGTCGTAACCGGTGCGCCCGGCCAGCAACTTGCCTTCCAGGGTTTCGTTGGAGTCAAAGACGTCATACACCGGCTTGATGCCGGTCTCTTTCTGGAAGTCTTCCAGGGTGGTCTGACCGATGTAGTCTGACCAGTTATAAATATGCACCGTACCGGCGGCCTGGGCACCGACAGCAACTGTCAGTCCGGCAGCCATCAACAGGGCATTGCGAAACAAAGAAGAAATAGGCAAGTGGAGGTCCTCTGAAATTAGTTGGGCCCAAGTTGCCCCGCGCTGCATGACAGCCCTCGACTGCCCGACAACAAACCGGCGCGCAACTTACCCTCGAAAAACCGTTCCAGCAAAACTTTTATGCATATAGCCCTGTAGGAGCGAGCTCGCTCGCGATGGTCGCCAACGATAACTCGGGATGCCTGGCACCCAACGGGGCTCCAGCGTTCTTCGCGAGCGAGCTCGCTCCTGCAGGTTTATTTATTTACCCGATTTGATCTTGGTCCAGCTGCGGGTCAGGATTCGCTGGGTAGCGGCCGGCAAGTCGGCAATCGCGTACAGCTTGGCCAGAACGTCGGCTGGTGGATAAACGCCCGGGTCGCTGGTGATGTCTTTATCAACCAGCGGTGTTGCCGCAGCGTTACCGTTCGGGAAGCGCACGGCGTTGGTAATCTCTGCCATGATTTCCGGCTTCATCAGGAAGGTCATGAACTTGTAGGCGCCTTCGACGTTTTCGGCATCTTTCGGGATGGCGACCATGTCGTAGAAGCTGCCAGCACCTTCTTTCGGAATGTTGTAGCTGACCTTCACCTTGTCACCGGCTTCAGCCGCACGGGACTTGGCCTGGTAGATGTCGCCCGAGTAACCGATGGCCACACAGATGTTGCCGTTGGCGAGGTCGGAGATGTACTTGGACGAATGGAAGTAGCCGATCGAAGGACGGACTTTCAGGAACAGTGCTTCAGCTTCAGCCAGTTGTTTCTTGTCCTGGCTGTCGGTCGGATAGCCCAGGTAGTGCAGCGCCACCGGAATCATCTCGGTTGGCGAATCGAGGACACTGATGCCGCATGATTTCAGCTTGGCAGCATTTTCAGGCTTGAAGATCAGGTCCCAGGAATTGGTTGGTGCATCGGCGCCCAGTGCTGCCTTGACCTTTTCGTCGTTGAAGCCGATACCGATCGAACCCCACATGTACGGGAATGCATGTTCGTTACCCGGATCGCTCACCGATACTGCTTTGAGCAGGTCGGTATTGAGGTTTTTCCACAACGGCAGTTTGGACTTGTCGAGTTTCTGGTAAACGCCAGCCTTGATCTGCTTGGCCAGGAAGTTGTTCGACGGCACGACGATGTCGTAGCCGGACTTGCCTGCCAGCAACTTCGCCTCCAGCGTTTCGTTGCTGTCGAATACGTCGTAGACCACCTTGATGCCCGACTCGGCTTCGAACTTCTTGACGGTGTCCGGTGCGATGTAATCAGACCAGTTGTAGACGTGCAGAACCTTATCGTCCGCCTGAACTGCGCCTGCCATCATGCCCATCAGGGACATGGCCAGGAGGGTCTTGCCAGCTATCTTCATACCTAATGCCTTCATGGGTAATGCTCCAATTTTTCTTTTTAACCACGTGCTCAGCGGCCTTTGCCGGGCATCTGAAACAACCGGTAGTCTGGCAAGATCCGAGGCTGCCTTTCAAGGAAAGACCCATCCTTTGTTTGCCCTGAGCGAAATGCAAACCTTGCACCCCGCTCAGAGCCTAGCACTTAGGCTTGCAGCGCACTCAGTGTCAGGTCCAGGCACTTGCGAGCCTTGGTCACCAGCTCATCGATTTCCGCCTTGGTGATCACCAGTGGCGGAGCAATGATCATGGTGTCGCCGACGGCGCGCATGATCAGGCCGTTATCGAAGCAGAAGGTGCGGCAAATCATGCCGACGCCTTTACCTTCGTAACGCTTGCGAGTGGCCTTGTCCTGGACCAGTTCGATCGCCCCCAACAGCCCTACCCCACGTACTTCCCCCACCAGTGGGTGATCGTTCAGTTCCCGCAGGCGACTTTGCAAATACGGTGCCGTTTCTGCGTGGACGTGCTCGATGATTTTTTCATCACGTATGATGCGGATGTTTTCCAGCGCCACCGCAGCCGCCACCGGGTGACCGGAATAGGTGAAACCGTGGTTGAAATCGCCGCCTTCGTTGAGCACTGCCACCACTTCGTCGCGCACGATCAGGCCGCCCATTGGGATGTAGCCGGAGGTGAGTCCTTTGGCGATGGTCATCATGTCGGGCTTGAGGTCGTAGAAATCGGAACCAAACCACTCGCCGGTGCGACCGAAACCGCAGATCACTTCGTCCGCCACGAACAGGATGTCGTACTTGGCGAGGATTTCCTTGATGCGCGGCCAGTAGGTCTCAGGCGGAATGATCACGCCACCGGCACCCTGGATCGGCTCGGCAATAAAGGCACCGACGTTATCAACGCCGATTTCCAGAATTTTTTCTTCCAGCTGGTTGGCAGCCCACACGCCAAACTCTTCAGGCGTCATGTCGCCGCCTTCGGCGAACCAGTACGGCTGTGCAATGTGAACGATGCCTGGAATCGGCAGGTCGCCCTGTTCGTGCATATAAGTCATGCCACCCAGGCTCGCGCCGGCCACAGTGGAACCGTGATAGCCGTTCTTGCGGCTGATGATGACTTTCTTGTTCGGCTGGCCCTTGATCGCCCAGTAGTGGCGCACCATCCGCAGCATGGTGTCATTGCCTTCGGAACCGGAGCCGGTGAAGAACACGTGGTTCATGCCTTCCGGCGCGATATCGGCAATGGCCTTGGCCAGTTCCAGTACGGGAGGGTGAGCAGTCTGGAAGAACAGGTTGTAGTACGGCAGCTCGCGCATCTGCTTGCTGGCTGCGTCAGCCAGTTCGTCGCGACCGTAACCGATGGCCACACACCACAGGCCGGCCATGCCGTCGAGGATCTTGTTGCCTTCGCTGTCCCACAGGTAGACACCCTTGGCGCTGGTGATGATGCGCGGGCCTTTTTCCTTCAACTGCTTGAAGTCACTGAACGGTGCCAGGTGATGGTCGTTGCTCAGTGCTTGCCACTCACGGGTTTGCGGATTGTTACTAGTCATGCGAATTCTCCTAAGTTTGCAGTGAGGGCGCGGTTATTTCCTACCGCGCCGCAGCGCATCAGACGGCAAAGAGCAGGAATTCCCGCTCCCATGAACTGATCACGCGCTTGAAGTTTTCATGCTCGGCCCGCTTGACCGCGACGTAGCCAGTGATGAATTTCTTGCCCAGGTACTTCTCGACGGTCGCGCTGTTTTCCATGCGCTCCAACGCGTCCTCGATGGTCAGTGGCAGGCGCAGGTTGCGGCGTTCATAACCACGTCCCACCACCGGCGCACTTGGGTTCAAGCCTTCGACCATGCCGATGTAGCCGCAGAGCAGGCTCGCGGCGATCGCCAGGTAAGGGTTGGCATCGGCACCCGGCAGGCGGTTTTCCACTCGACGGTTCTGTGGCCCGGCATCCGGCACCCGCAGGCCCACCGTGCGGTTTTCTTCGCCCCACTCCACGTTTACCGGCGCCGAGGTATCCGGCAGGAAGCGGCGGAACGAGTTGACGTTCGGTGCGAACAGCGGCAGCAGCTCGGGGATCAGCTTCTGCAGCCCGCCGATGTGGTGCAGGAACAGCTGGCTCATGGTCCCGTCTTCATTAGAGAAGACATTCTTGCCGGTCTCGATGTCGATAATGCTCTGGTGCAAGTGCATCGCGCTGCCCGGCTCACCGGTCATGGGCTTGGCCATAAAGGTGGCAGCCACATCATGCTTGAGGGCCGCTTCGCGCATGGTGCGCTTGAAGATCAGGATCTGGTCGGCCAGGGACAGGGCATCGCCGTGACGGAAGTTGATTTCCATCTGCGCCGTACCGTCTTCGTGGATCAGCGTGTCGAGGTCCAGCTCCTGCAGTTCGCACCAGTCATAGACGTCTTCGAACAGCGGGTCGAACTCGTTCGCCGCTTCGATGGAAAACGACTGACGACCGATTTCCGGACGACCGGAACGGCCAATTGGCGGTTGCAACGGGTAGTCCGGGTCGTCACTGCGCTTGGTCAGGTAAAACTCCATTTCCGGCGCCACGATCGGCTGCCAGCCTTTGTCGGCATAGAGTTTCAGCACTTTCTTGAGCACGTTGCGCGGCGACAGCTCAATCGGGTTGCCTTGCTTGTCATAGGTATCGTGGATCACCTGGGCGGTGGGCTCCACGGACCACGGCACCAGGTACACCGCGTTCTGGTCGGGACGGCAGATCATGTCGATGTCGGCCGGGTCGAGCAGTTCGTAATAGATGTCGTCTTCGACATAGTCGCCAGTCACGGTCTGTAACAGAACGCTTTCGGGCAGGCGCATGCCTTTTTCCGCAATGAATTTGTTGGTCGGCGAAATCTTGCCCCGGGTGATACCGGTCAGATCGGCGATCATGCATTCGACTTCTGTGATCTTGTGGTCTTTCAACCAATCGGTGAGCTGGTCGAGGTTGTGACTCATAAATGCCTCTTAGGCTGAGTTTCCGGACTCTGATAAGTCAGGCGTTGTTTGACGCATCGGCGTCGTGTGGTACAGATTGCCCTTGCAATTGCCGGGCACATGAATGCTCGCCTCGAAAGAAGCGTGGGGCAACAGGTGTATGGGTGATGCGTGCAGAATTATCGGCAGTCTGCGCTACGAAGTACGGGCCGCTGGAGTGAAACGGTTCTATATTGGATGCAGAGCCGGTAAAGAGAATGCCATCCAGACCGTCCAGAATATCGGACGCTGCCAGCTGATCGGTCTGCCGTGAGCAGCCGGTGACGCCGATGAACGGCAGGCGAGACATGAAACACCCCGGTATTATTGCTGTTATGGGTTTGATTCGAGCTTAGCCTTGTTCATTTTTTTACACAACACCCCCGTAAAAAATACAACACGGCCCGCTCAAGCCTGCGGCTGGTAATAAGCCCGAGGGCAAAAAAATGCCCCAAAGTGCCTCAAAAAAGCCTCATGGGCGCTTTTTTAGGGCAAAAAAGGCCTCGCTTGACTTCGGCATGCCGTTCGGGTTGACTGAAACCCGAAGAGATCAATGATTGATATTTTTAACAACAAAGGTGTTGCATCATGTCGGTACCCCCGCGTGCCGTTCAGCTTAACGAAGCGAACGCGTTCCTTAAGGAACATCCTGAGGTTCTGTACGTTGACCTTCTGATTGCGGATATGAATGGTGTGGTGCGCGGCAAGCGCATCGAACGCACCAGCCTCCACAAGGTTTACGAGAAAGGCATCAACCTGCCGGCCTCCCTCTTTGCCCTGGATATCAACGGCTCGACGGTGGAAAGCACCGGCCTGGGCCTGGACATCGGCGATGCTGACCGAATCTGTTATCCAATCCCTGACACCCTGTGCAACGAGCCTTGGCAGAAGCGCCCTACTGCGCAACTGTTGATGACCATGCACGAACTCGAAGGTGAACCCTTCTTCGCCGACCCCCGGGAAGTCCTGCGTCAGGTTGTCGCCAAGTTCGACGAAATGGGTCTTACGATCTGTGCTGCGTTCGAACTGGAGTTCTACCTGATCGACCAGGAGAACGTGAACGGTCGCCCGCAACCTCCGCGCTCGCCGATTTCCGGCAAACGCCCGCACTCGACACAGGTTTACCTGATCGACGACCTCGACGAATACGTCGACTGCCTCCAGGACATTCTGGAAGGTGCGAAGGAGCAAGGCATTCCTGCCGATGCGATCGTCAAGGAAAGTGCCCCGGCGCAGTTCGAAGTGAACCTGCACCACGTGGCCGACCCTATCAAGGCGTGTGACTACGCGGTACTGCTCAAGCGCCTGATCAAGAACATTGCCTACGACCATGAGATGGACACCACCTTCATGGCCAAGCCTTACCCGGGCCAGGCAGGTAATGGGCTGCACGTCCATATCTCGATCCTTGATAAAGACGGCAAGAATATTTTTGCCAGCGAGGATCCCGAGCAGAACGCCGCACTGCGTCACGCGATCGGCGGTGTGCTCGAGACCCTACCGGCACAGATGGCTTTCCTGTGCCCGAACGTCAACTCCTACCGTCGCTTCGGCGCACAGTTCTACGTGCCCAACGCACCGTGCTGGGGTCTGGATAACCGGACTGTAGCGGTACGTGTACCGACCGGTTCCGCCGACGCGGTCCGCCTGGAGCACCGTGTTGCCGGCGCCGACGCCAACCCGTACCTGCTGATGGCTTCGGTCCTGGCTGGCGTGCACCACGGCCTGGTCAACAAGATCGAACCGGGCGCGCCCGTGGAAGGCAACTCCTACGAGCAGAACGAGCAGAGCCTGCCGAACAACCTGCGTGATGCACTGCGCGAGCTGGACGACAGCGAAGTGATGGCCAAATACATCGATCCAAAATACATCGACATTTTTGTCGCGTGTAAGGAGAGCGAGCTGGAGGAGTTCGAACACTCCATCTCCGATCTTGAGTACAACTGGTATCTGCATACTGTTTAAATTCGCATCAAATAAAAATAACGCCGCCAGCCTTACAGCTGGCGGCTTTTTTTATTCTCGCCATTCCCACTGGCAAAGAGGAATGATCCTACGCAAACGTAGGACGCGGACTGCATAGCTGAACATTGCGCAATCACACACTCAGGAACGCCGGACCATTACCGGAATTCCTACCAGAGTGGTGAAAAAATGATCATGAAAAAACAGCTATTGGCGTCGGCTCTTGCCTTGATCGTCTCCGGTGCTTGCAACACCGCCGGGGCAACGACGGGCAAACCGGTTGACTGGAGCTATACCGCTCCTATCGGCGCGGAAAACTGGGGAGGATTGAGCAGCGAATATGAAGGCTGTACGTCCGGCCAAGCGCAGTCTCCGATCGATATCCGTGATGCGGTTGAGACTGAAATTGCCCCGTTGGCGTTCACATTTCAAGCTGGCCCCGCTGCCATTCTGAACAACGGACATACCATCCAGGTATCGTCATCCGCCGCAGGCGGTATCACCTTACCCTCAGGCAAGTACGCATTCGTGCAGATGCACTTCCATACGCCCAGCGAAGAAAAAATCATGGGCCGGACTTACCCACTCAACGCGCATCTGGTTTACCGCAACACAGCAGGCGAGCTTGCTGTGGTCGCATTGCTATTTGAAGAGGGCACACACAACCCGACCCTCGAACCGATCCTGGCAGCCATGCCCGACAATGCAGGCGGCATGGAAACCCTGAAAACGCTGAACATTGCCAATCTATTACCCTCAAACCGTCGCTACTACTCCTACGCGGGATCGCTGACGACGCCACCGTGTACGGAAGGTGTGCGCTGGCATGTGCTTTCCTCAGTGCTGCAACTATCTACAACGCAGCTGCAGGCATTCAAGGCGCTGTACCCGATGAATGCACGCCCGGTTCAACCCTTGAACGGACGCAGCATACAAGTCGGAGGATAAACTGCTCTGTAATGTTATTGGGCAGCAGGCCGCCCCGTGCAGACAAGGTGCAGGGCGCCTCGTACAATGCTCGCTGCCCTTGCAGGAACACTCCGATGACGCGCACCGCCAACGTTCGCAAACCCCGCGCCCGCAGCCAGGCGCGGATCGACTCGATACTCGACGCCGCCCGCACGCTGCTGGCTGCCGAAGGCGCAGGCAGTCTGTCGATCTACAGCGTTGCCGAGCGCGCAGACATCCCGCCCTCCTCGGTCTACCATTTCTTCGCCAGTGTTCCGTCCCTGCTCGAAGCGCTGACGGCCGACGTCCACGCCGCTTTTCGCGCCTGCCTGCAAGCCCCCATCGACCACACCGCCCTCAATGGCTGGCGCGACCTGTCGCGGCTGGTGGAACAGCGCATGCTCGACATCTACGACGAGGACGCGGCCGCCCGACAGTTGATTCTCGCCCAGCATGGGTTGACCGAAGTGACACAGGCTGACCGTCAGCACGACATCGAGTTGGGGGACCTGATGTACAAGCTGTTCAATCATCACTTTGAATTGCCGAAGCTGCCGGACGATGTTGACGTGTTTGCGTTGGCGATGGAATTGGGTGATCGGGTGTACGCGCGTTCGGTGCAGCAGCATGGGCAGATCACGCCGCGCATGGCCGAGGAAGGGATGCGGGTGTTTGATGCGTATCTGGGGCTTTATCTGCCGCCTTATCTGACCAAGCGCGCTCACTCAATCTGACTACGGTGCAGGTCATGCTGGCCTCATCGCGGGCAAGCCCGCTCCCACAAGAATCTCCAGCGAACAAAGATTTTGTAAGTGACAAATCAACCTGTGGGAGCGGGCTTGCCCGCGATGGCCACACCGCTGACTCCACTGAATCACGCACACAAAAAACCCGAAGGGCTCACACCCTCCGGGGTTGTGCGCAGTGCACGCCCTTTACAACTTGGCGATCGACACCTCGGTGGATTTCACGAACGCGATCACTTCACTGCCGACCACCAGCTCAAGCTCTTTGACAGAACGAGTGGTGATGACTGAAGTGACGATACCCGAAGCGGTCTGCACGTCGATTTCCGACAGCACGTCACCCAGCACGATTTCCTTGATCGAGCCTTTGAACTGGTTACGAACGTTGATGGCCTTGATAGTCATGAGGTTGTTCCTGTCGTTGGATAAGGTGAGTTATTGCGCCCAACGCAACTGCGTGGGCAATGGTGAAACAGGTTCGGGTTCCGGCGGCTCGCCGGGCAGTGACAGCACGCGGTTGAGGACTTCGGTTTCCAGCGCCGCCAGCCGGTGAGAACCGCGAACCCGAGGGCGCGGTAGTTCCACGTGGAGGTCGAGGCCGACTTCACCCTCTTCGATCAGGATCACCCGATCGGCAATCGCGACCGCTTCACTGACGTCGTGGGTCACCAGCAACACCGTGAAGCCGTGCTTTTGCCAGAGGCGTTCGATCAGTTGCTGCATTTCAATCCGGGTCAGGGCATCGAGAGCGCCCAAGGGCTCGTCCAGCAACAGCAAGCGCGGTTGGTGGATCAGCGCGCGGGCCAGTGCCACGCGCTGCTTCTGCCCACCGGACAGCGCCGCAGGCCACTCATTGGCGCGGTCGGCCAGGCCAACCGACTCCAACGCGTCCAGTGCTTGTGGCCGCCAGTTGCCCTTGAGCCCGAGGCCGACGTTGTCGATAACTTTTTTCCACGGCAGCAGACGCGCTTCCTGGAACATCAAGCGGGTGTCTTCCAGCGCAGCGCTCAAAGGCGCCGAACCCGCCAGCAGATCACCACCAGTGGGTTTGTCGAGGCCGGCGAGCAAGCGCAACAAGGTACTTTTACCGCACCCGCTGCGCCCGACCACGGCCACGAACTGCCCGGCCGGAATGTGCAGGTCGATCTCGCGCAGCACTTGCCGCGTACCAAAGGTCTTTTGCAGCTTGCGCACTGCCAGTGGAATTCCGCGCAGCAAGCGTGGAGGTTGTTGAGCCGTCATGCGGCACCTCCCTTGGCAGCCTGATAGGCCGGATGCCAGCGCAGCCATACTCGTTCAAGTCCGCGCGCAGCGAGGTCGGCCAGTTTGCCGAGCACCGCGTACAACAGGATCGCCAGCACCACCACGTCGGTCTGCAGGAATTCCCGGGCATTCATTGCCAGGTAACCGATGCCAGAACTGGCAGAAATGGTTTCCGCAACGATCAGCGTCAGCCACATGAAGCCCAACGCGAAGCGCACACCGACCAGGATCGAAGGCAGTGCGCCCGGCAGGATCACCTGGCGGAACAGGCTGAAACCGGACAAACCGTAACTGCGCGCCATCTCCACCAGCGCCGGATCGACGTTGCGAATGCCGTGATAGGTGTTGAGGTAGATCGGGAACAATGTGCCCAGGGCCACCAGGAAAATCTTCGCCGACTCATCGATGCCAAACCACAGGATGACCAGAGGGATCAGCGCCAGGTGCGGTACGTTGCGCACCATCTGCACCGAACTGTCGAGCAGGCGCTCGCCCCATTTCGACAGGCCGGTGATGAAACCCAGCACCAGGCCGATGCTGCCACCGATGGTGAAGCCCAAGGCAGCACGCCAGCCGCTAATTGCCAGATGGGTCCAGATTTCACCGCTGCGCACCAGGCTCACGCCGGCTTCAATGACGGCTATCGGCGCCGGCAGAATCCGTGTCGACAACCAGCCCGCCGATACCGACAACTGCCACACCGCCAGCAACAGCACCGGCAACGCCCAGGGCGCCAGGTTGTGGATAACTTTCTTCATGACACGCCTCAGCTCTGCGACGCGGCTTTGGGAAGGATATCGTTGGCGACCATCTCGCCGAACGGGCTGACGTAGTTGGCACCCTGGGGCAGCTGCGCACGCTCGATATCCAGGTGCGGGAACAACAGCTCCGCAACACGATAGGACTCTTCCAGGTGTGGATAGCCGGAGAAGATGAACGTATCGATGCCCAGGTCCGCGTATTCCTTCACACGGGCGGCCACTGTCGGACCGTCACCCACCAGTGCCGTGCCGGCACCACCACGCACCAGGCCGACACCGGCCCAGAGGTTGGGGCTGACTTCCAGGTTGTCGCGACTGCCACCGTGCAGCGCGGCCATGCGTTGCTGGCCAACCGAATCGAAGCGCGACAGCGACGCCTGGGCGCGGGCGATGGTTTCATCATCCACGTGGGAGATCAGCCGGTCCGCCGCTTGCCAGGCTTCAGCATTGGTTTCCCGAACGATCACGTGCAAGCGAATCCCGAACCGCACGGTACGCCCCAACTTGGCGGCCTTGGCCCGTACCTGTTCGATCTTCTCGGCAACAGCGGCCGGCGGCTCACCCCAAGTCAGAACCATCTCGACCTGCTCCGCGGCAAGGTCCTGCGCCGCTTCCGACGAGCCACCGAAGTACAGCGGTGGACGCGGTTGCTGGATCGGTGGGTAGAGCAGCTTGGCGCCCTTCACGCTGATGTGCTGACCGTCGTAGTCAACGGTTTCACCTTCCAGCACCCGACGCCAGATGCGAGTGAATTCCACCGAAGCCTGATAGCGTTCTTCGTGGCTCAGGAACAGACCATCGCCGGCCAACTCTTCCGGATCCCCGCCGGTCACCAGGTTGAACAGCGCCCGCCCCCCTGACAACCGATCCAGCGTCGCCGCCTGGCGCGCGGCCACCGTCGGGGAAATAATCCCGGGGCGCAGGGCGACCAGAAACTTCAGGCGCTGGGTTACCGGGATCAACGACGCGGCCACCAGCCACGAGTCTTCGCAGGAGCGCCCGGTGGGGATCAGCACCCCGCCAAAGCCCAGGCGGTCGGCTGCTTGCGCGACCTGTTGCAGGTAACCGTGGTCGACGGCGCGAGCGCCTTCGGCGGTGCCAAGGTAATGGCCGTCGCCGTGGGTAGGCAGGAACCAGAAGATGTTGAGGCTCATGGAGTGGTCTCCTTAGGAAGTCGAATTACGGTGCTTTGGCAACGGCCGCCGGTGGCGTCCAGATCACGTCCTTGATGCTCAGCGGCTTCGGAATCAGCTTGAGCTGGTAGAAGCTGTCGGCGATTTTCTGTTGCGCGGCCACCACTTCCGGGGTCAGGAATAGCGCGCCGTAGCCCTGGCGTTTCACCGACGTCAGGGTGATGTCTGCCGGCAGGCCAAGCAGTGGCGAAACCTGTTGGGTCACGTCTTCAGGGTTGGCCTTGGACCATTCGCCGACTGCGCGCACTTGCTCCACCAAAGTCTTGATCACCTCGGGATTTTTCTGCGCGTAGGGTTTGGTCGCCAGGTAGAACTGATGGTTGTCGACGATGCCTTTGCCGTCACGCAGGGTGCGGGCCTGCAGTTGCTGTTCGGCCGCAGCCTGGTACGGGTCCCAGATGACCCAGGCGTCGACACTGCCACGCTCGAACGCGGCGCGGGCATCGGCTGGCGGCAGGAACACGGTCTGGATATCGCTGTATTTGAGGCCGGCGTCTTCCAGAGCCCGCACCAGCAGGTAGTGAACGTTGGAGCCTTTGTTCAGGGCGATTTTCTTGCCCTTGAGTTCCTGCACAGATTTGATCGGCGAGTCTTTGGGCACCAGGATCGCCTCGCTGTGGGGCGCTGGTGGTTCATAGGCGACATAGAGCAGATCGGCACCGGCCGCCTGGGCAAACACCGGCGGGGTTTCGCCGGTAACGCCGAAGTCGATGGAGCCGACGTTCAGGCCTTCCAGCAACTGCGGGCCACCGGGGAATTCAGTCCATTGCACGTCCACGCCTTGGGCGGCGAGGCGTTTCTCCAGAGTACCCTTGGCCTTGAGCAGCACCAGGGTGCCGTACTTCTGATAACCGATTCGAAGTGTCTCGGCCTGAGCTTGAGTAATGGCGCCGAAGGTGACAGCCGCAGCAAACAGAGCGACCAGACCACGACGCAAAATGACAGTGCGCATAGCGCTCTCCTTTTTGCAGTTGGGTTTTGGCTGCACCTGCTTGGCCGTTAGCGGCTGAGTAAGGTGGAGTGAAGCAAATTCAGGGGTGGATTGAGTGCGGGCTCAAATGCTCCAGCGAGCACTCAGCAAACGTTCATTCAACAGGTTCGGATCGATCGGTTTCGGCCGTCGCGCCATGGCGATAAGAAACAGCTCCAGCGACTCACTAAGTCGTTGTTCCAGCTCAGGCGCCAACTGCGCCTGGGCGCTGCCTTCGCCGTAAGCGATCTGACTGTCCACGGCGAAAATCCCGTGCAACATTTCCTGGGCTTTGAGCGCCGACAGCACCGGTTTGAGCGCGTAATCCACCGCCAGCATGTGCGCGATACTGCCGCCGGTAGCCATGGGTAAAACCACTTTGTGGTCCAACGCGCGCTCGGGCAGCAGGTCCAGCACGGTTTTCAGTGCACCGGAGAACGAGGCCTTGTAAACCGGCGTAGCGATCAGCAGGCCGTCAGCGTTTTCAATCTGTTGCAGCAGGTCGATCACCTTGGGGCTATCGAAGCGTGCATGCAGCAAGTCTTCGGCCGGGAAGTCCCGTACCTGGTAACTCACCACTTCCACACCTTGCTCGCGCAACCAGCGCTGAGAGTGGTCCAGCAGCACTCCGGAACGGGAGCGTTGGCTAGGACTGCCACCGATTGAGACAACCAGCATTCAGGAATTCCTTAAGCTATTTTGGCAATTCGCAGTGTGCGATCTCGCTTGGATGGAGTGACCTTAACAGCTGATTGTTATATCCATAAATCATATTTATTCATTTGGTTATTCGAATAAGAGATATGTAAAGAGTGGATGTCCAGGCAAAAAAAAAGGCCGTCGAAACGGCCTGAAATCCCCTGCTTTGTGGTGTGGGTTCAAAAAGATCGCAGCCTTCGGCAGCTCCTACAGGGCCCGCCTATCCGTGTAGGAGCTGCCGGAGGCTGCGATCTTTTTATCTTCAACGATTGGGTTGCGGCGTCAGGCGCAGGTACGGCTTCACCGCGCGATAACCTTTGGGAAAGCGCTTCTGGATTTCTTCCTCGTCCTTGAGCGATGGCACGATCACTACTTCATCACCGTCCTGCCAGTTGGCCGGGGTCGCCACCTTGTAGTTGTCGGTGAGTTGCAGCGAGTCGATTACCCGCAGGATTTCATGGAAGTTACGGCCAGTGCTCGCTGGGTAAGTGATGGTGAGCCGCACCTTCTTGTTGGGGTCGATGACGAACAGCGATCGCACGGTCAGGGTGTCGTTGGCATTGGGATGAATCAGATCATAAAGGTCCGACACCTTGCGATCGGCGTCAGCCAGAATCGGGAAATTGACCTGGGTGTCCTGGGTCTCGTTGATGTCTTCGATCCATTTGTGGTGCGAATCCACCGGGTCCACGGACAGGGCAATCGCCTTGACGCCGCGCTCGGCGAACTGGTCTCTCAGCTTGGCGGTAAAGCCCAGCTCGGTGGTGCATACCGGCGTGAAGTCTGCCGGGTGGGAGAACAGCACACCCCAGCTATCGCCCAGCCATTCATGAAACCGAATGGTGCCGGCACTGGAATCCTGTTCGAAGTCGGGGGCGATGTCGCCAAGTCTGAGGCTCATGGTGCTGCTCCTGGTGAGTGCTTGATGAGCTCAACTGTGC